>NZ_LMER01000016.1:379-480 GCF_001426435.1 Angustibacter sp. Root456 | reverse complement strand
GGCCGCGCTGGACCGGGCGCGGCGCCGCAGCCAGGGCCAGACCCTGCGCGTGCTGGGTGAGGTGGACGGTCGCGGGATCCCCGGGCAGGACGGCACCCGGC
>NZ_LMER01000016.1:0-225 GCF_001426435.1 Angustibacter sp. Root456 | reverse complement strand
GACCGCCTCGCCCGAGACGAGCGAGCCCAGGAACGCAAGCGGTCGTTCGTGATGGCCACCGACACCTCGGGCATGACGTTCGTCCAGGGCCTGCTCACCAAAGAGTGCGGGGCAGCACTCAAGGCCGCCCTGGACGCCTGGTCCGCCCCCCAACCCGCCGAAGACAGCACCCTGGACCCCCGCAGCCCCGGCCAACGCCGCCACGACGCCCTGCAGCACCTCGCC
>NZ_LMER01000015.1:417016-450151 GCF_001426435.1 Angustibacter sp. Root456 | reverse complement strand
ACCCGGGCACCTGAACCGAGCCTGCGCAGGCACCGGTCCTGCCGTCAATGAAACAAGTAGCCGTTGTGCGGGCGGCTACGCTCGCCCGAATCTGATGATCCACACATCACACCTCGTGTGAGGTAGCCCCGCCCCCGCCTTGGGCGACTACTGCCGAGCCTGTACGTGACGGATCAGGTCGGCAAGGATCGCCGCCAGCTCGGCCATGGACCGCTTGCGGACCCTGTTGGTAAGCAGTGGCTCACTGAACTCGTCGACCAGCGCGTACGACCTCACGATGAGCGCTTCTCCCCGAGCATCCAGACCCTCGATCGCAGGACCAGCCTCGCCATTCAGCGCCCGACCACAGTTCGCTCACGAGCTCAGCAACCGAAGCGTCCAGTCCCGACTCTGGGCGCCAGACACTCACGAGGTGATCCAGGTCGTGAATCAGCTCCTGTAGTTCGGAGCGAGTCAGGCGACCATCCATCGGTGGCACGCCCTCCGGTATGCCGAGCTCGCCGCGAACCGTCGTCCACAGTGCGCGGATGCCGTCGTAGTCGCGCCGGGGATGGCCGGCCAGCTCGCGCAGCGCCGGCGTGTCGACCCCATTCAGTAGCCACTGAGTCGCAAGGTCTGGCAAGGCGTACAGCTGCAAGCGGGCCCGCATTAGGGCAGCCTCTGCCTCCGCGGGTGTCATCGTCACGAGCCCATCATGGCAACAGCCACCCTGACTGGGCTGGCGGACGACCGGAGCCTCCGGCCGACCCGTTTCCGCTGCTACCGTGTAGCGTGCGGCCTCCCCGCGGCGTCTCCGACGGAGATCCACAGCGGTTAGCGTATTCGGGTGCTCAGCGCAATCTTCGGTGTCTGGATGGCCAACATCCTGGAAGTCATATTCCGCAGCCGCCGCGCCGAACGCCGCCACGCGCATAAGGACACTCGGGGAGACCACCGAAAGCGTTGAGCACCCCGCCGTGGGCTTACGGATCTGCCGCGTGGCTTGCGCCCGCGGCCATCCACTTCTGCCGCGATGAGAGTGCGTCATTCCGCCGCGCAGGGCGCGTGGTCAAGCGCTCTGGAGAGGGCGGATGTGTTCGAGGGCGGCGCCGAGGTGGTCCCTCTCGAGCTCAAGGTCGTATCGGGTCTGCAGGTTGAGCCAGAACCGGTCGCTGGTGCCGAAGTAGCGGGCCAGCCGGAGCGCGGTGTCGGCGGTCACCCGACGCTTGCCGTGGACGATCTCGTTGATTCGGCGCGGCGGGACGCTGATGGAGATCGCCAGGTGGTGCTGGGTGACCCCGAGCGGGGTGAGGAAGTCCTCGAGGAGGACCTCTCCGGGATGGATCGGCGCAATGGTCGTCGTCATCGGTGTCCCTCCTTGGTCAGTGGTAGTCGACGATCTCGACGTTCTCGGGTCCGGCGGGGGTCCAGGTGAAGCAGATCCGCCACTGCTGGTTGATGCGAATGCTGTGTTGACCGGTCCGGTCGCCTCGGAGGGCTTCGAGCCGGTTGCCCGGCGGGATCCGAAGGTCATCGAGGGTCTCGGCGGCGTCCACGATGACAAGCTTCCGCAGGGCGGTCCGCTCGATCCGCGGATCGAGCTTCTTGGTGCGTTCTCTCGACCAGAGGCGTTCGGTCATGCTGTTGCCGAACGACCTGATCACCCACCGAGCATAACGCGGTGCGTTATGTCCTGTCTATGAAGCGGCAAGATGGACAGCACGCCGACGCAGCCCACTTCGCCGCTTGTTGGCGTTCGGTCGCGTCGAGTCGCAGCCTGGACGGCGAGCTGTCTGCGACGGTCGGCTCTGGTCCGAGCCCGTCGAGCAGCCTTGGCCTTGAAGAGCGCGAACTCGTCGTTGGACAGGATGCCGTCCCGGTGAAGGTCGGCCATCTGGGTCGGCCCGACGCGGACGAAAACCGCAGGGACGGGCGCGTGCGGATCTAGATGTTTGCCGTGTACCCCTCGAGGACGTAGTCGTTGAGGACCTCTCGTTGCCAGAGGCCCTCGCGCTCGGTGGTGGTGAGCCGGGCCTGGTCGCATGCCTCGTCCCAGTGGTGGTGGATGGCGTCGACGACGTCGTCGATCACGGCGCGGGCCGCGGCCTCGGCGAGGTGGAAGTCGGGTGCGGCGGCCAGGGCGGTGGCGAGTCGGCTGTCGCGGCGCCCGTTGCGGGTGAGTGCGATGGCGTGGCTCGCTTCGCGGCCGCGGCGTGCGACGGGTTCGGTGCAGCGATGACCCAGCGCGTCGGACCCACTACACCGCAGACAGCGCGCAAGCCGGCCCTGTCTCGGGCCTTCGGCAGCTCAAGTCGATGCTTGCTTCAGGCTCGACGGTCGCGTACGGGCGCACCTACAGGGAGCGCCCCGACGCGATCTCGCTATTCGAGCCCGAGCTGCCCCTCGCCCCCGGCACTCCCTTGGTGTGCCTACCGCCCGAGGGTGAGATGAGTCTGTGCCTCGGGTCGGGGCAGGGAGGTAGCGTTGAAAGTGGCTCGGACGTAGCGCAACTCTCGGCGCCCTCATCGGGTGCGGCCGTCGGCGCGTGGCACGTCGATAGGGTTCGTCGTCGCCCCCTCTTCGTAGCCCCTAGCTTCCTCCGCTCGTGCCGCAAGGCAGGAGGCGAGCGGACGTCGACGGTGGGAGGAGTGCCGTCGGTCCGGTGCTGACCAGCGCTGACCAGCTGCAGTTTCGCAGCCAGCGCCAGCAGCACCGCGAGGGCCGCGCCGTCGGGTTGTCGGGCGCGATCTGCCCCGAACAGCCAGCGCGTCGTGGCGCAATCCGCATCGCGCGCGCCCAGACCTGGTAGGAAGCGTTGCATGTCGGCAACCGCGCCCGCGCTGCGTCCGTGGCTGAGCTTCTCTTGCGTGGCCAGGCGAGGGGCATGATCCGCACGGAGCGCGTATGCCGAGTCCCCTGACCCGGCGCCGGCATCGACGCCGGGTGCTGTCGTCTCCCCGGCAGCGGCCGAGGGCGGTGCGGCGACCGGCAGCCTTCGACCAGGTGCTGCTGGCCGTCTTCACCGCCCTGACCGCAGCCCTGGCGCTCGTGCTCGCGGCGGTCGCGCTGAGGCCGTCGCTGGCGACCTCGTTGCCGCAGGATCTTCGCCGCCACGTCGACTCCGGTGCCTGGGAGACGATCCTGCTGCTGGCGGCCCTGGGCGTCGCCGCCTTCCTCTGTTACTGGCTGCCTCGGCGCCGCCAGGTCAGGCCGTTCCCCGTCGTGGCCGGGGCCGCCCTGAGCCTGCTCGCGGTGACGCTCGCGATGGCGGCCTACTGGGGATGCTCCGGGCGGCAGGCGCCGTTCTGGACCGCGCTGCACTGGACCATGGCGCTGTTCGTCGGCAACGTCATGGAGCCGTTCGGCAGCTCAGCGTCGTGCCCCGCCCCGATGCCGCTGGCGTTGCAGACGGCCAGGATCGCGGCCCTGGCGACGACCTTCGGAGTGGCCGCGGCCCTGGTCAGTGTGTTCCGCGCCCAGTGGGATCGGCTGCGGGCGCGGGTGGCCCGGTCCGTGCTCCTGGTGACCGGCATCGGTGACGACGCGCTCCGCCTGCTCGAGCGGTTGGCCGCGCACCGGCCGTTCGGTACCTCCATCGTGGTGCTCGAACGTGACCCCGCGCACCCGAACATCGCGAGCGCCCGGGCCTTGGGCGCCCTCGTCGTGCTGGGCGATCCGGCGGCGTCCGAGCAGCTGGGCGTCCTGCTGCGCGACGGGCGGAACCTGCGGGCGGCCTACCTGTTGGGCGAGCGCAGCAGCGCGAACATCGAGGTCGCGAGCCGGATCGTCGAGCTGGTGCGCGGCCGCGGAGGCCGCGACGGCACCGTGCCACGGCTCGTCGTCCGCATCGACGACCCCTGGCAGGCCGAGGACTGGCGCCGCCGGCACGTGGTCGACGCCCCGGCCGTCTTCTCGGACACCATCGGCGTGTTCCAGGTGACCGCCCGCGAGCTGCTCAACCACGCGCTGCGCGTTCGGGCCGACCGGCTGGTGCTGATCGGTTCGTCCGCGCTGACGCTGGCGCTGCTGGACGAGCTCGCGCAGCATCGACGCGAGGAGGCGGAGTTCTCGGCTCCCTCATCCCTGGACGTCGTGGTCGTCGACCCGGAGGCGGCCGAGCTCCTGGCCGACCACGAGCTGCACCAGAGCAGGTACGGCAACGTCGGGCTCACCGGCCCGACGGGAGCCGGGTTCGAGGGCTCTCCGGCGTCGGCGACGGTCGTGGGACAGCTCGTGGCCGGCTGCGAACGGCCACTGGTCGTGGACACGCGGGAGCCGTCGTCCTCGTCGCTGCGCGCGGCCGAGCGGCTGGCCGCCCGGCTGCCTGCGTGCCAGGTGCTGGTGTGGACGGACGACGAGCAGGGCATCGCCGACGAGGCGCTGATGGGCAACCTGCGCGCCTTCGGGCTGACGTTGCTGGCGGACGGCAAGCTGCCTGAGGACGGCTGGGAACGGATCGCGCGACGTCAGCACGAGCGGCACGTCGCGGCTGACCCCGACCCCACGGGTACCGCGCCCGGACGGCGCCCCTGGCCGGAGCTCTCGGACTTCTACCGGCAGAGCAACCTGCGGCAGATCGCCACGACCATGAAGATCGCCCACCACGCCGGCCGCTCCTGGACGCGCCCTGCTGCGTCGTCGACCGGGGCGAGCCCGTTGTCCGACGCCGAGATCGACGCGCTCGCCCACCACGAGCACGAGGCGTGGCGCCACTACCTGTTCACCAACGGCTGGCGGTACGGGCCGGATCGCAGCGACCACCGGCTGCGGCACCCCAACCTCCTCGACTGGTCGTCGCTCGACGACGAGGCGCGGCTCAAGGCGCGCGACGGCGTCCGCAACTCGTTCGCGCTGCTCGCCACCCTGGGCTACCACCCGTTCCCGGTGGCCGATCCGAGTGCCGCCTCGCCGGAGCCGACCGGCACCGACCTGCGCCCGTTCCGGCGGATCGGCCGGGTGCGAGCCAAGCGCCAGGACCAGCCTTGGAGCTGGACCAGCGCGTCCGGCCACCAGATGTCCGGCGAGGCGGGTGACTGGCTGGTCACCGGCGAGGACGGCGGGCAGTGGTCGATCCGCGACGCCGACCTGCGGCGCACCTACACGCACGTCGCGGATGACGTGTGGGAGCGTTCCGGCGCCGTGCGGGCCAGACCGGGCCGGCCCGGCGAGGTGGTGGAGACCCAGGAAGGACCCACCGTGGTGCGGCACACCGACTGGGTCGTCGAAGACGAGCTTCAGCACCGGTGGGTTGTCCCCGATGCACAGTTCCGGGCCAGCTACACAGACCGACAAGGGCGAGAGAGACCGTGACAGCGCAGAAGATGTTCGTGTCGTATTCGTCGGCCGACCGTGAGGCCGCGGACATCGTCCGCGAGCAGGTGGAGGCGTCGGGCCGCTCAGTCTGGATGGCCCCCCGGGACGTCCCGGCCGGACTCAGCTACCCCGAGGCGATCATCAGCGCGATCCGCGACTGCGACTGCGGGCTGCTCGTCCTGAGCGAGCAGTCCAACGCGTCCCCGCACGTGCTGCGCGAGGTGGAGCGACTTGCGGCGGACGGCAAACAGCTCTTCGTGGTCAGGTTGGAGCCCGTCGAGCTGTCCGACGGCCTCGCGTACTTCGCCAGCATGCTCAGTGGCTCGACTGCCCGCGCGACCAGCTCGTGCGCGACCCGGCCCCTTTGCTGGCTCCCATCCTCAGCCGGATGCCGGCGCCCGAGCAGCGAGTGCCACCGCCGCCGGGAGCAACCCCGGGCGCGCTACCGGCCTTTACCGTCCACGCGTCGGAGGTGGACTTCTCGGCGCTCGCCGACGCCCAGCGGCGGATGCTCTCGACGTTCGGTGTGGCGGTGCTCGACTACATCTGCCAACGACCCAACCCGGCGCTGCCGATCGCGCGCCGTGACCTCTTGGCGCGCCTGACGGAGACCTCGCCGGGCGTCTTCGACGGGCTGACCAGGCGGCAGTTCGAGGCGTTGCTCGATGATGCACGCGCCAACGGCTGCGCGCCCGGTCTCAGCGAGACCGCCGAGGGTCTGTTCGTGGTGGAAGAGAACATCGCGGTCAAGCGCGAGCGCAACCAGGTCGCCAAGGCGCTGATCGCGCGGTACGCCGCTGCGCTGGTGACCGACGGGTCGGTCGTGGCGGTCGACGGCGGCTCGACCACCTTGCCGATCGTGGAGAGCATGCTGGCCGCGGTCGAGGCGGGTGACCTCGAGGACATCACGATCGTGACCAACTCACTCACGAGCGCCCAGGTGATCAGCGAGTTCATGACCACGCTCGGCTGGACCGACGACACGGCGCTGGTCGCCCTGCACCTGGTCGGTGGCGTGGTGCGACCCAACACCCACGCCACGACCTGGGGCGACAAGGTCGGGCGCGAGGTCGAGGAGCTGCTGGACGAGCTCGGCGGCGGTGACAAGCCGATCGACTTCGGCTTCGTGGGTGGCAACGGCTTCGACCTGGAGACCGGCATCACCATGGGTTCCGACGCCGAGCTGGGCTTCAAGCGCTTCGTGCTCGAGCACTCCCGCGCCCCGTTCGTGGTGGCGGACAGCTCCAAGGCCGGGATCTCCCTGCACGTGAAGATCGCCGACTGGAAGGAGCCCTTCACGCTCCTGACCAACGTCCTGCCGCCGCACGTCCTCCAGCGGCTCGACGAGCTGGTGCTGTCCGGCGTCATCACCGAGGTGCGGGAATGACCCTTCGCACGGTGACCCTGAGCCCGGGGTTCGACCATCACGTGACCGTCGACGAGGTCATCCCCGGAGGGGTCGGCTCCGTCCTGAGCTGGACGGTCGCGGCCGCAGGCAAGGGGCTCAACGTCGCCCGCGTCGCGTCGTGCCTGGGGGTGACCACCACCGCGTACTCGCTCGTGGGGGCCGACGACGCTCCAGAGTTCGCGCGGCTGGTCGAGGCGGACGGCGTGCGACCGGTGCTGGTCGACGTGGACGGCGAGACCCGGCGGAACCTCACCTTGTCGGTGGCCTCCACCGGCGCTCCGGCCAGCCACATGACGGGTGCGCGGCTCGCGACGGCGGTGGATGACGACGCCGACGCGTTGGTCGACCGGTTGCTGGCCGACGTCGAGGCGGGGGACGTGGTGAGCTTCAACGGTGCAGCGCCGCCGCCCATCCGGTCGCAGATCTGGGCCCAGGCCGCCCGGAGCCTCGCGGGCAGGGGAGTGCGCATCGTGGCGGACGTCCAGGGCGATGCCCTGAGGGCGGTGGTGGAGACCGGCCTGATCCGCATGGCGAAGCCCAACGAGGACGAGGCCGCGGCCCTAGTGCCGGACTCCTCCGAGCATCCTGTTCGGGCCCAAGGCATCGCAGCGGTGCGGGCGATGAGCGCGGCTGGTGTCGAGGACCCCGTGGTCAGCCTGGGCGCGGACGGCGTGCTCCACCTCGTCGACGGCGAGCTCTGCCGCTCCTGGAGCGCGGTGTCACGGGCGGCCGTGGCGGTGGGTGCCGGGGACGCGTTCGTCGCCGGCTACTGCGCCGCGCTCGCGTCGCCGCGGTGGACGGGCACCGACCCTGTGTCACTCGGGCTCGCGGCCGCGGCAGCGCACGTCTCGGGCGAGAGCGGCGAGCGGTTCGAGGGTGCGGTGCGGGCCATGGTGGCGAACGTCCGTCACGAGCAGCTGGCCTGAGCGCACCACTGCCGAGGCGTGGGCGTGGCGAGCTGTGAGAACCCGCGCCCGAAGAGCTGGCACCTCCCCTTACGGGGCGGGGTCGGGTGCCGGCATTCCGGCCGCTGCGAACTTCATCGCACCGTCGAACAGGGTCGATTCCTGCGGCAGCGTGAGGACCGTCGCCGGGTTGAACACGTCGCTGCTGGCCGGCTTCATCAACCCGGCGTCCACCACTGCCTCGATCGCCTGCCCGGCGTAGTACTGGCTCGTCACGTCAGCGAACGGCGAGCTGGTGGTCGACGGCACCGGCAGCCCCAGACCCTTGGTGAACAGCAGCGCGGCGACGGCGCGACTGACCCCGCCGGTGGGGTCGAAGTGGGTCGCGTCGACCGGCCGCAGCAGCCCGGCGCTGACTGCTGCGACAACGTAGAGGCTGCTGTAGGAGTCGTCGGGCACGTCGACAAACGGTGAGGTGACCGTGTCGTCGACCGGCAGGGAGAGCGCTCGCACCAGGGTGACGGCGAGCTGCGCACGGGTGACTGCCTTGTCGGGCCGGAACTCACCGTCGCTCAGACCACTCATCAGCCCGGCCTGGGCGACGGACTCGATCGCGGCGTAGGCGTAGTTGACGGTGGGGACGTCGGTGAACGTGGGCTGCGCCGGTGGCGCCGACGGCAGGTTCAGTCCCTTCGCCAGCAGTACCGCCAGTTCGGACCGGTTGATGGTCGCGGCGGGCGCGAAGCGACTGCCGTCGATGCCCTTGATGAGGCCGGCTTTCGTCATCGCGTCGATCGCCGGTCCCGCGAAGGCCTCGGTCGGCACGTCGGAGTACGACCCGGTCACCGTCTCCGGGGGCGACAGGTCCAGCACGTCGACGAGGACGGTCGCGAAATCTATCCGGGTGATCATCTGCTCCGGCCTGAACGTGTCGTTGCCGTCGTAGGCGAGCAGTCCCTTGGAGGCGTACTCGACGAGCTTGGCGTGAACGTCCGAGGGGACAGCCGCCGCGGAGAACGCCGGCACTGACGGAGCCGGCGGCTGCTCCACCACCGGCGGTACCGGGGGCGCAGACGGCGTCGGGGCCACCACCGGGGCTGGCGGCAGCTTGACCGGTGCCGCACGTGGGGCGTCCACGGGCAGAGAGACCCTGCGCGGCACTGCCGGGGACGGCGCAGTGCTGCGCCCGAAGAACGCAGCGCTGAGGGGAGACGGCGCAGTGCTGCGGCGGGACGCGGCAGTGTCAGGCGGCGCCGCAGGGGTGATGAGCGGCGACGGTGCGGCCGGCGTGACCGGCGCGGAGCTGGGGGCAGATGGGGCGGGTGCGGGTGTTCGCTCCGGGGCCGTAGCGGCGTCCGGGCTCGACGTCGACCCGTGCAGGTGCGAGTAGGTCACCACCCCGGCCGCGGGCACGGTCACGGCCGTGACACCGATCAGGATGCGCGCGAGCAGCGAGGAGGGAAGGCTCAACATGGCGGGGATGGTGCGCTCCTGTGGATGGAAGACCGAGGCCTACCAACCCGTCGGCGCGAGCCATGGGCGACTTGACCGTCCGCAGCCCTACTGGTCGATCTGGTCCCCGTACCAGTCGACGATCAGGACTGTCGCGTCATCGCGCACTGCACCTCCGGTCACGTGCAGGACGGCGCCGGTCAGGACCTGCACGGTCTGGCGAGGGTGCAGGTGCGACAGGGTGCCGAGCAACGTCTCGATCTCAGCCGCCGCAGCGTCGCGCTCCGACATGCCGTCAGTGACGAATGCGAGCCGGTCGCCGGGCTGGAGCCGGACGCGCTGGGCCTCGTACCTCACGTCAGGGAAGACGCCAAGGACGAGCCCCGGGGCGAGAGGAAGCTCGCGGACGCCCCCATCCCTCACGAGGAGAGGGTTCATGTGCCCAGCGTTCACCATCTCCAGCAAGCCGGTCCGCAGGTCGATGCTCCCCAGCAGTGCCGTCACGAACTGGTCGGATGCGGCGTGCTGGGCGATGTGCGCGCTCGCCACCTGTGCCTGCTCGCGGAGCCCGAGGCCACGCCGGCGGCTGTTGCGCAGGCTGCCGACGGCCAAGGTGGCGAGCTGCGCTGCGGGGACGCCGTGGCCCATGGCGTCGGTGATCGACAGGTGCAACCGGTCGCGGTCGACCATGTAGTCGAACGTGTCCCCGCCGGCTTCGTTGGCCGGGACGAGCCACCCTGCGAGCGCGAACTGCGGCCCCTCGCAGGCGTAGGAGGCAGGCAGGAGCCGGCGTTGGATCTCGGCTTCCAAGGTCAGCCGGGTGCGGCGCTGCCCGATCTCGTACAGGTCGCTGAACCGCCGGTCAGCGATGACCACGAAGGCCAGCACCTGACCGGCCAGGCTCAGGTAGTCCAGGATCTCCGTGCTGGGGACGTCGGCGAGCGCCAGCTCCAGCACGCCGAGCGCCTCGCCCCGCTCGCTGACCGGAACGTGCACCCACACGCCGTCACAGTCGCTGCTGACCTGGGGCTGCTGCGTCACCAGCGCCGTGCCGGCCGCAGACTCGGCAATCAGAACCTGCTCGCCAGCGGCCCGCAGCGGCCGGGACTTCCCGGGCGCCGTCCGGCGGGCGAGGCGCGCGAGGGTGAGCCCGCTGTTGTCCGCGATCAGCATGCTCACCTCGGACGCGTCGATCCGGACCGACAGCTCCTGGGCCAGTGCGTCCACGCCTTCGGCGGGTGGCACGGCTGCCACGGCGTCGAGCAGGGCACGCAGGTGCAGGGAGGCGCCGCGCGAATGGCGCTTGCGAAGCGACGCCACCTGAGCCTGCAGGGGAGTCACCGTCTGCCCCGCGGCTGCGCGTCCGTCAGACCACCAGTCAGACCATCGCATCCGACACCAGCGCTGCGGTTCCCCGTGGGGTGGGGGGTCGTTGCGCAGCACGGTCGCGACCCGAAGGCCGCCGAACGTGGGGAAGGGTGCCTGGCTGAGTGCATCAGTCTGTCCATCCTGGGGCGTGGAGGCAGGCCGATGGGCCGCCTCTCGGCGCCGCGCAAGGTCTGGACGGGCACGCACCGCGCGTGCGCTCTCGACGGTAGTCGCCGTGACCGGCCCGCGCCAGCGAATCACTCCCGAGCGTTCGGCTGAACGGTGGCAGGATGGACTCGTCCGCACCGTCATGGTGCCGAGGAGGTCGGGTGGACAGGCAACGGCTCAGAGACGCGCTCGGTGACGCCGTCACTGACGCCTCCACGCCGCTCGCCGCCGCCGACAGCCTGTGCGCTGCCTGCGTCCAGCTTCTGGGAGTCGATGGTGCCTCCATCTCCTTCATCGGGGGCGGGAGGATGCAGGGGACGTTCGGATCCAGCAGCCAGCTGAGCCGCACGTTGGACGAGCTGCAGTTCACCTACGGTGAAGGCCCGTGCCTGGACGCCGCGTCGCTGCGCGCGCCGGTGCTGGTCCCCGACCTCGACGACCCCCTCGAACGCCGCTGGCCAGCGCTGACCCAGGCGGTCTTGGACCACGGCGTCCACGCCATGTTCGCCCTCCCGATCGCTGTCGCCAGCACGTCCATCGGCGCGCTCGACCTCTATCGGCGTGCCAAGGGAGCCCTCGACGACGGGGAGCTGTCGGGTGGGTCGTCGCCGCCGGGCTGGCGGGGCTGCCGCTGCTGGATCTGATGGCGTCGGTGCTGGACTCCGGCGGGGCTGCTGACGGGACTGCAGGTGACGACCAGCTGGCGTCGTTGGAACGCGTCGAGGTGTACCAGGCGACCGGGATGATCGTCGCCGCGCTCGAGGTCACTGCCGGGGATGCTCTGGTCAGGCTGCGGGCGCACGCCATCGCCCACAACCTCACCGCCAGCCAGGTGGCCCATCAGATCCTGAACCGCCGTCTCGTGCTGAGCAAGGACGACGGGCCCGCGACCGGGCGCCACTCGGACGGTGCGGCATGACCGCACGCGAGGACGACATCGTCGCCGCCTTCGTGTCGATGGCGGGCAGCCTCGCCCAGGGTCGCGACGTCAACGAGCTGCTCACCGACCTGGCCGCAGAGTGCGCCAGCCTGCTCGACGTCAGCGCCGTCGGGCTGCTGCTCGCGGACCGGCGTGGAGCCCTGCACGTCGTTGCCGCGTCCTCCGAACGCGTGGCGGACCTCGAAGCCTTCCAAGCCCAGCGGGCCCAGGGCCCGTGTCACACCTGCTACCTCGACGGCCAGCCGGTGCACGTCCCGGATCTGGCGGCCGTCGCCTCGCGCTGGCCCGACTTCGCGTCCGTCGCGGCGCAGGCCGGTGTGGCGAGCGTGCACGCGGTGCCCATGCGCTTGCGCGACAACGTCGTTGGCGCCCTCAACCTGTTCGGCACCACGCCAGGCGCGCTGAACGAGTCCGACCTGCGGCTCGCGCAAGCGCTGGCCGACGTCGCCACGATCGCCCTGATCCAGGACCGCGCTGCGGCCGACAAGACGCTCGTCAACGAGCAGCTGCAGACCGCGCTGGACAGCCGGGTCGTTCTCGAGCAGGCCAAGGGGGTGCTGTCGTACAACGGTGATCTCGACATGGCGGCGGCCTACGCGGCGCTCAGGACGTACGCCCGAGATCACAACCTCAAGCTGACCGACCTCGCTCGGGCCGTGGTCGACCGAGCCCTCCCCGCCGCCCTCGTGCTCAACCACGCCCGGGCCGATCGCAACGCAGCCCGCTCGGAGTAGTCCGTGAGCTCGTGACCGAGCGTTGCTGGGCCGAGCCGGTGTGCCTGCGCGCGCATGTCGTCGTCGTCCCTCAGGGTGGGCTCAAGGGTCCACGTGACTGCGCCGGACCCCCCGGCCGGGACGAAGGGTGTGACATGAGCGAGGACGTCGAGTTCGACGCCATCACGGTCGAGAGCCTGCGCGCGATCGGCGGAGTCAAGTGGTCGATGTACCCGGACCGGATCGGCGCCTTCGTCGCCGAGATGGACTTCGGCACGGCGCCGCCGATCACCGAGGCGCTGCACGCCGCGGTCGACGCCGGCCTCCTCGGCTACCTGCCGAGCGCCCTGGGCACGCAGATGTCCGACGCGTACGCGCAGTGGTCACGCACCAGGTACGGCTGGGACGTCCCGCCCGAGCGCATCCGACCGCTCCCCGACGTCCTGGCTGGCCTCCAGGCCGCCATCGAGCACTTCAGCGCTCCGGGTTCTGCCGTCATCCTGCCGACGCCCGCGTACATGCCGTTCCTGACGATCCCGCCGGCGATGGGCCGCGAGGTCATCCAGGTGCCGCTGCTCCTCGAGGGCGGGCGCCACGTCTACGACCTCGACGCCGTGGACGCCGCGTTCCGGGCCGGCGGGAACCTGCTCGTCCTGTGCAACCCGCACAACCCCGTCGGCCGCGTGCTCGACAGAGGGGAGATGGAGGCGATCTGCGAGGTCGTCGAGCGCCACGGCGGCAGGGTGTTCTCCGACGAGATCCACGCCCCTCTGGTCTTCTCCGGGCACCGGCACGTGCCCTACGCCTCGGTCAACGACGCGGCGGCGGGTCACACGCTGACCGCGGCGTCGGCGTCGAAGGCGTGGAACCTGCCGGGCCTGAAGTGCGCGCAGCTGATCCTGTCCAACGACGCGGACGCCGAAAAGTGGGCGACGGTCGGCATGCTGCCCGAGCACGGCGCCTCGAACCTCGGCGTCATCGCCAACACCGCGGCCTACACCGACGGCGGCCCGTGGCTCGGGCAGGTGCTCGCGTACCTCGACGCCAACCGCGGCCTGCTCTCGGAGCTGGTGACGACGCTGCTGCCCGGCGTCTCCTACGAGCCGCCGGAAGGCACCTACCTCGCCTGGCTGGACTGCCGAGAGCTCGGCCTCGACGATCCCGCCCAGTTCTTCCTCGACAACGCCGGCGTGGCCCTCACCGACGGCCGCGCGTGCGGGGACGCCGGCACCGGCTTCGTCCGGTACACCTTCGCGACGCCGCGGCCCGTCCTGGTGCAGACCTTGGAGCGCATGGGAGAGGCGCTGCGCTCCCGTTGACACCCGCGTCTCGACGGCGTCGGGTGCCCCCGCCGACGTCGAGGATGCCCAGCGCCGCGCGGTTAGCGACGTAGGGCGTTGCCCACCTCGGAGACGACGGTGAGCACCACCGCACCCGCCCAGACGAGGGACGCGATCACCAGGGGCGCCAGCCCCCGCCGGTCTCCCGCACGGACGCACCGCAGACCGTAGATAACGCTTGCCGCGCAAGGGATACCGAGGACCAACAGCACCAGCAGCGAGGTGACGACGACCACCCAGGTCGGCGCGTCGGCGTTCTCGGGTGCGTAGCCCAGCACCGCGTAGGCGCCCTCGCCGACGGCGAAGGCGAGCATGAAGAACACGGGTGCCAGCGCGACCCCGAGCCAGGCGCGAACGAGCCAACTGCTGGGCGCGTGGTCGGTTGAGCCGGGGTGAGTGGGAGCGGGACCGGTGGTCATGACATCGCCTCCTCGGTCACCTCCAGCGTCCTGACCCCTCGGGGGCCGCACCAGAGGCCAAAGGCCCCCAAGGCGCGAGCTCTCGCGCCGGCGCTGGCGTGCATGATCACGGGAGGGGGAGGGGAGGGGGCCGGAGAGGAGGCGGGGCTCAAGGGTGGTGAGACGGCGGCCGATACCTCGGGGGCCGGGTGCGTTCGCTCGGCTGCACCGCGAGGGGGACGCATGCCGAGGTTCAACCCGCCGCCCGGCTGGCCCGCGCCTCCGGCGGGCTGGACGCCCCCGGACGGTTGGCAGCCCGACCCGTCGTGGCCGCCGGCTCCCCCCGGCTGGCCCTTCTGGGTGGACGACGCACCGGCCACCCCCCTCGCCCGGCGCCGCACGCGAGGGCGCCGCGCCGGCCTCGTCGCCGCCGCATCGGTCGGCGCCCTCGCGCTGGTGGTGGCGGCGCTGCAGGCCGCGCACGGCGAGCCCAGCGGCCCGACGTCCGCCACCAGCTCGGCCCGCTCCGTGGCGGCCGGGCCGAGCGCCGGCAACCGCTCCTCGAGCGAGCCGACGACCGCCTCGGCCACTGCGAGCGCCTCCCCGACCGCAACCACCACCGCCACCACCACGGCCACCACGACCACCACGGCCGCTCCGACGTCGAGCGCGCCACCTGTCCCCACCACCGCGCAGCCCGCGGCTCGTCCCGGCACCGCGCTGGCCGCCCTCGCGACCCTTCGGGTGGCCGGTCGCGCGCCCAAGACCGGCTACGACCGCGCGCGCTTCGGGCAGGCCTGGGCCGACGTCGACCGCAACGGCTGCGACACCCGCAACGACGTCCTGCGGCGCGACCTCACCCGCTACACGCTGAAGGCCGGCACGCACGGCTGCCTCGTGCTGAAGGGCACGCTGCACGACCCGTACACCGGCCGCACCATCAGCTTCGTCCGTGGCCAGAGCACCTCGATCGCTGTGCAGGTCGACCACGTGGTCGCGCTCTCGGACGCCTGGCAGAAGGGCGCGCAGACCTGGACCCTCGACCAGCGCACCGCCTTCGCCAACGACTCGCTCAACCTGCTCGCGGTCGACGGCCCCACGAACGCCAGCAAGGGCGACGGCGACGCCGCCACCTGGTTGCCGCCGGTGAAGTCCTACCGGTGCGCGTACGTCGCCCGGCAGGTCGCGGTGAAGAGCCGCTACGGGCTGTGGGTGACGCGCGCGGAGAAGGACGCCATGGCCCGCGTGCTCGCCCGCTGCCCCGACCAGCGACTGCCGAGCGCGCGAGCGTTCCGGCTCGGTGGTGGCACGGTCGCTGCCGCGCCGGCCACCACGACGTCGGCACCTGCGCCCAGCACGCCGTCGACGAGCGGGGGCACCGACCCGCGGTTCGGCACCTGCGAGGAGGCCAAGAGCCACGGCTACGGCCCGTACGTGCAGGGCCGCGACCCCGAGTACGACTGGTATCGCGACAGCGACCACGACGGCAGGGTGTGCGAGTAGCGCTTCTCGACCTGTAGGAACGCCGAAACCGCTCTACGATTCGTGTATGCGTACGACGATCGTGGTTGCCCTCATGATGCTGGCCCTCACCGCCTGCTCGTCCGGACCGCGCGACGCCATGCAGACCGCCGAGGCGCAGCTGAAGGACACCGTGCCCTCCGTCGTCCAGGCCCTGGCTCTCGACACGCGTGACGACTCCCACCAAGAGGTCTCGCGCGATCCTGGGCTGATCGCGCGCAGCGTGATCTACGATCGGCGAACCCGTTGCACGACAGGCGAGCCGGTGAGCTGCGGTGCGTTGCTCGAGGAGTGGCCGTCGCATCTGGCCGCCGAGAAGCGGGCGGACGCCCTGCGCGCGCAAGGGATGAAGGTCGTCGTTGCCGATCGCCTCGTCGCCCAGCTCTCGCCGCAGCTCGACGCCGGCGCTCAGCAGCAGTACGCGGCCGCGCTCCAAGCCGGCTGAGGTTTGTCAGGCTGAGGCTCGTCCGGCTGAGGCTCGTCCGGCTGAGGCTCGTCAGCTGTTGCTGGAGCCGTTACCGGGTGCCCACCACTGCTCGGGCGGCGGCGGCTCGGACTGCAGGATCTCGCGCGAGTCCGGTCCCTCGCTCGAGAGCAGGTCCATGACGAGGGTGACGGGCACGCCGTGGCTGAGCGCGGTCATGACGGGATGCGGCACAAGCAGATGATCGACCCGGCCGGGCCCTCGCTGAAGCGGCTGACCGGGCGACCCCCATCCGGCCGAACGCGGGCTGGCGCGCAGATCGACGCGTCGTCACCGCGCCCGTGCGGCGGCAGGCGCACTGACCGCGACGTCGGCGAGCTGGCCGGGGTGCGTGAAGGGGTTGTTGTGCGAGCCGGGTAGCTCGATGTCGCGCCGTCCCGAAGCCCGGATCGCCTGAGCCACCAGCACGTGGCGCCACCACCGCGGGGCCAGGGCGTCGGCGCGCCCGGCCGTGACCGTCACCGGAGCAACCACCTTCGTGATGGTCGCCTCCGGCCGGTCGGCCACCCCCGAGCGCACCAGGCGGACGACGGCCGCAGGCGCTCGGGCCAGCTCGACGATGTCGAGCAGCTCGCGCGGCGAGTCACGCCGATAGGCCCGCGGCGCTCGGAGGGCCAGCTGCCAGAGGCTGCGCTGCGTGGGCGCCACAGTGGGTCCGGCGAGCACCAGGCCGGCGAGGGGGCGGACCTGCTCGACCCACGCCGCCGCGTGCAGTGCCGCCTGCGCGCCCGTCGAGTGGCCCATCAGCACGACGTGCTCGTCATCGAGGCCGAGCACCCGTTCAGCGGCGGCGAAGCCGAGCCCCTGCACGGTGGGCTCGCAGACGAGGGGGCGCTGGCGCAGTCCCGGCAGGTCGAGCACCGTGCAGCGAGCGCCCCGCGCCCGGACGGCGGCCGCGAACCGCTGCAGGTAGCCCACGGCCCCGAGGCCGGGCACCACCACGACGTGCAGACTCACGGCAGGCGCCGCTCGCTGATTCGCCCGCGGCGCAGCCAGCGCGCCAGCTCGCTGACGACCCGTCGGGGCCGCAGCACCGGGCTGCGCCCGCTCAGCGCCTCGACCATGCCGCCCAGGGTGTCGTGCAGCACCTGCTCGGCGTCGCGGGTGGGTTGCCAGCCGAGCACCTCACGGGCTCGGCTGCAGTCCAGCAGCGGCACGCCGTACGCGAGGTCGACCCACCCGCGGTCGACGGGCTGCAGGTGCGCGTACCAGCTGGCCTGGGCCAGCAGGCTGAGGGCCTTGGCGGGCACGGGCACGATCCGTGCACCGAGCGCCTGCGCCCCCATGTCGGCGGTCACCGGGGGCTCGGCCGCCAGGTTGAACGCCCCCTCGGCCCGCCGTTCCAGCGCCCGCACGATCGCCTCGGCGACGTCGTCCGCGTGCACGACGGGGACCGTGAGCCGGCGGTCGAGCGGCAGCAGCGGCAGGTGGCGCAGCACTGCAGCAGGGACGGCCGGCGGCAGCCCGTAGCGCAGCAGCTCGCTGCCCGCCAGGGCCTGGCCGATGAGGCCCGGGCGCAGGCGCGTCACCACCGGAGCGGCCGCCTCGGTCTCGACCATGTCGAGCACGCGCTCGGCCGCCGCCTTGTGCCTGCTGTACGCCGACGTCGCGAGGCCTTGCGTCGGCCAGCTCTCCACGACGCGGGCGTCGTCGCGCTTGGCGCTGTAGGCGCCCACCGACGACATGTGCACCAGGTGCGGCACCCCGGCCTCGAGCACCGCCTGCGCCACGCGCCGCGTGCCACCCACCCCGAGCCGTTCGAGGTAGCCGACGTCGTGCGAGGGCTGGAAGCCCCAGGCGAGGTGCACCACCGCGTCTGCGCCGCGCACCGCCTCGGCGAGCACCGCCTCGCTGCGCGGCTCGCTCAGGTCGGCGCTCAGCCACCGGGCGCGGTCGTACGGCGCGACCGGTGGCGGTGGCCGTCGGGCCACCGCCACCAGGTCGTGCTCGGACGTCGCCAGCCGGCGCAGCAGCGCCGTCCCTACGTTGCCGCTCGCTCCGGTGACGACGAGCCGCATCAGCTCTGCGCGCTGTCGCGCACCGTGTGCTGGGCGTCCTGGGCCTGGTCGCGGACGTCCACCGCGGCCGACTGGCCCTCCTGCCTGACCGTCGCTGCGGCGTCCTGAGCCGTGTGCTTCACCGACTCGACGGCGTCCTGCGCCGGCTCCTTCAGCTGCTGAGCGGCGTCCTTGGCCACCGAGGTGACCTCGTGCGTCAGCGGCTCTGCCTTCTCCTTCACCGCCGCCGCGGCGTGCGTCTCGCGCTCCGAGGCCGGCAGCAGCGCGGCCACCAGCAGACCGGCGCCGAAGGCCACCAGCCCGGCCGCCAGGGGACTGCCCTGGGTCTTGGACCGGGCGGCGTCGGGCACGTGGCTCGCGCGGTCACCGACGGACGACGCGGCGTCGCCGACGCTCGACGCCGCCGACCCGGCGGAGTCGCCGACGCTGGACGCCGACCCCATCACCTTGTCTCGCACGCCACCCACGGCGGTGGTCACCTTGCCGACCTGCCGGCGCGCGACGTTGCGCGGGTTGACGGTGTCGGCCAGCGCGTCGACGTCGCTGCTGAGCTCGCTGCGGGTGCGCTCGATCTCGGCGCGGATCTGCTCAGGGTTCTGCGTGGTCATCGCTGCTCCTCGTGCGGCTTGAGTGCTGGGGGGATCTCCTTGACGGTCTGCGCGGTGCGCGGCAGGCCGTTGACGGACGACACCTGCTTCTTGCCGAGCAGGCCGAGCGCGGCGGCCACGACGGCCCACACGACGGTGACGACGAGCGCCGACCAGCCGCGGCCGATGGCGTTACCGAGGCCCCACCACACGGCGACGGACAGGAACACCAGCGCCAGCTGGGCCGCCTCGGCGGCGCCGACGAGCATCCCGGCGCCCTTGCCAGCGCGAGTCGCCGACTCCTTCGCCTCCGCCTTGGCCAGCTCGACCTCCTGGCGGACGAGCTGCGAGAGGTCCTTGCTGACCTCGCCGAACATCTCGCCGAGCGAGGGGCGCTCGGCATCCGGGCTCGCGGCAGCGGCCCGGGTCTCAGGCGACACGCTCACGGCCGACCTCCCGTGTCCGAACCACCCGACGCGTCACCGGCGCCACCTGACGGCAGGGCCGGCGGGATCACGTCGGTGGGCGGAGGGGTCGTCGGCGCCGGCGTCCCGTACGTCGGTGGGACCGGCGTCACGGGGGTCGTCGGGGTGCTGGTGGCCGGCATCGAGGCCGGCACCGAGGTGGCAGGCATCGAGGTGGTCGCCGAGCCGGTCGACGCCGGGTCGTTGGCGGGCGACGAGTCGGCGGCGTCGGACTGCAGCCCGCGTCCGAGCCGACCGGCCAGCACGCCTGCGCCGGCGGCGATCGCGAGGAACGCCATCGGCCGCTGCCGGGCGAAACCGCGTACCTCGTCGAGCAGCTGGCCGGGCTCGCGGTCGTCCAGCCACTGCGCGACCGAGCTGACGCGCTCGGCGGCCTGGTGGGCGAGGTCGCTGGCGACGCCCTGCTGGTCGGAGCCGTCGGCCATCGAGCGCAGCTCGTCGCCGATCGAGCGCAGGCCCTCGGCGGCGCGCTGCTGCTGCTCGCCGGCCTGGTGCTGCAGCTGCGAGCGTCCCTCGTGGAGCAGGTCGCGAGCCTGGCGGCGGGCCTCGCCAGCCACCTCACCGGCCTGGTCGCGGGCGGTGCCGGCGACGCTGGAGGCCGCGTCGACGGTGGCGTCCTTGACACCCGCCGCCTGGTCCCTGGCGACGTCCTTCGTGGAGTCAGTCGTGGAGTCAGTGGTGGAGTTGATCGTGGTGTAGCTGTCGGTGACGGTGAGGTCGGAGCCCGACGGAGGCGAGGTCGTCGCTCCACCGGGGGCCGAGTGGGCCGGCGTCACAGCAGGTCCCTGAGTCATCTGGGGGTCCCTTCTCGGGGGTGGTCTGGGGAATGGTGGTGAGGGGATCGAGGCGCTACCCCTCCACTACCCCCGCCCCAAGTTGGCAAACCTCTGACGCGAAACGGCTTGGGTCGGCATGCTCGTCGGCGCAGCGGGTAGGTGCCGGGCAGAGCCGCCGCACCCCGTGAGCCCGACCCGCACCCCGCAAGGAGACCGATGAGCTCGTCGAACCCCGCCCCACGCTCACTGACGCCGCTGTGGGACCTGCCCGTGCGCTGGACGGCGCTCGACGCCGTGGCGACGACCGCCAAGGAGACCGTCAACCGCGTCATCGGGCGCGGCCGCGTGGCCGACGTCCTGCACGGCCGCTGGCTCGGTCACCCCGCGCATCCCGCGCTGGCCCAGGTGCCGGTGGGCGCCGCTCTCGGCGCCGCGACCCTCGACCTCGTGGCCCTCGCCACCGGTGACCGCACCCTGCGCCGCGGGGCTCGCCTGCTCACGGCGGTGGCCACGGCGAGCGCGGCCCCGACCGCGCTCGCCGGGTGGGCCGATTTCGCCGACCTGCATCCCGAGCAGCAGCGCGTCGCTCTGGTGCACGCGGCGGGCAACCTCACGGCCGTCGCGGCGTGGTCGGTCTCGCTCGCGCGCCGGGGTCCGGGCTGGGCGCTCGCGGGGACGGCGGTCGCCGGGCTGGCCGCCGGGCTCGGCGGGCACCTCTCCCAGCGCTGGGCCGCCGGGGCCAACCACGCCGAGCACGTGCCGCACCTCGCGCCCGAGGGCTGGCACCGGCTCGGCACGGCCGACGAGCTGTCCGACGGGAGCCCGCACCGCGTGCTTCTCGGCGCCGAGCCGGTCGTGGTGGTGCGCTCGGCCGACGGCCTGCACGCGCTGTCGGCCACGTGCTCGCACCTGTCGGCGCCACTCGACGAGGGTGAGGTCGAGCCGGTGCGCGGCACCGAGTGCATCGTCTGCCCCTGGCACGGCAGCGCCTTCGCGCTGGACGGCGGGCAGGTCGTCCGCGGGCCGGCCACCGCGCCGCAGCCGGTCGTCGACCTCGACGTCCGCGACGGCGTGGTGTTCGGGAAGGTCCGCCAGCCCGGGCAGTGAGCGGGCCGCCTTCCGACGCCACGCCGCGCGCTCGTCGGTCAGGCCGGTGGCACCACCGGCAGGTCGACGCCGGTCGCGTCGGCGTCGGTGTGGTCGCTGTCGCCGTACCCGTCGGCCGCCACGTCCGGCGGTCGGGTGCTGTGCGGTTCGCGGTGCTGCGTGGTCATGGGCGTTGACTCCTCGCCACCCCGGCCCGTGGGCCCTGACATGAGTCCTCCTGGTCGTCGCCGGTGGCTCCGGCGCTCCCCGAGACCTCCAGGGTTCCCACCTGACGCCGGCCCAAACCCCGACGGCGTGAAAGCGACGTGAAGATCGACTTGACGCACGGCGCGTCCGTGCCACGGTGGTGGTGCCTCAAGCAGCGCGGGCTCCGACCTCGCTGAAGGGCACCCACCATGGCGCACCCGACCATCGACCACGAACCCAGCGTGACGCCGCAGGCGTCGGTGCGAGAGCTCATCGCCGAGCTCGCGCGGGTCGAGGACGCCGTGCGGGTGCTACCGACGTACGTCGACGGCGAGGCCGGCCCCCGGCTGAACCCCGAGCTGCTCGTGATGATCGACCGCGAGCGAGAGATCGTCGCGCGGCTGCGGCGCATCGACCTGCGCGATGCCGCGGCTGAGCGCGTCGTCCGGGAGCGCGAGGCCACCGCCGGGGGATAGCCGACGGCGACGCGAAGGGCACGAACCGGGCGGCGACTGCGCTGCGTAGTTCGCGATGAGCCCTGCGTGAACGATGAGGTGTCGTCTGGCGCAAGGCTTGGCGCACCGCCCGTCACACCTGCCACGATCGCGACATCGCCCCTGGCACTCGGCCGGGGGCTGCGTGATGCGGAGCCGACGTGCACGACCTCGCCCCCGAGATCCACCGTCAGCGCCTCGTCGTCGAGGGGCTGTGCCGTGAGCCCATCGACGCCGAGTCGATCAAGACCTATTTGTCGCAGCTGTCGAAGACCATCGACATGGTCGCCCTGATGGAGCCCGCCACCCACCAGTCGCCGCTGTACGGCTGGGCCGGGTGGATCCACTGGGAGACCTCCGGTGCGCACTTCTACGCCTGGGACCAGCCCCGGCTGTTCTTCAGCGTCGACATCTACGCCTGCAAGCCGTTCTCGGTCGACGACGTCGTCGAGTACACGCGCGCGTTCTTCGACAGCCCGCACGTCGAGTTCAAGGCCTTCTGATGGCGGTGCCGAACGAGCAGCTGTACATGCACTTCGACGTGCGCGGACACCTGCTCGACTCCGCCCTGGAGTGCGAGGCCGAGGTGTTCTGGAAGTGGTTCGGCAACACCCGGGAGGAGCTCGACGTCGAGTACGGGCCGTACGAGCCCGACTCGGTGTTCCTCGCGATCGCCGACGCCGCCGACCAGGTCGTGGCCGCCGTCCGGCTCATCGCGCCCGGGCCGTCGGGGTTCAAGACCCTCGCCGACGTCGGGCGTGACCCGTGGAACGTCGACGGGCTGCGCTCGGCGGCGGCCGTGGGCATGGACCTGACCACCACGTGGGAGGTCGGGACGCTCGGGGTGCGCTCGGACTACGCCCGGTCGGGCACCCGGCTGTCGCTCGCGCTCTACCACGGGCTGATGACCATCGCCCGGGTCAACCACATGTCGTCGTTCGTCGCGATCCTCGACGAGCGGGTGCGGCGGCTGCTGGCGTCGGTGGGCATCATCACCCGGCCGTTGCCGGGCACGCGCACGGCGGAGTACCTCGGCTCACCGTCGAGCACGCCGGTGTACGCGCACTTCACGCCCCTGCTGGAGAACCAGCGCCGCGAGTTCCCGGACGCGCACCGGCTCGTGACGCTCGGCATCGGGCTCGACGGCATCGTCGTCCCGCCGCCGTCGGCGTTCGTGCGCCGGTCGGCGTCCGAGCTCATCGACCTCGTGGCGCTCGAGCCCGCCGTCCCGCTGGGCCTGCCCGTCTCCTGACGCTCAGCCCCTACGTGCACTTCGGCTCCGAAGGGCACGGGGTGGTCGGCTCAGGCGACGGACGGCGTGGTGCCGGCCGACGTCGACCGGCCCGCTCCGGTGGCCCACCGCCGCAGCCACGGTCCGACCTGCTCCGGCGGCATGGGCGCCGCGATGTGGTATCCCTGCAGCACGTCGACCTTCATCGCGACGAGCTCTGTGGCCGTCTGCTCGTCCTCGACGCCCTCGGCCACCACCCGCAGCCCCATGGCGTGGGCCATCTGCGTCGTGGTCTGCACGATGAGCCGGGTGCGGTGGTCGGCCGTCAGCGCCGACACGAAGCTGCGGTCGATCTTGAGCTCCTGCACCGGCAGGTCGCGCAGGTAGGCCAGCGACGAGAAGCCCGTCCCGTAGTCGTCGATCGACGCCTGCACCTCGTGCTCGCGCAGGTCGTACAGCGCGTCGCGCGCCCGCTCGGGATCGGAGAGGAACGAGTCCTCGGTGACCTCGATGAGCACGCTGTCGCCGGGGAGGTCGGCCTCGGCCAGCTCCTCGTACAGCCGCGGCAGCAGCTGACCGCCCAGCAGCTCCGGCGGCGCGCAGTTCATGGCGACCCGGAAGTCGTAGCCGGCGTCGACGAACGCTCGTGTGTCGGAGACGACCATGCGCATCACGGCGTCCGACAGCGCTGGCATGAGCCCCGCGCGACGGGCTTCGGACAAGAACAGCATCGGCGAGAGCAGCCCCTCGCGCGGGTGCTGCCAGCGCACGAGCGCCTCCATGGCCGTCACGCGCCGGCTCACGGCGTCGACCTGCGGCTGGTACCACAGCACGAGCTCGTTGCTGGCGATCGCGTGGCGCAGCTCCTCGCCGCGGCGCAGCCGCTGGCGCGAGTAGCCGTCCTGTGCCGTGTCGTAGAGCAACGCGCCCGAGCGAGACTCCTTCGCCTCGTACATCGCGACGTCGGCCCGGCGCAGCAGGTCGGTGGCGCTCGCGTCATCCTGACCGGCCACCGTGATGCCGATCGAGGCGCCGATGGCGAGGTCGAGGTTGTCGATGTGCAGCGGCGCCATGAGCACCTCGCGCACGCGCCGAGCGGTCTCGAGCAGCTCCAGGTCGTCGTCGGTCAGAGACAGCAGGGCGAACTCGTCGCCGCCGAGCCGGGCCACGACGACGTCGGACGGCAAGGCATCGCGCATGCGGCGCGCCACCGCGATCAGCACCTCGTCGCCCGTGCCGTGCCCGAGGCTGTCGTTGATGTCCTTGAAACCGTCGAGATCGAGCAGCATGAAGCCGAACGCTCGGCGCTCGCGCAGCGACTCGTCGGCGCTCGCCAGCACCGCACGACGGTTCGGTAGCCCGGTGAGCTCGTCGGTGAGTGACAGGCGCAGCGCCTCAGCGGCCCCCCGCGCCTCGCGCAGGGCCAGCACCATCCGCGCCCCCGCGCCCACCAGCGTGATGATCGCCGGCACCGTGACGACCCACCCGATCGTGCCGCCCGGGTGCACCACCAGCACCAGCAGCCCCACACCCGCTGCGACGACGAGCGTGCGCGTGCGCAGCTGACCGCTGCCCTGGCCGACCGCCTGCCGAGGCGGCGTGCACGCCGCACCCACCAGGACGGCGAAGCTGACGCCCCAGAGGATGTCGAGGAGCACGTTCGTGGAGTAGGTGTCCTGCTTGAGCGAGACCAGGAAGCTGCTGTCGGCCACCGCCAGCCCGAGGAACGCCAGCGCCAGCGCGGCCGTGCGCCCCGTGCGCTCGCGTTGGCGCAGCAGCAGCTGCGCCAGCACGATCGTCCCGAGCACGAGGTCGATCAGCGGATAGAGGATCGCGAGCAGCAGCGCCAGGCCGCCGCGCTCGAAGGTGAGCGCCAGGGGCGAGAGCACCGCGAAGGCCGAGACGCACGCGGCGGCTCCGCACACCACGGCGGCCTCGAGCCAGACCGACAGCGCCGGCAGCCGCCGCCCGGCGACGTCCAGCAGCAGGAAGGCGGCCATACCGAGGTACGACAGGAGGTACAGCGCCTCGCCTGGCGCCGGGAACCGCACGAGCTCGACGGCCTGGCTGGCGCCGACCGTCGCCGCGCCCGCGGCCCACAGCCCGACGCCAGCGGTGAGGAACAGCAGGGCCAAGCGACGGGCCGGGTGGAGCGCCGCGGCGAACAGCAGCCGGATCACCTGGAGGGCGAAGAAGGCGAGCAGGGTGACGACGAGCGCGTAGCGGATCGGTGCGCCGTCGTCGGGGCCGGGCAGCACCAGCGAGGAGGCGGCCCCCAGCGCCGCCACCACCCAGGCAGCACGACCCAGCCGGCGCACCCACTGTGCACCCGGCTGACCCTGACCGCGCCGTGTCACTGACCGTCCTCCACCCGTCGCCGAGATGACCCCCGATGGTCCCCACCTGCGGCCGACGTCGGTGTCGCCCTCCCGGTGATCTTCGGTGGCTGCGCCGTACGGCTTGAGCCGAGGCCCCCGAAGCGTTGCAGGGACCGTTGCAGGGACCTTCGGCTCTGCCTGGTGCGGCGGAGCGCGGCGAGCATGGGGCGCGTCGGGAGGTGCTGACAATGAACGAGACACGCGACGTGATCGTCGTCGGCGTCGACGGGTCGCCCGGGAGCGCCCGCGCGCTGGAGTGGGCCATGCAGGAAGCGCAGCGACGCGGGTGGGGCGTCGAGGTGATCACCGCCTACGGCCACGGAGCGCCCGAGGGCAACCTGGGTGAGACCGCGGTGGCGCGGGCGGCACGCGAGGACGCCGAGGCCACGCAGGCCCGGCAGGTCAGCGAGGTGGCCGAGCCCTACCGCGACTCGGTGACCGTGGCGAGCGAGGTCGTGTTCGGCTCCGCCGTCGAGCGGCTGTCGGAGGCCTCGCGCCACGCCGGGCTCCTCGTGGTCGGCAGTCACGGCTACAGCCGGCTGCGCGAGGTGCTCGTCGGCTCGACCGCCGCCGGCTGCATCCGCCGGGCCGACTGCCCGGTCGTCGTCCTGCCGTCGCCGCAGGTGCCGGTGCCGGAGCAGGCCGTCGCCCGCCCACAGTTCGAGATGGGGCCGATGTACTGACCGCGCTGGGGTGGCGGGTTCGGCGGGGACTGGTTCACTGGTGCTGAGGCGATCACCGCGACACGACGGTGGTGCCGGAGCGCGCGGGACGTCCGGAGGTCGTAGGCTGCTCCCGATCGGTTGGCGGGCGACAAGGAAACGGGGTACCGGTGCGTGCGGTGATCAGCCTTCCCGCGCACCCCAGCAGCACGCGCGACGCACGCCGGTTCGTGCGTGACACCCTGCACCAGTGGCGTCTGGACGGGCTCAGCCCCGAGGCCGAGCTGCTGGCCAGCGAGCTGGTCACGAACGTCGTCCTGCACGCCGGTACGCCGTTCGAGGTGACGCTCGTGCGTGACGACAGCCTGCCGCTGCGCGTGGAGGTGCGTGACGGCAGCCGCCGCGCCCCCCGCCGCCACCGGTACTCCGAGGAGGCCGCCACCGGGCGCGGTCTCATGCTCGTCGAGAGCCTCGCGCTGCGGCACGGCGTCGAGATCGACGACGACGGCAAGCTGGTGTGGTTCGAGCTCGCCGCTGACGACGAGGACGGGGAGGCGGTGTCGTGAGCGACGCCCAGCCCGAGGTGCTCGAGGTGCACCTCGTCGACTACCCGCTCGACCTGTACCTGCGGGCGCAGGAGCACGCCGACGACCTCATCCGCGAGCTCACCCTCATCGCCAACTCGCCCGCCGTCGAGTCCGGTCACAGCGACCTGCCCGCGCGCCTGCTCGTGCTCGTCGACCAGCTGACGCACCAGTACGCCGGGGTGTCGGACGACGTCGAGAAGCAGCGCGACGCCGCCCTCGACCGGGGCGAGACCAGCATCGACCTGACCTACCGCGTGCCCCGTGAGATCGCCGACGCCGTGCGGCACCTGGGTGACATCTTCGACGAGGCCGACGAGTACTGCCGCCAGGGCGAGCACCTGCTCACCCTCGCGACCCCGGCGGACGCCCTGGCCTACCGGCACTGGCTGCTGGAGGAGTTCGTCGCGCAGATCGAGGACGGCCGCGCGCCCATGCCCTGGTCGCGGTCGCCGTACGCGCAGGCGCTGCAGCACTGAGACGAGCGCTGAGACGCCGGGCCCTGCCTGAGCGTGTCCCCTTCGGCTGTGGACGCAACCTCAGTCAGAGCCACAGCGCCGACAGCGGACGCCGCGGCGTCGGCGGGACGTCGACCAGCGGGTAGCCCAGTCGCAGCACCAGCTGCAGCTCGCCGGGCACCCCGAGGACGGCGGCCGCCTGGTCGCGCGTCTCGGGCCACTGAGTCGCCTGGTCGGCGAACGTCACGGCCAGGTCGCGGGCCGCGGCATCCAGCCACAGCCGCTCCAGGGCCATGCCGGCCACCAGCCAGTCGCGCCGGGTGTCGCCGCGGGTGGTGATCGCGATGATCGTGCTCAGCTCGAGCTCGTCCTCCACCGGCACCTCGTCGAGCTCCTCGGCGTCCCAGCCGTCGTGGACGATGCTGTCGGCGGGGTAGGGCGTCGTGCCGAGCGAGGCCACCGGGATGCCGTCGGTGTGCTCCTGCGGGTCGCCCGGGTGGCGCACCCACCGGTCGACCTCCGCGAGGTGGTCGGTGTCGCGCAGCTGGTGGGTCACGGCCCGGCGCAGCAGCACGCCGAGCCGGCGCCGCGCGGGCGCGTCAGGCACGACCGGGCGGGCCCCCTCGCCGACCACGGCCTCGCAGAGGGCCTCGACGTCGTCCGCTGCGAGCTCGCGGCGCTGGTGCAAGCGCCGGTGGGCCCGCCGCCTCGCGATCGCGGCGTACCGGCGCAGGTCGGTGTCACCCGGAGCCGCCGGACGCCCCGCGCGCACGGTGGCGAGCAGGGCGGGGCGCCCGGCGTCCGGCAGGAGCTGGACGACGGGCTGCACGCCGGCGTGAGCCAGCGCCACGGCGGCGTTCGCCACCGCGGCGGCGCACGACATGGTGCGCTGGCGTCCGCGGGGGTCGAGCGAGGGCAGGGCGCGGTCGGCGTCCTCGTGGATCGCCAGGCCGTCGGGCAGCGGCTCGAACCGCCACGGCTGGGAGTTGTGGACGGACGGCGCCAACCGAGCCGCCTCGACCATGGCGAGCGTGACCTCGCTGACCTCGGGGTGGTCGGTGCCGGTCGCGGTGCTCATCGTGAGCCTCCGGGTAGGGGTGAGCCAGGCAGCGGCCGGTTCGCCGGCCCCTGCCTGGCTGCTGACCCGCGGTGTGGCGACCGCGGGGTCGTGCGGGTGCGGCTACTTCAGGAAGCTGAAGCGCTTGACGATGCCGAGCCGCTCCCAGGAGCTGCCGAGCCCGAGCGTGTGCCCGGCACCGGCGATCGCGAGGGCGACGAGGACGAGGGCGTAGATGATGTGGTCGTCCATGAACAGGTTGTTCGCCGGCGGCAGGACCGCGGTCCACATGAGCACCAGGAGCAGGGCCCCGGCGGTGGCGGCGAGCCGCATGGCCACGCCGGCGACGAGCGCGACACCGATGCCGGCCAGGCCGATCATGAACAGCCAGTCGGCCCAGGCCGCGCCGGCGATGTTGTTGTACATGCCCTTGAACGGGCCGGCCGCGCCGAACTTCAGGAAGCCGTTCGTCGGGCTGCCGCCGTTGATCCAGGCGGCCTTGCTCTCGGTCTCGTGGCCGAGGCCGAACATCTTGTCGAGGAAGGCCCACAGGAAGACCCAGCCGAGGCTCAGCCGGATCGCGGCGGTGACGTAGCGGAACGCCGTGCTGTGGGCGGCGACGGCCGGCTCGTCGTGCAGGACGACGTCCAGGTCGTGCGACCGCTGAGCGGGTAGTCGGCGTTGCGAGGAGATGGCGGTCATGGTGTCCCTCCGTAGGACGCACGCACCGTGCGGTGCGGGTACTGCAGTTCTTCTGTGACACCGTCACCGTCCCGCGACCGGTGCCGTCCGGTGAGGGGCGGATGTCCCGATCGCGGCGGACCAAGGTCCCGGGTGCCTGCCGGGCCGGCTGGTCGCGTGGGCGCCGGTGCGCAGGTGGGGACCTTCGGCCCTAAGTGGGTCGCTCGCGGTTGCCGATGATCGGGGCATGGATCTGCTGGAGAACATGTCGTTCGACGAGTGCCTGCACGCGCTCGCCGCCAAGCGCGTCGGGCGCATCGCGCTCACCCATCGCGCGCTGCCGGTCGTGTTCCCGGTGAACTACGTGCTCGACGGGCACAGCGTCTTGCTGCGCACCGCGCCCGGCACCGCCCTGGCCGCCGCACGCGACGAGGTCGTCGTCGCCTTCGAGGTCGATGACATCGACGAGCAGCGGCAGTCCGGCTGGAGCGTCCTGGTGACCGGCTTCATGCGCGAGCTCACCGACGTCGACGACGTGCTGCGCGCGGACGGTCTGGGCCTGGCGAGCTGGACCGGCGACGAGCGCGGCCACTACGTGCGCATCACGCCCGCTCGCGTCACCGGACGCCGGATCCGCCCGCCGGCGCTCGTCGGCCCGAGCGCGCAAGACCGCACCGCGCACGTCGTCGCCTGAGCCCGGCCCCCTCTGGGCGTCAGGTCAGGCCGAGGGCCCGGGCCTCCTCGCGCAGCTCGTCGCGGACGTCCGGGTGCGCCACCTGCTCGATGATCTGCCGCGCCTGCTCGCACTGGTCGGCGCCCCAGATCTGGGCCCGCCCCTGCTCGCTGATGATCGAGCTGTGCTGGAACGACGTCACCGGCTCGTCAACGAGCGCCACGACGGTCGAGCAGTTCGCTCGCGGGTGCCACGAGCGCAGCGCGATCACGGCCTGCCCGCCCGGTGAGTGCATCGCCCCGACGATGAAGTCGGTCTGGCCCCCGAAGCCCGAGTAGATGCGCGCGTTGATGCGCGAGGCGTTGGCCTGGGCGAACAGGTCGACCTGCAGGGCGGAGTTGATCGACGTCATCGCCGGCTGCTGCGCGATCAGCGCGGGGGCGTTCGTGCGCTCGGTGCGCAGCATCGTCAGCCGCGGGTTGTCGTGCGCCCACGCGTACAGCTCGTCGGAGCCGAAGAGGAAGGACGCCACGACCGGGTGCTCGGGGTCGAGGGCCCCGGCTCGCTCGAGCCCGAGGACGCCGTCGCTGAACGTCTCGGTCCACACCCGCAGCCCGCGGCGCTGGGTGAGGGCGTGCAGGGTGGCGTCCGGGACGGCGCCGATGCCGGTCTGCAAAGTGGCGCCGTCACCGACGAGGGCGGCCACCCGCGCCCCGATCGCCAGCGCGTCGTCGTCCGGCGGCACGGCGTGGCCGGCGCTGAGCGGCTGATCGACCTCGACGCCGAGATCGACCAGGTCGGTCGAGAGCACGGCGTCGCCAGACGTCCACGGCATGGCGGGGTTGAGCTGGGCGACGACGAGCCCCCCGCGCGCTCGCACCGCCTCCACGGCTGCGGGCAGCACGTTGACCTCGACGCCCAGCGACACCTGGCCGTCGCGCGGGGCCGTGGTGTGCAGCAGGACGACGTCGGGCGGCACCGTCGCCCCGAACAGCCGCGGCACCAGCGACAGCCGCGACGGCAGGTAGCGCAGCCGGGGGCTGCGGCGCATGCCCGCGCCGACGAACGGCGTCTCGAGCACCACGCCGTCGCGGTCAGGCACGCCCGGCTGGGCGTTGAGCACGAACAGGCGGTAACGCTCGACGGCGCGGTCGAACGCCGCGAGCAGCGGCCACGGCGTCGCGTGGTTGCCACTCACGACGACGCGCGGGCCCTCGGGTTCGCTCGCAGCGAGTCCTTCGAGGTGCCCGGCCAGGCCCTCGACGTCGACGACGCGCATCAGTGCTTGTCGTCCATGCGCGCGGCGAACACCGCCGCCTGCGTCCGGCGCTGCATGCCGAGCTTCGCCAGCACGCTGGTCACGTAGTTCTTCACCGTCTTCTCGGCGAGCGAGAGGTGCTCGGCGATCTCGCGGTTCGACATGCCCTCGGCGATGCAGTCGAGGATGCGCCGCTCCTGGCCGGTGAGGCCGGCCAGGCGCGGGTCCTGCTGCGGGCCGGTGCGCAGGCGCGTGAGCACCTGCGTCGTGACCGCCGGGTCGAGCAGCGACTGCCCGGCCGCCACCCGTCGGACGCCGTCGACCAGCTCGCTGCTGCGCACCTGCTTGAGCACGTAGCCGGCGGCGCCCGCCATGATCGCGGCGAACAGCGCCTCGTCGTCGTCGTAGGACGTCAGGATCAGCGCCTTGATCGTCGGGTCGATCGAGCGGACGTCGCGGCACACGTCGATCCCGCTGCCGTCAGGCAGGCGGGCGTCGAGGATCGCGACGTCGGGCCGCAGGGCCGGGATGCGCCGGCGCGCCTGCTCGGCCTCACCGGACTCGCCGACGACCTCGATGTCGTCCTCGCGCTCCAGCAGCTCGCGCAGCCCGCGCCGGACGATCTCGTGGTCGTCGAGCAGGAAGACCCTGATCGCAGCCATGGGGTCACCCTACGGCGATCGGGCCCCGCGCGGAGGGGTTGCGAGCAGGACCAAGGTCCCGAGGGCGCTGCTGCGCGGCCTGCGGCGTCGTACGATCGGTGCATGACGTCGCCGGCCGGGGAGCGCCGCCAGTCTGGTTCGCTCGAACCACGGTTCGGCCCCACGCTGTCGACGTTGGACCTGGACGACCTTTTGCTCGAGCTGCGCGACCGCGCGGGCCTCGCGCAGGAGGCGCAGCGCCGCCTCGCCGCGCTGCTGGACGCCGTGGTCGCCGTCACCGCCGACCTCGACCTGCCCACCGTGCTCTCGACGATCGTCCAGACCGCTTGCCAGCTCTCGGGTGCGCGGTACGGGGCGCTGGGGGTGCTGTCGCCCGAACGCGATTACCTCAGCCAGTTCATCACCTACGGCATCGACGAGCAGACCCGCGCCAAGATCGGGCCGCTGCCCACCGGCCACGGCGTGCTCGGTCTGCTGCTGATCGAGAACCCGCAGCCCCTGCGGCTGCACGACATCGCCCACCACCCGGCGTCCGTGGGGTTCCCCGAGCACCACCCGCCCATGCACAACTTCCTCGGCGTGCCGCTGCGCACGCGTGAGGCGGTCTTCGGCAACCTCTACCTCGCTGAGAAGCACGACGCGAACGGCGAGCGCCGCGACTTCACGCAGGACGACGAGGAGGTCGTCGAGGCGCTCGCCGCCGCGGCCGGCGTCGCCGTCGAGAACGCCCAGCTCTACGAGCGCACGCGCAGCCGCGAGACCTGGCTCGAGGCAGCCGGGGCGTCCAGCCAGCGTCTGGTCGCTGACGGCGGCACCGCGGCCGCGCTGCAGCAGGTGGCGCACGCGGCGCGCGGTGCGGGGGACGCCGACCTGGTCGTCCTGGCGCTCACCGGGGCTGCGCCCGTCGGGCAGGAGGTGGGCGAGACGGGCGTCCAGGCCGACGAGGACGTGCAGATGCGGATCGGCGCGCAGTCGTCGGACGTGCCGGTCGCCGTGCCCAGCCACGTCAAGGTGGGCCAGGTGTTCGGGCCGGACGTCGGCTCGCTGCCCGTGTGGGTCGACCCCGCCCTCGACGGGGTGCTGGAGGCCGGTGCCTGGCGGCGGGTGCTCGCGGCACCCATGTGGTCGGGCGAGACCTTCATGGGCGCGCTGATCCTGGCCTGGCGTGAGGACCGGCGGTTGTCGGCCGACGGCATCGGTCCGGTCGGGGTCTTCGCCGACCGCGTCGCCATGGCGCTCGACGTCGCGTCCAGCCAGGCCTACCGCGCCCGCCTCGCCGTGCTCGAGGACCGCGATCGCATCGCCCGCGACCTGCACGACCTGGTGATCCAGCGGCTGTTCGCCGTCGGCCTGTCGGTGCAGTCCGCTGAGGCCGACGCCGTGCGGCCCGAGGTGATCGACCGGCTGCGGCGCGCCGTCGACGACCTCGACGACACCATCAAGGACGTGCGCCGGACGATCTTCCAGCTGCACTCGCCGACCGGTCAGGACCTGCGCAACCAGCTGGACGACGTCGTGGCCGCCGCGCGCCGGGGGCTGGGCTTCGCGCCCCGGCTGGTCATCGAGGGGCCCGTGATCGCCGTCCCTCCGACCGTCGCGGCCGACGTCGTGGCCGTCGTGCGCGAGCTGCTGTCGAACGCCGCGCGGCACGCCCAGGCCGCGCACGTCGAGGTGCGCCTGCGGGTCGGCAGCGAGGTCGACGTCGTCGTCCGCGACGACGGCAACGGCCTCGACCCGGGCCAGGCGCGGCGCAGCGGCCTGGCCAACCTCACCGAACGGGCCAAGACCCACGGCGGCACGCTCGAGGTCGAGGCCGCGCAACCACAGGGCACCCAGGTGCACTGGCGCG
>NZ_LMER01000015.1:416865-417004 GCF_001426435.1 Angustibacter sp. Root456 | reverse complement strand
TCCCTCTCCCCACCGCCTGACCCCTCCCGCCCGCCCCCGGAAGTTGATCACGTTATGGGGGTGACATGCCGCTTGCCGAGGGTTGCAACCCTCGACAAGCGGCATGTCACCCCCTCAACGTGATCAACTTCCGCCGCGG
>NZ_LMER01000015.1:312414-416848 GCF_001426435.1 Angustibacter sp. Root456 | reverse complement strand
ATGGGGGTGGCGCGGGTGGGGTGGGTGGGGTGCGGTGGTCAGTCGTGGGGGTGGTCAGTCGCGGGGGGAGACGTCGCCCGCGCCGTCGTGCAGGTCGTCGGCCTTGGTCACCTGCAGCCCGCGGATCTGCTCCACGCGCAGCCGCAGGACGACGTCGGTGGCTCCGCTGCGCCACGGCAGCGGCAGGTGCGACTCAGGGGCGTCGTCGTCGCGCTCGAGGGACCCCGAGGCGATCACCGACCAGCCTGAGCGCCCGGCCGACGACACGCTGTCGACCTCGAGCTCCACCGGCACCGACGCGCCGCCCTCGGTGAGCGCCGCGAGCCGCGCGTCGACGTCCGTGCGCAACAGGACGTCGTCGCCGTCGGTGCGGTGGTTCATCACCACGATGCGCGGACGCCCGCCGTCGACGAAGGCCACCCGGGCGACGCGCACGGACGCCAGCAGGTAGCGGCAGTGCTCGGCGTCCATCGCGACGTCGGACTCCGCGCCGGGACGCGGTTCGCGGTCGGGGGACGGAGGCGGTGCGCTCATGTGCCCACCGTGGCACGAAGGCCTCGCCCGCGCCATGCCCCCCGGCCGACTCACTCGCCGTCGGCGGGACCAACGGCTCTGACCGCCCGCGCCCCCGCCGGTGACAGTGGGACCGACAGGACGCCGAGCCCCCGAGGAGGACGTCGTGCGCGCACTGGTCACGGCAGCGAGCAAGCACGGGTCGACCGCCGACATCGCCGCGGCGGTGGCAGACGGCTTGCGTCGGCGCGGGCTCGAGGCCGATGTGCGGCCGCCCGAGGCCGTCGTCGACCTCGAGGGCTACGACGTCGTGGTGGTCGGCAGCGCCGTCTACGCCGGTCGTTGGATGAAGGACGCCAAGGACTTCGTCGAGCGGCACGCGTCGGCGCTGCGCTGGCGCGACGTCTGGCTGTTCTCCAGCGGCCCCCTCGGTGACCCGCCGGAGAAGGTCGAGGAGCCCGCGGACGTCGTCGCGCTGCTGAGCGAGTCCGGTGCGCGCGGCCACGCCGTCTTCAGTGGACGCCTCGACCCTCACGACCTCGGGCTCGGCGAGCGGCTGGTGGCGCGCGCCGTCCGGGCGCCCCTGGGTGACTTCCGTGACTGGAAGGACGTCGACGCCTGGGCCGGGCGCATCGCGCAGGCCGTGGGTGCGTCCGGAGCGACCGGCTGACAGACGGGCCTTTGGTCCCTGTGCCGTCGTGCACAGCGTGACGAGGATACGTAGTGCAGCGAGCCGGCCACCGAGGGTGGCCGGCACGTCTGCTGCCCGGAACCGAGCACGCCGCTCGGCTCCCTCGACCCGCGACGAGAGTACAAAGACGTGATGACCGCCACCCGCCCCACGACCACCGAGGCACCCACCGCCCGCGGCGGTCAGCCCCTGCTGATGCTCGTCCTCGCGACGCTCGGCTTCGCGATCAACTTCTGGGCGTGGGCGCTGCTCAGCCCCCTCGGGCCGCGCTTCAAGGAGCTGCTGTCGCTGTCGTCGTCGCAGCAGGCGCTGCTCGTGGCGGTACCCGTGATCGTCGGCTCGGTCGGTCGCATCCCGGTCGGCGCGCTCACCGACCGCTTCGGCGGCCGGGTGATGTTCCCGATCGTCTCGGCGGCCACGATCGTGCCGGTGCTGGCGATCGGCCTGGTCGGCCAGGGGTCGTTCGCCGCGCTGCTGGTGGGTGGCTTCTTCCTCGGCATCGGTGGCACGGCCTTCGCGGTCGGCGTGCCGTTCGTCAACGCCTGGTTCCCGCCGCAGCGGCGCGGCTTCGCGATCGGTGTGTTCGGCGCCGGCATGGGCGGGACGGCGATCAGCGCGCTCACCACCGTGAAGCTCGTCAAGGGCCACGGCGAGTCGGCGCCGTTCGTCATCACCGCGCTCGCCCTCGCCGCCTACGCCGGGGTCGCGCTGCTGGCGCTGCGCGACGCGCCGGGGCGCACGGTGCCCACGACGTCGCTCGGTGCCCGTCTCGCGGCCACCGTCAAGCTGTCGGTCACCTGGCAGGCCTGCATCCTGTACGCCGTGGCCTTCGGCGGGTACGTCGCCTTCTCGGTCTACCTGCCGGCGTACCTCAAGACCGCCTACGGGCTCGAGCAGGCCGACGCCGCCAACCGGATGGCCGGCTTCGTGCTGCTGGCCGTGCTGATGCGGCCGGTGGGCGGCTGGCTGTCGGACCGGATCGGGCCCGTGCGAGTGCTGCTCGCCGCGTACGCCGTCGTCCTGGTCGGTGCGATCGTGCAGTCGTTCACGCCCGACCTCATGCCCGTCGGCACCATCGCGTTCCTCGCCATGGCCGCCGCGCTCGGCGCGGGCAGCGGCGCGACCTTCGCGCTCGTGGCCCGGCTCGCGAACCCCGCGCAGGTCGGCTCGGTCACGGGTCTGGTCGGTGCAGCCGGTGGTCTCGGTGGCTTCGTGCCGCCGCTCGTCATGGGATTCGTCTACGGCCGCACCGGCTCGTACGCGATCGGCCTGCTGCTGCTCGCCGTCGTCGCTGCCGGCACGCTCGTGCTCACGGGCACCGTGGTGCGCCGCGAGGCGAGCGCTCGGCCGGTCGCCTGATGTGCGAGTACTGCGGGTGCCAGCAGATCGCCGTCATCGACGAGCTCACCCGTGAGCACGACGCCGTCGTCGCCCTGATCGCCCGCGTGCGCGAGCTGCTCGCCGCGGACGACGTCGACGGGGCCGCCGCGGTGACGCGCCAGATGGCGGTCGTGCTCGCACCACACACCCTGGTGGAGGAGGACGGCCTGTTCCCCGAGCTGGCCGACGAGTTCCCCGAGCACGTCGAGGCGCTGCGCGCGGAGCACCGGGTCGTGGAGGCGGTGCTCGACGAGGCCTCGCGCGGCACGCCCACCGACCCGACGTGGCCGGCTCGCCTCAGCGACGCCCTGCACCTGCTGCGCGACCACATCCTCAAGGAGCAGGACGGCGTGTTCCCGGCGGCGCTGACGTCGCTGGACGCCGACCAGTGGGAACGCGTCGAGGTCGTGCGGGAGCGGGCCGGCAGTCCGCTCGCCACCCCGGTCACCAACTCGTGACCCAGGCGTATGCCGTTGAGGCACAAGGGTTCGCTAGGTTGAGTACTTGTCGGCACGCAACCGACACGATGGGGAGGCTCGCACTGTGACCACCGAGACCGGCGAGGCTGCGGGGCGCCCAGGCGACCAGCAGGCTCACGCGCACCTGGACGACCCGCTGAGCGAGGCCCTCGTCGGCACGCGACGGTTCTTCACCAAGGCCGAGATCAGCGCCGACCGCAGGGCGATGTTCCAGCAAGGCGGTCGCGAGGCCGACACCTTCTACCGCGACCGGTGGAGCCACGACAAGGTCGTCCGCTCCACGCACGGCGTGAACTGCACGGGCTCCTGCTCGTGGAAGGTGTACGTCAAGGACGGCATCATCACCTGGGAGTCGCAGCAGACCGACTACCCGTCGGTGGGTCCCGACCGACCCGAGTACGAGCCGCGCGGCTGCCCGCGTGGCGCGGCGTTCTCCTGGTACACCTACTCGCCGACGCGGGTGCGGTACCCGTACGTGCGCGGCGTGCTCCTCGACCTCTACCGCGAGGCCAAGCAGCGCCTCGGCGACCCGGTGCTGGCGTGGGCCGACGTCGTCGACGACCCCGAGAAGGCCAAGCGCTACAAGGCCGCCCGCGGCAAGGGCGGCCTGGTGCGCGCGTCCTGGGACGAGGCCACCGAGATGGTCGCCGCGGCGCACGTGCACACGATCAAGAAGTGGGGCCCCGACCGCGTCGCCGGCTTCTCGCCGATCCCCGCGATGTCGATGGTGTCGCACGCGTCCGGCGCCCGGTTCGTCAACCTGCTCGGCGGCTCGATGCTGAGCTTCTACGACTGGTACGCCGACCTCCCGGTGGCCTCGCCGCAGGTGTTCGGCGACCAGACCGACGTCCCGGAGTCCGGCGACTGGTGGGACGCCGGCTACCTCATCATGTGGGGCTCGAACCTGCCGGTCACCCGGACGCCGGACGCCCACTGGATGACCGAGGCGCGCTACCGCGGGCAGAAGGTCATCGCGGTGTCGCCCGACTACGCCGACAACGTCAAGTTCGCCGACGAGTGGCTGCCCGCCGCCCCGGGCACCGACGCCGCGCTCGCGATGGCGATGGGTCACGTGGTGCTCAAGGAGTTCTTCGTCGACCGCGAGACGCCGTACTTCAACGACTACGTCAAGCGCTACACCGATCTGCCGTTCCTGGTGCGGCTCGAGGAGCGCGACGGCGAGCTCGTACCCGGCAAGTTCCTCACGGCCTCGGACCTTCCGGGGGCCCAGGCGCAGAGCGAGAACGCGCACTTCAAGACCGTGCTGATGGACGCCGCCACCGGCCGGCCCGTCGTCCCCAACGGCACGCTCGGCCACCGGTTCGGCGCCGAGGGCGAGGGGCGCTGGAACCTCGAGCTCGGTGACGTCGACCCGATGCTCAGCATGGCGGCGGACGCCGGCGTCGTGGCTCACGATGCCGCGCCGTCGTCCGTGCAGATCACCTTGCCGCGCTTCGACGCTCCCGACGGTTCTGCTGCGCTGCTGGTGCGCGGGGTGCCCGTGCGACGGGTCGGCGAGCACCTGGTGACCACGGTGTTCGACCTGCTGCTCGCGCAGTACGGGGTGGCGCGCGAGGGCCTGCCGGGCCAGTGGCCCACCGGCTACGACGACGCCGACGAGCCCTACACCCCGGCGTGGCAGGAGGCCATCACCGGCGTCCCGGCCCAGGCGGCCGAGCGGATCGGGCGGGAGTTCGCGGCCAACGCCGAGGAGTCGCGCGGACGCTCGATGATCATCATGGGTGCCGGCACCAACCACTGGTTCCACTCCGACACGATCTACCGCACCTTCCTCACCCTGACGACCATCACGGGGTGCCAGGGCGTGAACGGCGGTGGCTGGGCGCACTACGTGGGGCAGGAGAAGGTGCGTCCGCTCACGGGCTACACCCAGGTGGCCAACGCGCTGGACTGGACGCGGCCGCCGCGCAACATGATCCAGACGGCGTACTGGTACCTGCACACCGACCAGTACCGCTACGACCACTTCGGCGCCGACACCCTGGCGTCCGCGTCGGCGGGTGGCCAGCTCGCAGGCAAGACCACTGCCGACGTCCTCGCGCTGTCCGCCCGGCTGGGCTGGATGCCGTCGTACCCGACGTTCGACCGCAACCCGCTCGACCTGGCCGACGAGGTGCCTGAGGGCACGACCGTCGCCGACCACGTCGTCGGCAAGCTCAAGGACGGCAGCCTGCGGTTCGCCGTGGAGGATCCCGACGCCCCCGAGAACTTCCCTCGCGTGCTCTCGATCTGGCGGGCGAACCTGCTGGGCTCGTCGGCCAAGGGCAACGAGTACTTCCTGAAGCACCTGCTGGGCACCGACTCGTCGGTGCGGGCGCACGAGACCTCGCCGCAGCAGCGCCCCAAGGAGGTCGTCTGGCACGACGAGGCGCCCGAGGGCAAGCTCGACCTGCTGCTGACACTCGACTTCCGTATGACCAGCACGACGATCTTCTCGGACGTCGTCCTGCCGGCCGCCACGTGGTACGAGAAGCACGACCTCAACACCACCGACATGCACCCGTTCGTGCACTCCTTCAACCCCGCGATCGCCCCGCCGTGGCAGACGCGCACCGACTGGGACGCCTGGCAGACGATCGCGCTGAAGTTCAGCGCCCTCGCGCGCGAGCACCTCGGCGTCCGCAAGGACGTCGTGGCGGTGCCGCTCATGCACGACACCCCGGACGCGCTCGCCACCCCGCACGGCGTGGTCGCTGACTGGAAGGCCGGCGAGTGCGAGCCGGTGCCCGGCGTGACCATGCCCAAGCTCGTCGTCGTCGAGCGCGACTACGGCGCGGTGGCCGACAAGATGAGCGCCCTCGGGCCATTGATGGACACCCTCGGGGCGACCACCAAGGGCGTGACGTTCGATCTCAAGCGCGAGGTCGAGTACCTCAAGCACAAGAACGGCGTCATGCGCGGTGGGGTCGGGGAGGGGCGTCCGTCGCTGGTGCGCGACGTCCACGTCTGCGAGGCGATCCTCGCGATGTCGGGCACGACCAACGGACACCTTGCGACACAAGGGTTCGAGACGCTCGAGAAGCGCACCGGTGTGCAGCTCGCCGACCTCGCGGCCGAGCACGAGGGCAAGCAGATCACCTTCGCTGACACGCAGAGCCGGCCGACGCCGGTCATCACCTCGCCCGAGTGGTCGGGGTCGGAGTCTGGCGGACGTCGCTACTCGCCGTTCACGATCAACGTCGAGCGGCTCAAGCCGTGGCACACGCTCACTGGCCGCATGCACTTCTACCTCGACCACGACTGGATGGCCGAGCTCGGCGAGCAGCTGCCCGTGTACCGCCCGCCGCTCAACATGGCCGCGCTGTTCGGTGAGCCGGAGATCGGCGAGACCGGCGAGCTCGGCGTGACGGTGCGCTACCTCACGCCGCACAACAAGTGGTCGATCCACTCGGAGTACCAGGACAACCTGTTCATGCTCTCGCTGTCGCGTGGCGGCCAGACCATCTGGATGAGCGCGCAGGACGCCGCGAAGGTGGGCGTGAGCGACAACGACTGGATCGAGGCGGTCAACCGCAACGGCGTCGTGGTGGCCCGCGCGATCGTGTCGCACCGCATGCCCGAGGGCACGGTGTACATGCACCACGCGCAGGACCGCCTCATCGACGTGCCGATCTCGGAGACGTCCGGCAAGCGGGGCGGCATCCACAACTCGCTGACCCGGCTGCTCATCAAACCCAGCCACCTCATCGGCGGGTACGCGCAGCTGGCGTTCGCGTTCAACTACCTCGGGCCGACGGGCAACCAGCGCGACGAGGTCACGGTCATCCGCCGTCGTTCCCAGGAGGTGCAGTACTGATGCGCGTGATGGCTCAGATGGCCATGGTGATGAACCTCGACAAGTGCATCGGGTGCCACACCTGCTCCGTCACCTGCAAGCAGGCGTGGACCAACCGCAGCGGCACCGAGTACGTGTGGTTCAACAACGTCGAGACGCGGCCCGGCCAGGGCTACCCGCGCGGGTACGAGAACCAGGAGGAGTGGAAGGGCGGCTGGACGCTCAACAAGCGCGGGCGGCTGACTCTCAAGGGCGGCAACCGGTTCAAGAAGCTGCTCACCATCTTCTCCAACCCCAAGCTGCCGTCGATCGACGACTACTACGAGCCCTGGACGTACGACTACGCCACGCTCACCAACGCGCCGGCGCAGGAGCACACGCCGGTCGCGCGACCCAAGTCGCTGCTCACCGGCGACGACATGAAGATCTCGTGGTCGGCCAACTGGGACGACGACCTCGGCGGCTCGATCTCCCACGGCAGCAAGGACCCGCTGCTGAAGAACATCGCCGACAAGGTGAAGTTCGAGTTCGAGCAGACGTTCATGTTCTACCTGCCGCGCATCTGCGAGCACTGCCTCAACCCGTCGTGCGCGGCGTCCTGCCCGAGCGGCGCGATCTACAAGCGCAGCGAGGACGGCATCGTCCTGGTCGACCAGGACCGCTGCCGCGGCTGGCGCATGTGCGTCTCGGGCTGCCCCTACAAGAAGGTCTACTTCAACCACCGCACCGGCAAGGCGGAGAAGTGCACGTTCTGCTTCCCGCGCATCGAGGTGGGCATCCCCACGGTCTGCTCCGAGACGTGCGTCGGTCGGCTGCGCTACATCGGCCTGATGCTCTACGACGCCGACAAGGTGCTGGACGCGGCGTCGACCACGGATGACAAGGACCTCTACGAGGCCCAGCGCAGCGTCTTCCTCGACCCGTTCGACCCCGAGGTGATCCGCGAGGCCGAGCTCGCCGGCATCCCGCGGGACTGGCTCGACGCCGCGCAGCGCTCGCCGATCTGGGCGCTGATCAACACCTACAAGGTCGCGCTGCCGCTGCACCCGGAGTACCGCACCATGCCCATGGTCTGGTACATCCCGCCGCTGTCACCGGTGGTGGACGTCGTCAAGGACACCGGCTACGACGCGGAGGACAAGGGCAACCTGTTCGCCGCCATCGACGCCCTGCGCATCCCGATCGAGTACCTCGCCGAGCTCTTCACCGCAGGTGACGTGAAGCCGGTCGACTCGGTGCTGCGCAAGCTCGCTGCGATGCGCTCGTACATGCGTGACATCAACATGGGCCGCGAGCCGGACGAGTCGATCGCCACGGCCGTCGGCATGACGGGGCAGGAGGTGCGCGACATGTACCGCCTGCTGGCCATCGCCAAGTACGACGAGCGCTACGTCATCCCGACCGCCCACGCCGAGCAGGCGCACTCGCTCGAGGAGCTCGCCACCGAGTGCGCGCTCGACTACGACGGCGGCCCCGGCATGGGCGGTTCGGGCCCGTTCGGCGAGGGCTCCGGCGCGCCGACGCCGATCGCGGTCGAGAACTTCCAGATGCTGCGCAACCGGCAGGAGAGCGACTCGGTCACGGCTCCGTCGGACAAGCGCGGCCGCGTCAACCTGCTCAACTGGGACGGCAAGGGGGCCCCGACGGGGCTCTTCCCGCCGCGCTCCTCCGGGCCGGACGACCCCGACGAGGGCGCGCGTGCCGGCTCGGACGGCGCCACCGGCCCCGGCGGCACGGCCGGCCTCACCGGCGGGGCGGACCACGCATGACCGCGACCCGAACGCATCCCGCGCCGGGGCTGTCAGCGACCGACCTCACCCTCGCCTGGCAGAGCGCGTCGCTGCTCATCGGCTACCCCGACGAGCAGCTGGTGTCACGGCTGCCGCTGCTGCGTGACGCGGCGTCCCGGCTGCCCGCGAAGGTGGCGGGCCCGCTGCTGCGCTTCATGGACCACCTCGAGAGCACGCCTCTCACCGAGCTGGCTGCTGACTACGTGGCGACCTTCGACCACCGTCGCCGCGCGTGCCTGTTCCTCACGTACTTCTCCACCGGCGACACCCGCAAGCGCGGCGTGGCCCTGCTGTCGTTCAAGCAGGCCTACCAGGCGCACGGTCTGGAGCTGTCGGACGACGAGCTGCCCGACCACCTCGCCGTCGTCCTGGAGTTCGGGGCCACGGGTGACCAGGCCACCGCCTGGCAGCTGCTGCTCGACCACCGAGCCGGCCTGGAGCTGCTGCGGATCTCGTTGCGCGACGGCGGTTCCCCGTGGGCGCCGGTGGTGGAGTCGGTGTGCGCGACGCTGCCGCCGTTGCGCGGCGGCGAGCGGGACGCCGTCCTGAAGCTCGCCGCCGAAGGGCCACCGGACGAGGAGGTCGGCCTCGCGCCGTTCTCGATGCCCGAGCTGGTGGGCTCGCCAGCCGGTGGCGGCGCCGACGCCGGCCCCGTGTCTCTCCCCATGCCGACGTTCGGAGGGCGATCGTGAGCACCGTCGACACCCTGCTGTGGGTCGTGTTTCCCTACGTGTGCCTGGCGATCTTCGTCCTCGGGCACCTCTGGCGCTACCGCTACGACAAGTTCGGGTGGACCACGCGTTCCTCGCAGCTGTACGAGAAGCGCCTGCTGCGCCTGGGCAGCCCGCTGTTCCACTTCGGCATCCTGTTCGTGCTCGGCGGCCACGTGATGGGCCTCGGCATCCCGAAGTCGTGGACCGAGGCGGTCGGCATCTCCGAGGGCCTGTACCACTTCATGGCGGTGAGCATCGGCACGATCGCGGGCTTCTGCACCGTCGTGGGCATGGCGATCCTGATCTACCGACGGCGCACGGTGGGCCCGGTGTTCTCGGCCACCACGAAGATGGACAAGACGATGTACGTCTTCCTCGCCGCGGTGATCCTGCTCGGGCTGGCGAACACCGTGGTGGCGAACATCTTCGGGCACTACGACTACCGCGAGGGCGTGTCGATCTGGTTCCGCGGGATCTTCCGCTTCTCGTTGCACCCCGAGCTGATGACCGAGGCGCCGATCACGTTCCAGCTGCACGGGTTGGTCGCGTTCGCGCTGTTCGCGCTCTGGCCGTTCACCCGGCTGGTGCACGTGTTCAGCGCGCCGCTCGGGTACTTCACCCGGCCCTACATCGTCTACCGCAGCCGACAGGACCGCCTCGGGCAGACCGCGCCCAAGCGGGGATGGGAGCGTGTGCGATGACCAGCGAGCACGAGCTCGGCGACGAGACGGCGCAGGAGGCCCTAGAGGGAGTCGTCGGCCTCGTCGACGTCGGTGAGGGCCTGCTGCGCGATGCCCGCAACCAGCCGGCCCGGCGGGCGGCGCGCACGATCATGGCCAGCACGGTGATGCGCTCGACCCTCATCGCGCTGCTCGACGGCGCGGAGATGAACGAGCACGCCTCGCCGCCCGCCGCGACGCTGCAGGTCGTCACCGGCCACGTGCAGCTCGTCGTCGGGGGAGAGCAGCACGACCTGCGCGCCGGCGAGCTGGTGCGCATCCCGCCACAGCGGCACGGCGTCCGCGCGCTGGCCGACGCCGTCGTCCTGCTCACCGTCGCCCTGCACTGACTCTTTCCGCAGATACCCGCGGTTCTCCGGTCGGATCGGGCCGTTTCGGCGCTGATCCACCGGAGAACGGCGGGTACCTGCGTCAGGTGGGCGGCTGGACAGGGCGGTCGGCGACCACCTCGTCCAGCACGAGGCTGCTCGTGGGCTGCCCGTACGCCGCGAGCCGGTCGAGCAGCGCCTCGAACGCCGCCAGGTCGGTGCACGCGACCACCAGCACCGAGCAGTCCTCGCCCGTCACCCGGTACAGGTCGCGCACCTCCGGCCACTCGGCCACCGCGGGGTCACGCAGCAGGCAGGTGGGCCCGTAGCAGTGCATCCGGACGACGGCCCGCACCGGACGCCCAGCGGCCGCCGGGTCGACGCGCGCCGAGTAGCCTGCGATGACACCGGAGTCCTCGAGCCGGCGCACCCGCTCAGCCACCGACGGCGCGGCCAGGTTGACGTTGCGCGACAGGGCGTTGAAGGACAGGCGCGCGTCGGCCTGCAGCTCGGCGAGGATCCGCCAGTCGACCCGGTCCACACACCCTCCTCGGCGGCGAAGGACGTCGGCGCCGTCCGCCGTCACGCTACACAGGCAGCGAGGTCACGACAGGCGAAGCCGCAGGACTGCCGCCACACTGATCACGATGAGTCGCCTCGCCGAGCAGCGTGCGGTGGTGCGCCGTCTGCGAGACACCGGGGGAGCGAGCCGACTGGTGCGCCGCTTCATCCTGCACGCCCGCACCCAGCTAGCCGCCAAGGCCACGCTGGCCGCGGTGCTGGCCTGGCTGGCGGCGGCCAGCTTCGCCGGCTCCGACATCGAGAAGTTCCGCTACTACGCGCCGCTCGGCGCCGTGGTCACGACGTACCCGAGCATCGCCTCGACGGTGCGCCAGAGCTGGCACGCGGTGCTCTCGGTCGGCGTCGGCGCGACGCTCGGCCTGGTCGTGCACGCCTGGCTGTCCGACACCGTGGTCGCGCTGGTCGTGGTCGTCGCCACCGGCATCGCGGTGGCCGGCTGGCAGGCCCTGGGCGACCAGAGCAGCTACGTGCCCATCGTCGCGCTGCTCGTCGTGGCCATCGGTGGCCACCACCCCGGCGAGTACGCCCTGGCCTACCTCAGCTTCACCGGCATGGGCGCCGCGATCGGCATCATCGTGAGCCTGGCTCTGCCGTCGACGCGGCTCAGTCCCGGCCACGACGCCGTGCGCCGCGTCGAGCGGCTGCTCGCCGACCGCATCGACGAGATCGCCGACGTGCTGCGCAGCGGCGAGCCCCCCGAGCGCGAGGAGTGGGAGCGGCGCCTGGGCGCGCTGGCGCCGTCGATGTCGCGCATGCGGCTGCGGGTCGACGAGGCGGCGGAGGCCCAGCGCGGCAACCCGCGGGCCAAGTGGCGCGGGTACCCCGCCGAGCGCCAGGTGAAGGTCGCCCGCGGCCTCGAACGGGTCGACGCACTCGTCGAGGACCTCGTCGAGATGCTCGCCCGCACCTACCGCGACGACCTGCCGCAGACGCCGCTCGCACCGCCGCTCGCCGAGCGCGCCGGTGAGGCCCTCGACCGCCTCTCCGACCTGGTGCGGCACTACCACCGCTCGCTCGATCCCGACGCCGATGCGGTACGCGCGGCCCGCGAGGCCGTCGACGACCTCATGCAGGAGTTCTCGCACGTGCCCAACGACCCCGACGACCTCGCACTGGTGGGTGCGGTGGTGGCGACCATCCAGCGCTGCCTCGACAGCGTCACGCCCGCTCGCCGTGAGCCTTCGTCGCAGTCGTAACCCGCTGCGCGGCAACGGCTCACGTTCGACAGCTCGCCCCGCTCCAACACGTTGCGCGCGCCATGTCACCGGGACGTCGCGGCCAGCACCATCGTGGTCATGACCACCGAGGCGTTCAGCACCATCATCGAGCCGTTCCGCATCCACTCCGTCGAGCCCCTGCGGCTGACCACGCCGGAGCAGCGCCGGAGCGCCGTCCGCGACGCCGGCTACAACCTGTTCCAGGTGCGCGCCGAGGACGTCCTCATCGACCTGCTCACCGACTCCGGCACGGGCGCGATGAGCCGCGACCAGTGGGCCGCCATCCAGCACGGCGACGAGTCGTACGCCGGATCGCCGTCGTACTACCGGTTCCGCGACGCCGTCCGTGAGCTCTTCCCCTTCGAGCACGTGATCCCGACCCACCAGGGGCGCGCGGCGGAGAAGATCCTGTTCGGCGTCCTCGGCGGGCCCGGACTCGTCGTCCCGAACAACACGCACTTCGACACCACGCGCGCGAACGTCGAGGCCACCGGCGCGACGGCGGTGGACCTGGTGATCCCCGAGGGCCGCGACCCGCAGTCGCTGCACCCCTTCAAGGGCAACCTGGACGTCGACGCGCTCGAGGCGTTGCTCGCCGAGCGCGCCGACGACGTCCCCGTGGTGTTCGTGACCATCACCAACAACAGCGGTGGCGGCCAGCCGGTGTCACTGGCCAACCTGCGGGCGGTGCGCGAGGTCTGCGACCGCTACGGCAAGAGGCTGTTCCTCGACGCGTGCCGCTTCGCCGAGAACGCGTGGTTCATCCGCGAGCGCGAGCCGGGCCAAGAGGGCCGCGCCGTCGTCGACATCGTGCGCGACATCGCCGCGCTCGCCGACGGCATGACGATGAGCGCGAAGAAGGACCCGATGGGCAACATCGGCGGCTGGCTCGCCATGGACGATGACGACCTGGCCGCCCGGTGCCGCAACGTCCTGATCCTCACCGAGGGCTTCCCGACGTACGGCGGGCTGGCGGGCCGCGACCTCGAGGCGCTCGCGCAGGGGCTCACGGAGGTGGTCGACCACGACTACCTGCGCTACCGGATCGCCTCCACCGCCTACCTCGGCGAGGCGCTGCGCAAGGTGGGCATGCCGGTGCTGCAGCCGACGGGTGGGCACGCGGTGTACCTCGACGCGCGGGCCCTGCTGCCCCACCTGGACCCGCTGCAGTACCCCGGGCAGTCGCTCGCCGTCGCCCTGTACGAAGTGGGCGGCGTGCGCAGCTGCGAGATCGGCACCGTGATGTTCGGCCGCCAGCCGGACGGCTCGGAGCGTGCGGCGTCCCTCGACCTCGTGCGGCTGGCGATCCCGCGACGCACCTACACCCAGAGCCACATCGACTACGTCATCGAGGTGTGCGAGCGCGTGGTGCGCACGGCGGACGACCTGCCGGGGTACCGCATCGTCGACGAACCGCCGGCCTTGCGGCACTTCACCGCCCGCTTCGAGCCCCTGCCGAGCTGACCCGAACCGCGGGTATTCAGGTGTCTGCGAGAAGGGCCGCGGTGGCAAGATCGCCGCATGAGCGACCAGCGCAGTGCCGACGTCATCGTCATCGGCCTCGGCCCGGGCGGTGAGGACGTCGCGGGCCGGCTCGCTGAGGCCGGGCTCGACGTCATCGCCGTCGACCGCGGGCTCGTCGGCGGCGAGTGCCCGTACTGGGGCTGCATCCCGTCGAAGATGATGATCCGCGCGGCGAACGCGCTGGCCGAGGCCGCCCGTGCGCGCGAGGTCGCGGGCGACGTCGGCGACATCAAGCCGCGCTGGCAGCTCGTCGCCGACCGCATCCGCGACGAGGCCACCGACGACTGGGACGACACCGTGGCCGTCGAGCGCTTGCAGGGCAAGGGCGCTCGTTTCGTGCGCGGCCACGGCAGCATCGAGCGGCGCCAGGACGACGGCGGCCTGGTCGTGAGCGTCGAAGGCACCGAGTACGTCGCCCGCAAGGCAGTGGTCGTGGCCACCGGCACCACGCCGGCCGTCCCGCCGATCGAGGGCATCGGTGACGTCGACTACTGGACCAACCACGGCTTCGTCGAGGCGCGCGAGCTGCCGGACTCGCTCGTGGTGCTCGGAGGGGGCGCGATCGGCTGCGAGCTCGCCCAGGTGGCGGCGCGTTTCGGGGTGCGCGTGACGGTGGTCGAGAAGGCGCCGCGGCTGCTCGCCGTCGAGGAGCCACGCGCGAGTGAGCTGGTCGAGCAGGCGCTGCGCGACGACGGCATCGACGTCCGCACCGGCGTGGGCGCCACGCACGTCGAGGCCCACGGCACCGGCGGCGCAGTACGGCTGCGACTCGACGACGGCAGCGAGCTCACGGCCGACCGGCTGCTCGTGGCCAGCGGTCGCCGGGTCGACGTGCGCGCCGCCGGGTTGCACACGGTCGGTGTCGACCCCGACGCCCGCGCGGTGCCGGTCGACGAGTGGGGGCGCGTCACCGACGGCGTCTGGGCCCTCGGCGACATCGTCGGCCACGGCGCCTTCACGCACATGTCGATGTACGAGGCCGACGTCGTGGTGCGCGACGTGCTGGGTCAGGGCGGCCCTGCGGCCAGCTACGACGCGATCCCGCGGGTCACGTTCACCGACCCCGAGATCGGGGCGGTCGGACTCACCGAAGCCCAAGCGCGCGAGCGGTTCTCGAACGTGCGCGTCGGCTCGGTGGACGTCGCCACGACCACGCGCGGCTGGATCCACGGGCCTGGAGGGGCGGGCTTCATCTCGGTGGTCGAGGACGCCGATCGCGGCGTGCTCGTGGGCGCCACCTCGGCCGGCCCGACCGGTGGCGAGGTGCTCGGCTTCCTGGCCCTCGCCGTGTCGGCGCAGGTGCCGGTGCAGCAGATGATCGACATGCCGTACGCGTACCCGACCATCCACCGGGGGATCCAGAACGCGTTGAAGGACCTCGGCTCGTGACGCTCGACCCCGCCGCGCTGCTCGCCCGCTACGACGAGCAGGAGCGCTCCGGCACCCACGCGCGCGACGGCGAGACCACCGAACGCGTCGGCGGGGTGCTGCGCACGCTCTACGCCGCCGACCAGGGGTTCGTCACCGCCGTCGGCCTCGACGAGACGACGGCCGACGCGGCGATCCGCGAGCAGGTGGAGTTCTTCGCCGCCCTCGACGGCGGCCGCGGCCGCCGCTTCGAGTGGAAGGTGTACGGCCACGACCGTCCCGCCGACCTCGGCGCCCGGCTCGAGGCGGCCGGCTTCGAGCCTGACGACGTCGAGGCGCTCGTGATCGGCTCGACCGACGACGTGCTGCGAGCCACCGAGGGCACGCAGGTCCCTGCGGGAGCACTCCTGCGCGAGGTGGGCGACGAGACCCTGGACGACGACGCGCGCCGCATCGCCGACCTGCACACCGAGGTGTGGGGCGAGCCGATCCCCGGCTACGCCGAGCGCCTGGTGCACGACAAGCGCGCCGACCCGCGCGGGGTGCGCCTCTACGTCGTCGAGACGGACGACGACGCGCGCCGCGTGCTCAGCGCGGCCCGCCTCGAGATGCGCCCCGGTGCCGAGCCCGGCGCCGCGCCGCTCAGCCACTTCGCCGGGCTGTGGGGCGGTGCCACCGTGGCCGACTGGCGGGGGCGGGGGATCTACCGCTCGCTCGTGCGGCTGCGCGCCCAGCACGCCGCCGAGGCCGGCGTGCCCTACCTGCAGGTCGACGCCTCACCCGACAGCCGGCCGATCCTCGAACGACTCGGCCTCGTGCAGGTCGACTGGACGCGCCCGTACGTGTGGTCGCCGCCCGGCGTCGACTGACACCTCAGCGAAACGCACCAGCAAAAACACATCGGTGTAGTTCGGCGTGTCGAGTGGCCGACCAGGGCCCGGCGCCGCAACACTGTCTCGGGACCTGTGTGACTGGTGTTCCATCTGAGGCGAGAATCGCCTACCCTCGGTCGAGCGTGCGTTGCACTGTGCGCACTCAAGTACGGCTCGTAGCTCGACGAAGGGTCCTCATGCGCGCTCGACTCCGCTTCCGCGTGCGCCGTCCGGTCGCACTCGCGGTGAGCGCTGTGGTCGCGGCGGCCGGTGTCGTCGCCATCTCGGCTCCGACGGCAACCGCCGACCCCGTCTACCCGAGCGCCGACCAGGTCGCCGGCGCGAAGCGAGCCGTCACCGACGCCGCGGCCACGGTGTCGGGGCTCGAGGCCTCGCTGGCCGTGGCGTCGTCGCGCCTGGAGGCGTTGCAGACGCAGGTGCAGATCGCGGCCGAGGCGTACGACGCGGCGCAGGTCGAGCTGCAGCAGCGCACCCAGGCCGCGAACGCCGCTGCGGCGTCCGCCCGGGCGGCGGTGGCCGCGGCCGAGCAGGCGCAGGACGACGTCGGGCAGCTCGCCGTCGACTCCTACTACGACGGTCAGGGCCTCGGCGGCCTCGAGGTGCTCATGGGTGCCAGCACCCCCGCCGAGCTGCTCAACTCGGCCGCGAGCTACCGGATCGCCAACACGGTGATCGAGCAGACCTTCGAGCGCGCGCGGGCTAGCCGCGTCGTCGCGGGTGTGATGCAGCGGCAGGCGGCGGCAGCCCTCGCCCAGCAGCAGGCGGCGGCCGCCCGGCTGGAGCAGGCGCGGCAGAACGCCGAGGCCAAGGCGTCCGCGGCGCAGGCCGAGGCCGGCACGATCGCCGCCGAGCGCTCACGGATGATCACCCAGCTCGCGTCGCTGCGCCAGACGTCGGTGCGCCTGGAGACCGAGCGGCAGGACGGCATCGCCGCCGAGCGCCGGCGGCGCGCCGAGCAGGCACGAGCGGCGGCGGCCAAGCGCGCCGCCGAGGCCGCCGCGAAGGCCGCCGCGAAGGCGGCCGCGGAGCAGGCGGCGGCCGATCGCCGGGCCGCCGAGCAGCGGGCTGAGGCCGAGCGCCGACGCCGCGAGCGCGAGAAGGCGAACCAGGGGTCGTCGGGTGGCGGCGGATCGTCGTCCGGTGGGTCGTCGGGCGGGAGCGGTTCGGCGTCGGGTGGCTCGGGTGGCTCGTCCGGTGGCTCAGGTGGCTCGTCCGGTGGCTCGGGTGGTGGCTCCGGCGGCGGGACGTCGACGGGTGGCTCCGGAGGGACGGCGCAGGGTTCGTCGTCCGCGGGCCAGGCGGCGGCGAACTGGGCTCGCAGCCAGCTGGGCAAGGACTACGAGTGGGGCGCCGACGGGCCGTCGACGTACGACTGCTCCGGCCTCACGCTGCGCGCCTGGCAGCGAGGTGGCGTGAGCCTGCCGCACTCCTCGCGGATGCAGTACGACGTCACCCGGCACGTCTCGTACAGCTCGCTGCGGCCGGGTGACCTCATCTTCTACGGCTACGGATCCGACCCCTCGACGATCCACCACGTCGGCATCTACATCGGCGGCGGGCAGATGGTCGAGGCGCCGTACACGGGCGCGCAGGTCCGCGTCGCCAGCATCTGGCGCTCGGGCATGATGCCCTTCGCCGGCCGTCCCTGACCTGATCCCGCCCAGGCGGGGTGCCTCAGGCGTGCGGTGCCTCGGCGCCGGGCGTCGTCTGCACCTTGGCGTGCGGCGGCGCGGACTTGGCGCGCTCGTACGACGCCGTGACCTCGGCCTCGGCCTCGGCCCGGCCGGCCCAGTGAGCTCCCTCGACCGACTTGCCGGGCTCGAGGTCCTTGTAGGTTTCGAAGAAGTGCTGGATCTCGAGGCGGTCGAACTCCGACACGTCGTCGAGGTCCTGGATGTGGCTCAGCCGCGGGTCGCCGGCCGGCACGCAGAGCAGCTTGTCGTCGCCGCCGGCCTCGTCGCGCATGTGGAACAGGCCGATCGTGCGCGCCCGGATGAGACAGCCGGGGAAGGTCGGCTCCTCGAGCAGCACCAGCGCGTCGAGCGGGTCGCCGTCCTCACCGAGCGTGCCCTCGACGTAGCCGTAGTCGGCCGGGTAGCGCGTCGAGGTGAACAGCATGCGGTCGAGGCGGATGCGACCGGTCTCGTGGTCGACCTCGTACTTGTTGCGCTGTCCCTTGGGGATCTCGATCGTGACGTCGAACTCCACAGCCTGGTCCCTCTTCCGCTGGTGGTCGGTGCGACGGCTATGGTCGCCGTGTCAGTGATCGCGGTCGCGCGCGGTTGCCGCACCGCTCAAGGGGTGCGCATCGCGCGTGACCTTCGCCAGTGTCCCGCACCCGGGCCAGGCACGCCCAAGGGGGGTCGATGCGCAGCCGTGCACCGCGCACCGGCCAGTGGGTCGCAGGCGCTCTCGTCGTGCTGGGGCTCGCGGGGTACGCCACCGCCGACGCCCTCGACGTCGTCCCGGGGGTCCTCACCACCGCGCCGCCTGCCGCTCCCGCCACCGCGCGCCCGACCCCCAGCGACCCGGCCCCGCAGACGGCGCAGCCCGTGCTGCCGGCGCTGTCCGACCAGGCCCCCGCGCCGTCCAGCGCGGGACTCGGGCGCGTGCTCGGCCCGTTGCTCGACAACCCGGCGCTCGGCCCGAACGTCTCGGCCGCCGTCGTCGACGCCCGGTCTGGCGAGCTGCTGCTGGGCCGCGACGTCGACCGCGGCCACGTTCCGGCGTCCACCACCAAGCTGCTCACCGCTGCCGCCGCGCTGACGACGGTGGGCGGTGACACCACGCTCGCGACCCGGGTGGTGCAGGGCGTCACCCCCGACGAGGTGGTGCTCGTCGGCGGCGGTGACGTGCTGCTCGGCAGGGGGGAGTCTCAGCCGGAGCAGACCGTCGGACACGCCGGCCTGGCGACGCTGGCTGCCCAGGTGGCCTCGGCGCTGAGCGGCGAGGGCCGCCACGAGGTCGCGGTGCGGTACGACGACAGCCTCTTCGAGGGCCGCGCGGTGAGCCCCACCTGGGACCCCTCAGACCTCACTCACGGCTACGTCGGCCACGTCACGGCGCTCGGGCTCGCTCGCGACCGGCCGCACACCGGTCACCCCGGCGCCGGGGACCCGTCGAAGGCGACAGCCGCGGCCTTCGTGCAGGCGCTGCGCCGGCAGGGAGTCACCGTCACCGGGACGCTCGCGCGCTCGCGCGCCACGGTCGACGCCCGGGTGCTCGGCGAGGTGCGGTCAGCGCCCGTCGCCAGCATCACCGAGCTCGCGCTCACCGACAGCGACAACCTGCTGGCTGAGGTGCTGGCCCGGCTGACCGCCCGCGCGATGCAGCGGCCGGCGACCTTCGAGGACTCGGCGCTCGCCGTGCTGGACGCCGTCCGGGGTCTGGGCATCGACGTCGGCACCGCTCGCATCGTCGACGGCAGCGGGCTCGGCCACGGCAGCCTGGTGCCCGCACGGGTGATCGCCGACCTGCTGGTGCTGGCGGCCGGTGACAAGGACCCTCGGCTGCGGCCGATCCTGGTCGGCCTGCCCGTCTCCGGCTTCTCGGGCACGCTCGCGCACCGGTTCACCGGCGTCAGCACGCACCGCGCCGCGGGTCTGGTGCGCGCCAAGACCGGCACGCTCACCGGCGTCAGCGCGCTGGCGGGTCTCACCGTCGACGCCGACGGGCGGGCCCTCGTGCTCGTGTTCATGGCCGACGACGTCCCGCCCACGGGCACGTTGGCGGCCCGCGACGCGTTCGACAAGGCGGCGGTCGCCTTGACCGCGTGCGGCTGCCGCTGAGCCCGGCTACGAGTCGCGGGGCCCCTGCTACCGGGTGAGGATGTGGCGATGAGCGAGGAGCTGCTCGACCGACTCGTCGACTGGGACCTGGCCGCGGCCACGGCCCGGCGGCTGGCCCGTCCCGGCCCGCAGGTGAGTGCCAGCGAGGCCACCGACGTGGTGCGCGAGGTGCGCGACGCCGCCGTCGCGGCCCGCCCGCACGTCGCCCGGATCACCGGCCTGCAGACCGCGGACGCCGAACCCGTCGTCCTGGTCGTCGACCGGCCGCGCTGGGTCGAGGCCAACCTGCAGACGCTGCGCGCCATGCTCCTGCCGGTGGTCGACAAGCTCGCGAGCCGCCGGCACCTCAACAGCACGAACGTCGTCGCCGCGCTCGGCGGCAAGGTGACGGGCGCCGAGGCCGGCGGCCTGCTGGCGTTCCTGTCGAGCAAGGTGCTCGGGCAGTACGACCTCGCGCCCGGCGGGACGCCCCGGCTGCTGCTCGTGGCGCCGAACCTCGTGCACGTCGAGCGTGAGATGGGGGTCGACCCGCACGACTTCCGGCTGTGGGTGTGCCTGCACGAGGAGACCCACCGCGTGCAGTTCACCGCCGTCCCGTGGCTGCGCGAGCACCTGCTGGCGCAGGCGACGTCGCTGGCCGGCGACCTCGCGCCCGACCCCGCCCAGCTGATCACCACGCTCGAGGACGCCGCGCGCCGGCTGCCCGAGGTGCTGCGCGGCGAGGGTGGCTCGCTCATCGACCTGTTCGCCTCGCCCGAGCAGCGCGAGCGCCTGCGCGGCGTCGCGGCCGTGATGTCGCTGCTCGAGGGGCACGCCGACGTCGTGATGGACGAGGTGGGCCCGGAGGTGGTGCCCAGCGTCGCGACGATCCGGGCGCGCTTCACCGCGCGCCGCGCGGGTGTCGACCCCTTCGACCGGATGATCCGCCGGCTGCTCGGGCTGGAGGACAAGATGCGCCAGTACCGCGACGGTGCGGCGTTCGTGCGCGGCGTGGTGGCGGAGGTGGGCATGGACGGCTTCAACGCCGTGTGGACCTCGCCCGAGACCCTCCCCACGCCGCAGGAGATCGCCGACCCGCGGGCCTGGGTGCGCCGCGTCCACCCCTGACCCGACCTCTCCCGCTGTTTGGCGCGGTGGCACCCCGTCGCCAACCTATGGCAGCTGGGGCACCCAGTCGTCACGCGCGAATGCAGCAGGGTGCCCCCGCGCCACACCTAGGCTGAGTGCGTGACCGGTCCGGACCCCGCCGTGGCGGCGGTGCGCGTCGCCGTCCGGACGGCGCTCGCCGACGTCCCGGCCGGCCGCCACGTGCTCGTGGCGGTGAGCGGCGGCGCCGACTCGCTCGCGCTGGCCGCGGCCACGGCCTTCGTGGCGCCGCGTGCCGGGCTCACGGTCGGGGCCGTCGTCGTCGACCACGGCCTGCAGCCCGGCTCCGCCGCGCTGGCCGAGCGGGCCGCGCGCACCTGCCGCGAGTTGGGACTCGACCCGGTCGAGGTGGTGCGGGTCGTCGTCCCGGACGACGGCACCGGCCCCGAGGCGGCCGCGCGGACCGCCCGGTACGCCGCGCTCGAGCAGGCTGCCGCGCGCCAGGGCGCCGACGTCGTGCTGCTCGGCCACACCCGCGACGACCAGGCCGAGACCGTCCTGCTGGGACTCGTGCGCGGTTCGGGCACCCGTTCGCTGGCGGGCATGGCCGAGCGCCGCGGCCCCTTGCGCCGCCCGCTGCTCGACGTCGCCCGGACGACGACCCGCCAGGCGTGCGAGGCGCTCGACCTCACCCCCTGGGACGACCCCCACAACGCCGACGAGCGCTACCTGCGCGTGCGCGCACGCCGCCTGCTGCCCCAGCTCGAGCAGACGCTCGGCCCCGGTGTCACCGCGGCCCTGGCCCGCACGGCTGCCCTGGCTCGCGACGACGCCGACGCCCTGGACGCGCTCGCCGCCGACCACCTGCAGCGCCTGGACGCCCGCAGCCGCGCCCCGGGCGTCGATGTCGCGCAGCTCGCCGCCCTCGCACCCGCCGTGCGGCGCCGGGTGCTGCGGCTGCTGGCCGCCCGCGCCGGCTGCCCGCCCGGCCGGCTCTCGGCACGTCACGTGGAGGCGGTCGACGCGCTCCTTACGCGCTGGAAGGGGCAGGGGCCGGTGGCGCTGCCGGGCGGCGTCCGGGCCCTGCGCCGATGTGGCAGGCTGCTCCTCGTGGACCACACCGACATGGCGGACGACCTGGCCCAAGTGCTGATCCCGGAGGAGCGCATCCTCGCTCGGCTGGCCGAGCTGGCCGAGCAGATCGACGCCGACTACGCCGGTCGTGACCTGCTGCTGGTGGGGGTGCTCAAGGGGGCCGTCATGGTGATGGCCGACCTCGCCCGCGCGCTGCACCACCCGGCGGAGATGGACTGGATGGCGGTGTCGTCGTACGGCTCGGGCACCCGGTCGTCCGGCGTCGTGCGCATCCTCAAGGACCTCGACGGCGACATCACCGGCCGCAACGTGCTCATCGTCGAGGACATCGTCGACTCCGGCCTGACCCTGTCGTGGCTGGTGTCGAACCTACGCTCGCGCAAGCCGGAGTCCGTCGAGATCTGCACGCTGCTGCGCAAGCCCGAGGCGGCGAAGGTGGAGGTCGACGTCAAGTACGTCGGGTTCGACATCGCCCCGGAGTTCGTTGTCGGCTACGGCCTCGACTACGACCAGCGCTACCGCAACCTGCGCTGCGTCGGCACGCTCGCCCCCCACGTCTACTCCTGACCAGGACCTGAACAACGTCTGACCGGAACACGCGGGGGCAGCCGGACGTTGTGCCGGTGTACCGTCTCACTGCCTGACCGTCACGGCGTGACCGTCACGTGAGCCAGCACACCAGCAGCACACACCAGCACGCCAGGAGGCGTCGACCGAGCAGGAGGATGGGGCGCCGCGAGCCCCGTGACCATGGATTTCAAGCGCATCCTTCGGGGCCCGTTCATCTGGGTCGTGCTCATCGTGCTCATCGGACTGTCCGTGCTGCGGCTGGGCTCGATCGGTGAGTCCTTCCAGCGCATCGACACCAGCTCGGCGCTGCAGCTCATCGAGCAGGGCAAGGTCGACAAGGTCAAGCTCGTCGACGGCGACCAGCGCATCGACCTCACGCTGCGCAAGGGCGAGTCGTTCACCGGTGACGGCGTCAAGAACGCCACGCACGTCCAGGCGTTCTACATCACCCCGCGCGGCGACCAGGTCGTCTCGGTGGTCAACGCCGCCGCCGACTCCGGCAAGCTGCCCGGCGGCTTCAACGACAACAACCCGCAGCCGAGCTGGGTCTCGTCGCTGCTGGTGTCGGTGCTGCCGATCCTGATCATCCTCGGCCTGTTCTGGTTCCTCATGAGCCAGGCCCAGGGCGGCGGTAACCGCGTCATGAGCTTCGGCAAGTCGCGGGCCAAGATGGTGAGCAAGGAAGCCCCCAAGGTCACCTTCGCCGACGTCGCGGGCGTCGACGAGGCCGTCGAGGAGCTGCAGGAGATCAAGGAGTTCCTGGCCGAGCCGGCCAAGTTCCAGGCCGTCGGCGCCAAGATCCCCAAGGGCGTCCTGCTCTACGGCCAGCCCGGCACCGGCAAGACCCTGCTGGCCCGTGCGGTGGCCGGCGAGGCCGGCGTCCCCTTCTTCAGCATCTCCGGCTCGGACTTCGTCGAGATGTTCGTCGGTGTCGGCGCCAGCCGCGTGCGCGACCTGTTCGAGCAGGCCAAGGCCAACGCGCCCGCGATCATCTTCGTCGACGAGATCGACGCCGTCGGCCGCCACCGCGGCGCCGGCATGGGTGGCGGTCACGACGAGCGCGAGCAGACGCTCAACCAGCTGCTCGTCGAGATGGACGGCTTCGACGTCAAGACCAACGTCATCCTCATCGCGGCCACCAACCGCCCCGACATCCTCGACCCGGCGCTGCTGCGCCCGGGCCGCTTCGACCGGCAGGTCTCGGTCGACGCCCCCGACAAGGCCGGCCGCGAGCACATCCTGAAGGTGCACTCCAAGGGCAAGCCGATGGGCCCGAACGTCGACCTGGAGGTCATCGCCCGTCGCACCCCCGGCTTCACCGGCGCCGACCTCGCCAACGTGCTCAACGAGGCCGCGCTGCTCACGGCCCGCAGCAACGCCAAGTTCATCGACGACGCCGCGCTCGACGAGGCGATCGACCGCGTGGTCGCCGGTCCGCAGAAGCGCAGCCGGGTGATGAACGAGAAGGAGAAGAAGATCACCGCGTACCACGAGGGTGGTCACGCGCTGGTGGCGGCGGCGCTGAACAACACCGACCCGGTCACCAAGATCACGATCCTGCCGCGCGGCCGGGCGCTGGGCTACACGATGGTGCTCCCGGTCGACGACAAGTACTCCACGACGCGCAACGAGCTGCTCGACCAGCTGGCGTACGCCCTGGGTGGCCGCGTCGCCGAGGAGCTCGTCTTCCACGACCCCACCACCGGTGCCTCGAACGACATCGAGAAGGCCACCGGCCTGGCTCGTCGCATGGTCACGCAGTTCGGCATGAGCGAGCGCATCGGCGCCATCAAGCTGGGCAACGAGAGCGGCGAGGTCTTCATGGGCCGCGACATGGGCCACGGCCGCGACTACTCCGAGGAGGTCGCGGGCATCGTCGACGAGGAGGTGCGCCGGCTGATCGAGGCCGCGCACGACGAGGCCTGGCAGGTGCTGGTCGACAACCGCGACGTGCTCGACGAGCTCGTCCTGCAGCTGTTCGACAAGGAGACCCTCGGTGGCCCCGAGCTGCTCGAGATCTTCCAGAACGTCCGCAAGGCGCCCGAGCGGCCGGTGTGGCTGTCGAGCGAGCGGCGCCCGATCAGCGACCTGCCTCCCGTGAAGACGCCCGCAGAGCGTGCAGCCAGCAACGGCCACGCCCCCCAGGACGAGCGCGAGCGGCCGCCGGCTGCCGTCGTCGAGGTGCCCGAAGGCGGCACCGTCGACCCCGGCGCCTGACCGGCGGAGTGGTCGTGGTCGACCAGGAGCGGGCTGCTGCCGCCGTGCGCGAGCTGCTGCTCGCGATCGGTGAGGACCCTGAGCGCGACGGCCTGCGCGGCACCCCCGAGCGGGTCGCGCGCTCGTTCACCGAGATCTACGCCGGCATCGGCCAGTCGCCCGCCGACGTGCTCACGACGACGTTCGAGATCGGTCACGACGAGCTCGTCATGGTGCGCGACATCGACATGTACTCGATGTGCGAGCACCACCTGCTGCCGTTCCACGGCGTCGCGCACGTCGGCTACATCCCCAACCCCGACGGCCGGGTCACCGGGCTGTCGAAGCTGGCGCGGCTGGTCGACGTCTACGCCCGGCGCCCCCAGATCCAGGAGCGGATGACCAGCGACATCGCTGACGCGCTGGTCGAGCACCTGTCGCCGCGCGGCGTCCTCGTCGTCATCGAGGCCGAGCACCTGTGCATGGCGATGCGCGGCGTGCGGCGTCCGGGCACGACCACGATCACCAGCGCGGTGCGCGGGCAGCTGCGGGACGCCGCCACGCGCGCCGAGGCGATGAGCCTGCTGCGCGGCCGGAGCTGACGTGATGGCGACGGTGTCGACACGGGTGCTCGGCCTGCCTGCGTCCCTGGAACGGACCGCCACCGAGCGGTGCCTCGTCATGGGCGTGGTCAACGTGACGCCCGACTCCTTCAGCGACGGCGGCCGCTGGCTCGATCCCGACGCCGCCGTGCGCCACGGGCTGGAGCTGGTCGCTGACGGCGCGGACGTCGTGGACGTGGGCGGCGAGTCGACCCGGCCCGGGGCGCAGCGGCCGTCGGCCGAGGAGGAGCTGCGCCGGGTGCTGCCCGTGGTGCGGGCGCTGGCGGCCGAGGGTGTGAGCGTGAGCATCGACACCATGCGCGCGGGCGTGGCCGAGGCGGCGCTGGGCGCCGGAGCGGTGGTGCTGAACGACGTCAGCGGCGGGCTCGCCGACGCCGGCATGGCCGACGTGGCCGCCGCCTCCCGCGCGCCGTTCGTCGTGATGCACTGGCGCGGACCGTCGCAGACCATGAACGCCCTGGCCCACTACGACGACGTCGTCACCGACGTGGTCACCGAGCTGCGCGGGCGCGTCGACGCACTGGTGGCCGCGGGGGTCGACGTCGAGCAGCTGGTGCTCGACCCCGGCCTGGGCTTTGCCAAGGACGCTGACCACAACTGGGCGCTGCTCGGCCGGCTCGACGAGCTGCACGCGCTCGGCCGGCCGCTGCTGGTCGGTGCCTCGCGCAAGCGGTTCCTGGGCTCGTTGCTGGCAGGCGCCGACGGATCGCCTCGGCCGGTGGAGGAGCGCGAGGCCGCCACCGTCGCCACCACCGTGCTGGCCGCACAGGCGGGAGCGTGGTGCGTGCGCGTGCACGAGGTGCGGCCCAGCGCCGACGCCGTGCGCGTCGTCGCGGCGAGCCGGGCGGCCGCCGAGCCGCTCGGGCCGGGCGGTAGCGCCTCGTGACCTCGCCCGTGCTGGACGCCGACGGGCGACCGCTCGACCAGATCGCCCTCGTCGGGCTGCGCGCCCGCGGGCGCCACGGCGTGCTGGAGCACGAGCAGCAGCTCGGCCAGACCTTCGTCGTCGACGTCGTGCTGCACCTCGACACCCGCGCGGCCGCAGCCGCTGACGACCTCACCGCCACCGTGCACTACGGCGTGCTCGCCGAGCAGGTGGTCGACGTCGTGCGCGGCGAGCCGGTGCAGCTGGTCGAGACGCTCGCCGAGCGCATCGCCGCCGTCGCGCTCGCGCCCGAGCCCGTGGTGGCAGCCGACGTCACGGTGCACAAGCCGCAGGCGCCGGTGGAGGTGCCGTTCGACGACGTGCAGGTGCGGATCCGCCGGTGGCGCGCGTGATCCCCGCCGACGCACCCGCCACGGTGGCGGTGGTGGCGCTCGGCGCCAACCTCGGCGAGCGCGAGGCGGCCCTGCGCGGCGCGCTCGACGCGCTGGACGTCGTCGACGGTGTGGCCGTCGACGCGGTGTCGCCCGTGGCGACGACCCGGCCGGTGGGCGGCAGCGACCAGCCCGACTACCTCAACGCCGTGGCCCTCGTGCGCACCGGGCTGGCGCCCGATGAGCTGCTCGCGGTGCTGAACCGCGTCGAGGCGCAGTTCGGGCGCGTGCGCCTGGAGCGCTGGGGCCCACGCACGCTCGACCTCGACCTCATCAGCTACGGCGTCGTCCAGACCGGCACCGAGGTGGTCAGCGACGACCCGCGCCTGACGCTGCCCCACCCCCGCGCGCACGAGCGCGCGTTCGTCCTCGTGCCGTGGTCGCAGGTGCAGCCCGACGCCCTGCTGCGGACGCCGGGGGGCGCCGTCCGCCTGGTGCGCGAGCTCGCCGAGGCCGCGCCCGACCGAGCCGATCTCGAACCAGCCGACGTCGGGCCGCTGCGATGAGGCCCACCCCCACCCTGCGCCTGCTCGCCGTGGCGGGTGCGATCACCGTCGTGGGTTGGGTCGGCCTGCGGCTGTGGGTGACCAACGGCGGCGAGCTGCCGATGGTGCCGTGGACCGCTGCGATCGTGATGCTGGTGCTCGCCGCCGTCGTCCTCGCGCTCGGTTGGCCGGTGCGGCAGTGGACCAAGGGGCGCCGTGAGCGCCCGCTCGACCCGCTGCGGGCGGCGCGCACGGTGGTGCTCGCCAAGGCCTCGCAGTACTCCGGCGCGCTGCTCGGCGGCTGGTACGCCGCCCAGGTGCTGGCGCTGTTGCCCACCGCCGACGTCGCGTCCCGACGTGCCGTGCTCGTGCGCGCGATCGTGAGCCTGCTCACCGCGGTGGTGCTGTGGGTCGTCGGCTGGCTCGTCGAGCGCTGGTGCCGGGTCGACCTCACCGACGACGACGAGCACCACGGCGGGAGCCCCGCCAGCCCCGCCGCCACCTGAGGCGCTGCTCCGTTCGGTGGAGGCACCGGGCCCGACGCTCAAGCGGCCCTGCGGTGCCGTCGAGGGGGTGACACGGAGTCCAGCAGCTGGCTCCTCTCGGTTGAGGCACCCGTGGGGCGAGGAGAGCTCGTGGCTGGCAGGCAGGACGGCGTCTGGCGCCGTCGGCCCGTGCTGTCGGCGCTCGTGCGCGCCGTCCAGTACGGCATCCCGTTAGGCGTCGGGTGGGTGGCGGCTCGGGCGGTGCGGGCTGCGCTCGCGGGGCACGCCGACCCCCTCTGGGTCATCGTGCTCGCCATGTCGACCGCGGTGGGCGTGAGCCTGCTGGCGTCGCGGCTCACGATCCGCCTGACACCCTTGGCGCTGCTGCTGCGCATGACCATGGTGTTCCCCGACCGCGCGCCGAGTCGGCTCGCCGTCGTGCGCCGCTCGACGAGCGCGGTGGAGATCCGCCACTTCCTGGACGGGGACGACACCAGCGCCCACGAGGCCGCCGTGACGATGCTCGCCCTCGTCACCGCGCTCAGCCACCACGACAAGCGGACGCGGGGCCACAGCGAGCGCGTGCGACTGTTCTGCGACCTGCTCACCCAGGAGCTGGGCCTGGACGAGCCCGACTGCGCGCGGATGCGGTGGGCGGCGCTGATCCACGACATCGGCAAGCTCGAGGTCAGCGCCGGCATCCTCAACAAGCCGGGCACGCTGGACGACTCCGAGTGGCAGGTCGTCCGCTCGCACCCGGCAGTGGGCGCACGGCTGGCCCGCCCGCTCGCCGACTGGCTGGGGCCCTGGTACCCCGGCATCATCCAGCACCACGAGCGGTACGACGGCACGGGCTACCCGATGGGGCTGGTCGGCGAGCAGATCTCGCTCGCCGGCCGCGTGATCACGCTGGTCGATGCCTTCGAGACCATGACGGCGGCCCGCTCCTACAAGGCGGCCCGCACGGTGCTCGCTGCCCGAGCCGAGCTGACGCGCTGCGCTGGCACGCACTTCGACCCCGCTCTGGTGCGCAGCTTCCTCGGCATCGCGCTGCCGCGGCTGCTGTGGGCGGTGGGTCCACTCGCCTTCCTCGTCAACGCGCCGCTCCTGCGCTGGCTCGGCGACGGCGGCGCGCGGATCGTCGACCTCACCGGGGCCACCGCCCAGGCGGCGGTCACGACGGCGGGCGTCAGCGCGGTCGTCGCCACGACGGGCGTCGCGGTGCCCGCCGTGCCGGCGTCGGCGCCCAGCCGCCCGGCCCACTCGACGCCAGCCGTGCGGCCGGCGGTGCACGCGACGCCGCAGCCGGCGTCGTCGGTCTCGGGACCGTCACCGACCTCGGTGACGACTCGGCCGACACAGGCCTCGAGCGCTGCCCGGGATGCGGCGGGTCGCAGCGAAGGGCCGTCGTCCTCAGCAGAGGGCGTGGCGAGCACAGCCGGCGAGCACGGTGCGGCTGGGCGGCAGAGCACCGGCGGCAAGCAGGGCGGCAAGCAGGGCGGCAAGCAGGGCGGCAAGCAGGGCGGCAAGCAGGGCGGCAAGCAGGGTGGCCAGCAGGGCGGCAAGCAGGGCGGCAAGCAGGGCGGCAAGCAGAGCGGCCAGCAGGGTGGCCAGCAGGGCGGCAAGCAGGGCGGCGGCACGCCCGCCACGCAGCCCCAGCCGCAGCACGGGTCGCAACCAGCGAAGCCCGGCGAGGGCGCTGCGCAGCCCGCGCCCACCCCCGCGCAGCCGTCCGGCCCCGAGCCGACGGGCGAGTCCGGCGGCGCCGGCTCAGGGCACGAGACCGCCCAGCCGCCGGTGCGGCCGAAGCCACCCGGCAAGCACTGAGCCGCGGCATCGCGGTGGTGTGCGCCGCGCAGGCTGAGTCAGCGAAGCACGCGGTACTCGACCAGTAGGTGGCCGCTGGGCGAGGTGGCGCTGCGGATCGTCTCGAGCCGAGCGAACGGGAGGCCGTCGAGCAGCCGCCGGCCGCTGCCGACGATGGTGGGGGAGACGACCAGCCGCAGCTCGTCCACGAGGCCTGCGCCCAGGAGCGTGCGGGTGATGCAGATGCTGCCGTGGATCCCGATGTCGCCGCCCGGCTGCGCCGCGAGCTGACGCACGAAGTCGACGAGGTCACCGTCGATCACCTGTGCGTTCGCCCAGGCCGGATCCAGCGGACACGAGGTCGCCACGTGCTTGGGGACGGCGTTGATGAACGACGCGAACGGCTCGATGTCGCTGGTCGGCCAGAAGGCCGCCCACTCGTCGTACGTGCGGCGCCCGAGCACCACGACGTCCTGGGTCGAGATCAGCCGCTCGCCGCTCGCGTCGGTCTCGTCGTCCCACGCGGTGAGGAACCGGTCGGGTGCCTCGGCCACGCCGTCCAGTGACAGGAAGTACGCGGCCACGACCTTTCGTCGTTCGGACATCGTCAGGGTCCTCTCAGTGGGTCATTCGGTAGCGCTGCAGCCGCCGTCCAGCTGCGCGCGCACTGCGCTTGGCGTCGTCCGCCGTGAGCACCTTCACCGGGCTCATCCACCCTTGCGACGGCTTGTGGAGCACCCAACCGTCCCCGAGGGCCACGGCGGCGTGCTGCACGAGCCCGTCGGGTGAGCGCCACACCATCACCGTGCCGAGCCGGTCGTCCGTGCCGCCGGGCAGCGTGGCGTCGGACAGCCACTGCTCGAACGGCTCGCGCTGCATCCACTCGGTGGCGGCACCAGGAACCCCGGCGGCGGCCATCACCGCGCCGAAGCAGTTCGGGCCGCTCGCGCGGGGGAAGGTGCCGGCGAGCTCGCGCGCTCCGGGCAGCAGCGACTGCGCCTGTCGCCAGGTCGTCTCGGTCACCTCGTCGTGGCGGCTCGGACGGCGGCCCTCCTCGATGTACTCGCGCAGCACCGCCTGCTCGTGGCCGGCGATGAGGGAGGGCCACCACACGAACCGGTGCCCGTCGCCCTGGCCTCTGGCGGTGTCTCCCAGCTGGTGCCGGTAGCCGCGAACGCTCGGCACCAGCTCGCGACCCAGCCGACGCTGAGCGGCGAGCAGGGCGATGCGCGTCGGGCGCTCCAGCGCGAGGAACTCCTGCTCGCTCAGCCACACCCTCGGCAGGTCAGCGTCGTCGCCGTAGATCCAGTAGGTGTCGCGCAGCTCGTCCGGCAGGGGGCGAGGGTCGGCCCGCAGCCCGGCGGCGCCGTCGAGCTCGGCGGGCAGCAGGAAGGGCTGCTCCGCCGGCGCGAACCAGCCGACCCACCGCCCCAGGAGCTCTGGTGGCACCGGATGTTCAACGCGCGCATCGTCGAACCCTAGGTCACCGAGGTGGGGCTGCGGCTCAGTGCGCGCCGGCGCCCTCGGTGGCGCCGTAACGCTGGGGGACCGTGCGGCGCAGCGCCGCGTGCACCGACGTCGGCGTCAGGACGCCGAGGTAGCGCTCGCCGTCCACGACCGGCAGCCACCCGGCGTCGTGCTGCACGATCTCGGCGAGCGCGCGACGCAAGGTGTCGCCGACGTCGGCCGTCTCGTCGAAGCGCCGCAACCGGTCGCCGACGGTGCCGGAGCCAGTGGTCTCGCGCAGGCCGACCCAGCCCCGCAGCCGTCCCGCGGCGTCGACGACGACGGCGTACGGCTCAGGCGCGTGCTCGATGGCAGCGCGGGCCTCGGCGAGCGGCTGGTCGGGGCGTACCGTCGGCGGGTGCTCGAGGTCGGTGGGCTCGATGGGCGTCACGGCGAGGCGCCGAAGGCCGCGGTCGGCACCGACGAAGTCGGCCACGAACTCGTTGGCCGGAGCCCCCAGAACCGTTGCGGGATCAGCGAACTGCTCCAGGCGGCCCCCGACGCTGAACACCGCGATGCGGTCAGCCAGGCGCACGGCCTCGTCGATGTCGTGGGTCACGAACAGCACGGTCTTGTCGAGCTCGGCCTGGATGTCGCGGAACTGCGCCTGCAGGCGGTCGCGCGCGATCGGGTCGACCGCGCCGAAGGGCTCGTCCATGAGCAGCACCGGAGGGTCGGCAGCGAGGGCGCGGGCCACACCGACCCGTTGGCGCTGGCCGCCGGACAGCTCGTGCGGGTAGCGGTCGCCGTACGTGTCAGGGTCGAGGCCCACCAGCAGCAGCATCTCGTCGACGCGTGAAGCGGTTCGGGCCTTGTCCCAGCCCAGCAGTCGCGGCACGGTCGCGGTGTTGCGCCGCACGGTCTGGTGCGGGAACAGGCCGACCTGCTGGATCACGTAGCCCATGTCGCGCCGGGCCTTCACCGGGTCGGTCTGCGTGATGTCCTTGTCTCCCAAGAAGATCCGGCCCGTCGTCGGCTCGATGAGGCGGTTGACCATGCGCAACGTCGTCGACTTGCCGCAGCCGCTGGGGCCCACGAGGGCCACCAGCTCCCCCGGCTCCACAGCGAGGTCGAGGTCCTGGACGGCGATCGTCCCGTCGGCGTAGGTCTTGCCCACACGCTCGAGCCGGATGGCGACTCCTCGGGTACCGTCCACGCGTGACCTCCTACGGCCTGTCGCAGGGCGCTCACCTGGTGGTGGGCGCCGTGTCGGCGGCCGACCAGCCACCCAATCCCTGGTTCTCACTGCAGTTCGCTCGGGAGAACACTTCCGCGATCGTGGCGGCTCTGCAAGAGCACGTGTTGCTCACGGTCGTCGCGGTCGTCGTCGCGTCGGTCATCGCCTTCCCGCTCGCGGTGCTGGCCGCGCGGCGTCCGCGCCTCGCCGGCCCGGTGCTCGGCGTCAGCGGCGTGCTCTACACGATCCCGTCGCTCGCGTTGTTCGCGATCCTCGCGCCGTTCACCGGCGCCACGCGCACCACGGTGCTCATCGGTCTGGTGCTCTACGCGCTCCTGGTGCTGGTACGCAACACCTTGGTGGGCCTGCAGTCGGTGCCGGACGACGTCATCGACGCCGCGCGGGGCATGGGCTACGGGCCCGGCCGCATGCTGTGGCAGGTCGAGCTGCCCGTGGCGCTACCGGCGATCATGACCGGCGTCCGCGTGGCCACCGTGTCCACCGTCGCGCTGGTCACCGTCGGCGTGATCGTCGGGTACGGCGGACTCGGGCAGCTGCTGCTCGCGGGCTTTCAGAACAACTTCTACCGCGCCGAGATCATGACCTCGACCGTGCTCACGGTGGCGCTCGCGCTCGTGCTCGACCTCGTGCTGCTCGTCATCACCCGCGCGTTCACGCCGTGGGCCCGCCGGAGCGCGTCATGACCGCCGTCGCGGCGCTGCCGGCGTTCGCCGCGGACGGCGAGGGCATCCTGCAGCGCACCATCACGTGGTTCAACGACCCGCTCAACTACCGCGGACCGAACGGCGTCGCCGCCCTCACGGTCGAGCACCTGTGGATCACCTTCGCGGCCGTGGTCCTGGCCTGCGCCGTGGCGCTCCCGGTGGGCATCTGGATGGGTCACCGGGGCCGCGGCGGGACGCTCGTGGTGGTGGTGTCGAACCTCTCGCGCGCGATCCCGACCCTGGCGCTGCTCACCATCTTCGCCGTCGGCGACCTCGGCTTCGGTAACCGGCCGACGATCCTGGCCCTCGCGATCTTCGCCATCCCACCCCTGCTCGCCAACGCGTTCGTCGGTGTCTCTCAGGTCGACCCCGACGCCCGCGACGCGGCGCGGGGCATGGGCATGAGCGGCTGGCAGGTGCTGCGCGACGTCGAGCTGCCGCTCGCCGTGCCGCTCGTGGCTGCAGGTCTGCGGACAGCCGTGGTGCAGGTCTGCGCGACCGCGTCGCTGGCTGCCCTGGTCGCAGGCGGGGGGCTCGGAGTGCTCATCAACCTCGGCTTCGGCCAGCGGCGCTTCGACGAGGTGCTGGCGGGCGGCCTGCTCATCGCCGTCCTGTGCCTCGTGCTCGAGCTGGTGATGGCGACGGTGCAGCGGGCGGTGACCCCTCAGGCCCTGCGCCGTGGACGGCTCGTGACCTGATCTTCAGTGATTCTGGGTCGCGCCGTGGGCTGTCAGTGGTCCACGCTTGACTCTCCTCGCGGGCCTCGGGCCTGCCGGACACGCGTGCGGAACCCCGCACGGGACACAGAAGGCACAGGAAGAAGCTGCTCATGCGAAGGCCCACTCTGATTGGCGGCGTGCTGCTCGCTGCCACGCTCGCTCTCTCTGCGTGCGGTGACGCCGGCTCGTCCGGCACCGCAGCGCCGTCGTCCAGCAGCTCTGGTGGCGCGGCGAAGGCCGCCTGCGCACCCGTGCCCGGTCAGGAGCTCGTCGTGCTCGACGACGACAAGAAGCTGCAGACGGTCGACAACCTCATCCCCGCCGTCAACAAGGCGAAGAGCTCCGACGCGCTGCTCGCCGCGGTCAACAAGGTGTCAGCCGCTCTGACCACTGACGACCTCGTCGGCCTCAACAAGAAGGCTGACATCGAGCGCCAGTCGCCGGCCAACGTCGCCAAGGAGTACGCGGCGGCCAAGGGCCTCGACGCCCCGGCGTCGGGAGGCTCGGGCGCGGTCACGGTCGGTGCGGCCAACTTCAGCGAGAACCAGATCGTGGCCAACCTCTACGCCATCGCCCTGAACGCCGCGGGCTTCGACGCCTCGGTGCGCACGGTCGGCAACCGTGAGGTGTACGAGCCCGAGCTCGAGAAGGGCACGCTCACCGTCGTGCCCGAGTACGTCGGCACGCTCACCGAGTTCCTCAACAAGAAGATCAACGGCGCCGACGCGCAGGCCAAGGCGTCCAGCGACCTGCAGGCCACCGTCGCCGAGCTGACGAAGCTGGGCGAGAAGGTCGGCCTCGTCTTCGGCGAGCCCTCGCAGGCCGCCGACCAGAACGCGTTCGCCGTCACCAAGGCGTTCGCCGACAAGTACGACGTCTCGACGCTGTCCGAGCTCGGCGACAAGTGCGGTGGGCTGGTGCTCGGTGGGCCGCCCGAGTGCCCGCAGCGCCCGTTCTGCCAGCCCGGCCTCGAGAAGACCTACGGGCTCTCGATCACCTCGTTCAAGGCGCTGGACGCCGGTGGTCCGCTCACCAAGAACGCCCTGAAGCAGGGGGAGATCGCGCTGGGCCTGGTCTTCAGCTCGGACGGCTCGCTGGCCGCCGGCTGATCACGCCTGCACCCACGGCCCGCGGTGCTGCTCCCCGACGGGGAGTGGCACCGCGGTCGTGTTGCCGGCGGGTGCGAGCGGGCAGGCCCACGCGGGGTCGTAGGCGCAGGAGGGGTTGAACGCGAAGTTCAGGTCGATCACCACGGTGCCCTCGCCAGCGCCGGCACCGAGGTCGGCTCCCTTGACGGTGTCGAGCACGTAGCGGCCACCGCCGTAGGCGCTGCGGCCGCACGTGGCGTCGCGCACCGGCACGAACAGCCCACCGCCGTACGACGCCAGGCGCCACACGTCGAGGCTGACCTCGCCGTCCGGTGCCTGCAGGCGCACCCGTCCCAACCGCTCGTACGGCACCTCACCGTCCGTGCCGGTCGTGGCGGTGAAGGCGTCGGGTCCGGCGTCAGCCGGTTCGATGCTCGCCTCGAAGCGGTAGCGCGGGTCGTAGTCGGTCACGACCAGCCCGGCGAAGTCGGCGCGGTGCTCGGGCAGGAGCGGCGTCGCGAGGTGCGTGGCGAACAGCTCGTCGCGGCCGCGCACCCAGCGGGTGTGCGCCTCGGCGGGGTCGCCGGCCTCGCGGACCTCGCGGTAGAGGTCGTGGACCCGGCGCCGCCAGTCGGTGACGGCGAGGGCGGTGGCCGCGGAGTCACGCGAGGAGGTCATCGCCCGATCCTGTCACGGTGACTCTGCGTGCCCGGTCGAGCGCGACACGCCGACAATCGGGTGACAGATGTGACTGCTGTGACGCAGTACGCTTCGTGTCGTGATTGGTAGGCACCGGGGTACTCGTTCTCTGCGCTGGCGGCTCGTCAGTGCGGTGATCGCTGCTGCCCTCGGGCGCGGCTACCACGGTAGGCACCGCCTCGAAGCGGCGGCGCTCGGCCTGCCCGCCAGCGTCTCGGCGCCGCGTACTCCGGGTGAGGCGCTCGCCGCGGTGCCGACGGTCCCCGCGCCGGTGACGCTCGTCTCGGGTACCCGGCTCGCCGTCGTCCCGGTGGCTCACAGCGCCGACCCGCTGGTCGACACCGTGCCCCACCCGGTGATCAAGCTCTTCCCCCTCCCAGTGGCCGAGGCCCTCGGCCCGGCGACGGCCGAGGACGCCGAGTCGGCGGTGTTCGCCGAGGTCGACCAGGCTCGCGAGGCGCAAGTGACCGCACAGCTCGCGGCCGGCGACCCGGCNCCGCCACACCGCCTGACCGCGTCTCGCAGATCCCCGCCATTCTCCGGCTGGTGCGGGCGTCAATGCGCCCGTTTCACCGGGAAATGGCGGGTATCTGCGCGAGGTCGGCGGGGTGAGGGGCTACTTGTCGACGTCGCCGACGACGAAGAACATCGAGCCCAGCACCGACACCATGTCGGCGATGAGGCAGCCGGGCAGCAGCCGCGAGAGCACCTGGACGTTCGCGAAGGACGCCGTGCGCAGCTTCAGCCGCCACGGCACCTTGTCGCCGCGCGACACCAGGTAGTAGGCGTTGATGCCCAGCGGGTTCTCGGTCCAGGTGTAGCTGTGCCCCTCCGGCACCCTCAGCACCTTGGGCAGCCGCACGTTCACCGGCCCCGCCGGCAGCGCCGCGAGCCGGTCGACGCAGGCCTCCGCCAGGTCGAGCGAGACGTGCACCTGCTCCAGCAGGCACTCGAGCCGGGCCAACGCGTCGCCCTCGGTGCGCGTGACCACCCGGCCCGGGCCGCCGGGCCCGAACAGCTCGCCGTATGCGAGGTACGGCTCGTCGCGGCGCAGGTCGAGGTCGAGGCCGCTCGCGCGCGCGATCGGGCCGCTGACGCCGTACGCCGCAGCGAGCTCGCGCGACAGCACGCCCACCCCGCGCGTGCGCGCCCGCAGGATCTCGTTGCCCACGAGCATGCCCTCGAGGTCAGGCAGCCGACGGCGCACCGCAGCCACAGCGGCCGCGACCCGGCCGAGCCAGCCCGCCGGCAGGTCCTCCTTCAGACCGCCCACGCGGTTGAACATGTAGTGCATGCGGCCGCCGGAGACCTCCTCCATGACGGCCTGGATCTCCTCGCGCTCGCGGAACGCGTAGAAGATCGGCGTGATCGCGCCCAGCTCCAGCGGGTACGAGCCGAGGAACATCAGGTGGTTGAGCACCCGGTTGAGCTCGGCCAGCAGCGTGCGGGCCCAGACGGCCCGCTCGGGCACCTCCATGCCGAGCATCCGCTCGGCGCCGATCACCACACCGAGCTCGTTGGCGAACGCCGACAGCCAGTCGTGCCGGTTCGCCAGCACGATGATCTGCCGGTAGTCGCGCACCTCGAACAGCTTCTCCGCGCCGCGGTGCATGTAGCCGATCACGGGATCGGCGCTGACGATCCGCTCGCCGTCCACGACCAGCCGCAGCCGCAGCACGCCGTGGGTGGCCGGGTGCTGCGGGCCGATATTGAGCACCATGTCGGCGGTGGCCAGGCCGCCGGCGCCGACGCCGACGGTCAGCTCGCGTCCGGTCTGGGCCTGGGTCACGGCCCCGAGTCTGCCATCACGTGTGCCACCACGGCGGAGCCCGCTGGTGTGCCAGCATGGCGCCGTGGACCCCTTCGCGCCGGACGACGTCACCTGGCACCCGGTCTCCGACCGGCTCGCGACGGGCCGGCGGCTCGTCGTCGGCGTGGTCTGCGCCGTCGTCGCGATCGCGGTGGTGGCGGCCGCAGTGCTGAGCGCGGTCTCGTGGTTGCTGGCCCTGGTAGCGGTGCCGGTGCTGGCCCTGGCGTGGGCGTGGTGGCTCATCGGCCGCCAGGTGCGCGCGATAGGCTACGTCGAGCGCGCCGACGACCTGCTCGTGCGGCACGGCGTCATGTTCCGGAACATCGTCGTGGTGCCCTACGGCCGCATGCAGTTCGTGGACGTCGCCGCTGGTCCGCTCGCGCGCAAGCTCGGCTACTCGTCCGTGCAGCTGCACACCGCCTCGCCCGGCACCGACGCCTCGATCGACGGCCTCGTGCCCGACGAGGCGGCCCGACTGCGTGACCGCCTGGCCCAACGCGGCGAGGCGCGGTTGGCCGGCCTGTGAGCGCACCGACCGAAGGCGGTGCCGGCCCGGTCACCGGCGACGTCACCGCCGACGACACCGCCGACGGCACGTGGCACCGACTGCACCCGCTCACGCCGCTGGTGCGCGGGTGGAAGGTCGTCGCCGTGCTCGTGGCGGTCATCGCCCAGCAGCGGGGCGACGAGCTCGTGAGCCACGGCCTGCCCTCGCGTCAGGAGGCGCTGATCAGCCTGGCCGTCATCGCCGGCGCGGCGCTCGTCGGGGGCGTGTACGCGCTGCTCGCCTGGCAACGCGCGGCGTACCGGGTCGAGGGCGACACCCTGCAGCTGCACACCGGCGTGCTGTTCCGGCAGCAGCGCCAGGCGCGGCTCGACCGGTTGCAGGCCATCGACGTCGTGCGACCGCTGCTCGCGCGGTTCTTCGGGCTGGCCGAGCTCAAGCTCGAGGTGGCGGGCGGCAAGGACTCCGCCATCTCGCTGTCGCTGCTGCGGGAGGCGGACGCCCAGCAGCTGCGCAACACCCTGCTGGCGCGGGCAGCCGGCGTCGAGTACGTCGGGCAGGTCGCTCCCGAGGCTCCCGAGCACGAGGTGCTCACCGTGTCGGTGCCGACGACCTTGGAGTCGTTCGCCCGCAGCGGGGTCTCGGTCGTGGCGGTCCTGGCGCTGGCGGCCGGCGTCGTCACGGTGGCGGTGACTCGAGAGCCTGCGGTGCTCGCGGGATTCCTCCCCGTGGTGCTCGGCGTCGGCGGCACAGCGTGGGCGAGGTTCACGTCGGCGTTCGGCTTCCGGGTGGCCACCTCGCCGGACGGCATCCGCTTGCACCACGGGCTGCTCACCACGCGCGCTCAGACCGTGCCGCCCGGCCGCGTGCAGGTCGTGCGCCTGCGCCAGCCGCTGCTCTGGCGCTCGCGCGACTGGTGGAAGCTCGAGGTGAACGTCGCCGGGTACTCCGGTGGACGCGGGGGCAGCGACGCCGGCCAGGACTCCGCGGGCCAGGAGAACGTGCTGCTCACCGTCGGCTCGCGCGCTGAGGCGCTCCTGGTGCTGCGCCTGGCGCTGCCGGCCCTCGCGCCCAGCCTCACCGAGGACGCCGCCGGGCCCACCATGCGGGCCATCAAGGCCGGCCTCACGGGCACCGACACCGCGGGCGGCTTCGTCGTCGCTCCTCGGCGCACGCGCTGGATCGACCCCATCGGCTGGCGGCGGCACGGGGTGAGCGTGCTCGACGACGTCCTGCTGATGCGCCGAGGCGTGCTCGTGCGCGAGCTGGACGTCGTCCCGCACGCTCGCACGCAGAGCCTGGGCGTGCGACAGGGACCGCTGCAGCGACGGCTCGGCGTCGCCACGTTCGAGGTTCACTCCACGCAGGGGCCGATCGCGCCGTCCGTGGCGCACCTGCCCACCGACGTGGCCGGTGACCTGCTCGACCAGCAGGCCGAGCGCGGACGCGCAGCGCGGGCTCGCCGCGGCGACCTCGACCAGGGACGTTGGATGCAGGCCCCAGGAGGACCTCGATGACCGCCACCGCGCCGACCAGCCCGGACACCTCGCTCGAGCCGCTGCGCGCGGCGTTCGACGTCCGCGACCCGGCCTTCATCGCCGACCCGTACTCGGCCTTCGACGAGGCGCGCCGGCAGGGCTCGCTGCTCTGGCACGAAGGGCTCGGCCAGGCCGTGACCCTCACCCATCGCGCCGCCGACGTCGTGCTGCGTGAGCGGCGCCTCGGCCGCGTCTTCGCCCCGCGCGCACCGGAGTCCGACTGGGGCACCTTCAACTGGCTGCACGCGGACTCCATCCTCGACAGCGAGCCGCCGAAGCACACCCGCCTGCGTCGCCTGGTGGCCGCGGCGTTCGGTCGGGGCCACGTCGAGCGGCTGCGACCGCGCGTCGCCGAGCTCGCCGAGGGCCTGCTCGACGAGTGCGACGTCGCGCTGGCCGACTCCGGCTCCTTCGACGTCATCGGCGACTACGCCGAACCCCTGCCGGTGCTGGTGATCGCCGAGCTGCTCGGCTGGCCCGAGACCGACCAGCACCTGCTGCGCCCGTGGTCGCAGGCCATCGTGCGGATGTACGAGGTCGACCGGACGCCGCAGCAGGAGGCCGCGGCGCGCGCGGCCTGCGGCGAGTTCGCCGCCTACGTTCAGGAGCTCGCCGCCGCGCGGCGCGCCGACCCGCGCAACGACCTCGTCACCCATCTCGTCCAGGTGCGCGACGGCGGCGACAAGCTCGACGACCACGAGCTCATCGCCACGGTGGTGCTGCTGCTCAACGCCGGACACGAGGCGAGCGTCAACGGCTTCGGCAACGGCCTGGTGTCGCTGCTGTCTGCTCCCGACCAACTGGAGACGTTGCGGCGCAACGTCTCTGATTCGTCGCTCGTGGCGCTCGGGGTCGAGGAGATGCTGCGCCACGACTCGCCGCTGCACCTCTTCGAGCGCACGGCCACGCAGGACGTCGAGCTCGAGCTCCCTGACCGCACGGTGCGGATCCCCCAGGGTCACAAGGTCGCCGCGCTGCTCGGTGCGGCCAACCGTGACCCCGACGTGTTCGCCGACGCCGACCGCTTCGTCGTCGACCGCGCACCCAACCCGCACCTCGCGTTCGGTGCGGGCATCCACTTCTGCCTGGGTGCTCCGCTGGCGCGGCTGGAGCTGCAGACGTCGCTGCCGGCGCTCCTGCGGCGCTACCCGGCGCTCGAGCTGGCGGCTAAACCGACGCGGCGTCCGACGTTCGTGCTGCGCGGTTACGAGTCGGTGCCGGTGCGCGGCTGAGCGGTCAGGCGCAGCGCGGGTCGGTGTCGAGCCGGGTGACGCGGCCCTGGTCGTCGTACGTCACGACGAGGACGTCGCGACTGTCGGCGTTCTTCAGCCACGTCGTGGCGCTCTGCGGCGTCGACTCCAGCCCGAGCTCGCCGCCGGTGCCCGGCACGCAGCGGTTGACCACCACGATCGCGCCGTCGGCCACCGGCGCGGTGTAGGTCTTCTCGGTGTTCTGGTTGGTGTAGCGGACGTCGCGATGAGGGACGACCTCGATGCCGTTCCGGGCGATGTCCGTGTCGCTCGTGCCCGGCAGTGTCCACCGGTCGAGCTCGATGACCGTGACGCCGCCCACCGTCGCGACGTCGGTGACGGTGCCGAGGTCGAAGTGGCGGCCCTTGACGTCGCTCGTCGCGGTCGGCGTCGGGGTGGCCGTGTGGGTCGGCTGGCTCGAGGTCGTGACCGTCACCGTCGTGCGCGGCGAGGCCCCGCCAGCGCCGCCGCACCCGCTGAGGGCGGCAGCCAGGGCCGTCGCGCCGAGCAGGGCGGCGGCGACACGTCGGGAATGCGGCACCGGCCCAGAGTCGCCAAACCGTGGCGACGCTGTCCAATCCGCCCGCGCGCCCGTCGCTGAAAGTGCCGAGGTGGTCACGCTGAGTGGAGCAGGGTGCGGGGTTCGGCTCGGTCGTGGGCGGTCGACTGCATCAGCCACCGGAAGGCGCCGAGCCCGGCCCGGTCGAGCAGCTCACCGGCGTGGCTCGCCGCGCTCACCGCCCGCAGGTAGCTCAGCGGGTCGCCCGCCGCGGTGGCGGGCGAGGGGAGCGAGCCGTCGACGCCGAGACCGAGGAGCGCCTCGCGCTGGGTGGTGCCGTGACTGCTCACCGCGCCGGCCCGCTCGCCGGCGGCGGCCAGAGCGTCGACGGCCACGTGCGCGGTGACGTCGCACGAGCCGTCGGGCACGGGTGGGCACACGGTGCCGTCGCGGTAGCCGGTGAGGGTGCCGCGGGGCGGTCGCGTCTCCCGGTCGTGGCCGTAGTCGACCGCCAGCAGCAGCGCGTCCGTCGCCTGTCGCACGAGGGAACCCCAGGCGTCGTCGCGGGAGGTGCCCACCTCGGCGCGGTCACCGGCGTGCGGGTCCACCGACGGCCACCACCGCTCGAGCCAGTGGTTCTCGCGGGGGCCGACGGGGCCGGCCAACCGCTCGCGACCGGTCGAGGCGTCGACCTCCACGACGCGCCAGGTGAGGTCGTCGGCCCGCTCGACGACGGGGCACGGCACGTCGTCCAGCCACTCGTGCGCCACGACCAGGGCGCCACGCAACCACGGCCGCAACGCTTCTGGGACGTCGGCGCCGCCGTCCGACTGGGCCCAGATCACGTCCGGTGCAAGGTCTGGCGGCCGGTCGACGACGTCGCAGCCGATGAGCTCAACCGCGATCCCGCGGGCAGCTGCGCTGCGCCGCAACGACATCAACAGCTCACCGCGCCCGCTGCCGATGTCGACCACGCGGCCCAGCCCGGCGCGCTGGGCCAGGCGCAGCAGGGCATCGGCGAACAGATCCGACGCGTGCACGCTCGTGCGGAAGTGCGCCGCCGGGCCGCCTGGGCGGCGGTAGAACCCGTTGCGGCCGTACAGCGCCTCGTGCCAGGCGACGTCCCACGCGACGAACGTCATGGACGCCGCAGCACCACGACCACGTCGGTGATGGCGAACAGGAACCGCCCCTGGTCGGCCAGCCGACGCACTGACTCCACCCATCCGCCTGCGCGTGCCGAGAGCTCCTCGTCGTCAGCCGCGGCCGCGAGCATACCCATCGCGATCTTCCACGCGAGCGACCCCTCGTCGAACCGTCGGTGCGGGTCGGCCCAGGACCGCACGTCGGCGAGCTCGAACGGCGAGTCGGCGGCCAGCCGCAGCAGCTTGCGGCCCATGAAGCCGTCGGCTCGGCTCTGCCACGACGGGACGACGCCGACGAAGCGGTCGACCAGCAGCCGGGTCAACGCGTCGTCGTCGCTCGTGAACAGCGCGGTGTCGAAGTCGGTGTGCCCGATCACCGCCAAGCCACCGGGCCGCAGCACCCGGAAGCACTCCCGAAGGAAGCCCGGCGGGTCCAGCAGGTTCTCGGCGACGTTCATCGACACGATGCGGTCGATCGTCGCGTCGTCGAAGGGCAGGGGGGCGTCGAGGTCGGCGACTCGGGACACCACGCGCGAGTCGTGGAGCAGGTCGTCATCGAGGTCGGAGCCGTGATCGACGGCGTGCACGGTGGCGGGTGCGGGCGTGGTCTCCAGCAGCTTGCGCACCGTGCGCCCCGTGCCGCAGCCGAGGTCGGCCACCACCAGGCCGTCGCGGTCGAGCTGCGCGAGACTCGCGAGCCGCTCGTGCCGTCCCATGCGCCGAGCGTAGCGACCGCGCACGCCCCCAGCGCCGCCCCAGGCGTGCACCGTGGATCCGAAGTCATGGCCCGGGGCGCCCGGGGTGGGACGCCACGCACTAGCGTCGCGTCCGTGGATGTCGGCAGCCTCGACCTGACGCCCGCGGGCGAGCGTCCCGCGCGGCTCGACGTCGGCGTGGTCGGTGCCGGCCGCGTCGGCGCCGTGCTGGGTGCGGCCCTCGCGCGCGCTGGTCACCGCGTGGTAGCCACCAGCGGCGTGAGCGCCGCGTCGCTCGACCGCGCCGAGCGGCTGCTGCCGGGCGTCCCGGTCGTGCCCGTGCCCGAGGTGGTGGCCGCAGCCGAGCTGGTGCTGCTCACCGTGCCGGACGACGAGCTGCCGGCGCTGGTGCAGGGCCTCACCGAGACCGGCGCCTGGCAGGCGGGGCAGATCGTGGTCCACACCAGTGGCCGGTTCGGGGTGTCGGTGCTTGAGCCGGCCGTCGCGCACCACGTCATCCCCCTGGCGCTGCACCCGGCGATGACCTTCGCCGGCACCGCCGTCGATCTTGAGCGGCTCGAGGGCTGCTGCTTCGGTGTCACGGCACCCGAGGCGGCGCGGCCGGTGGCCGAGGCCCTGGTGCTCGAGATGGGTGCCGAGCCGGTGTGGGTGGCCGAGGCCGATCGGCCCCGCTACCACGCGGCCCTCGCTCACGGCTCGAACCACCTCGTCACGCTCGTCGCGCAGGCGCTGCAGGTGCTGCGCGGCGCGGGCGTCGAGAGCCCCGACCGCGTGCTCGCCCCGCTGCTGTCGGCGGCCCTCGACGGTGCGCTGCGCAGCGGCGACGCGGCGACCACCGGCCCCGTGGTGCGCGGTGACGCCGGTACGGTGGCCGCGCACGTGCGCGAGCTCACCCACGAGACCCCGGACGTGTTGCCGACGTACGTCGCGCTCGCCCGGGCCACGGCGGTGCGGGCCCTGGCGTCCGGTCGGTTGTCACCCCAGGTCGCGGAGAACCTGCTCGACGTCCTGGCCCGTTCGAAGGAGCCTGAGTGACCACGCCGACCTCCACGTCCACACCGGTCGTCGCGCACACGCGCGAGGAGCTGGCGGTGGCCCGCGCAGCGCTGGACGACGGCGACGTCGCCGTCGTCATGACGATGGGTGCCCTGCACGAGGGGCACGCGTCGCTCATCAAGGTGGCGCGTCGGCGCGCCCGCCACGTCATCGTCACGATCTTCCTCAACCCGTTGCAGTTCGGCCCGCGTGAGGACCTCTCGCGCTACCCGCGCACCATCGACAGCGACCTGGCGATCTGCGCGCGTGAGGGCGTCGACCTCGTCTTCACCCCGAGCCCTGACGTCGTCTACCCGGACGGCGACCCCGGCGTCCGCGTGAGCGCCGGACCTCTGGGCGACGTGCTCGAGGGCCAGTCGCGGCCGGGCCACTTCGACGGCGTGCTCACCGTGGTGGGCAAGCTGCTGCACCTCACGCGGCCCGACCTCGCCTACTACGGCCAGAAGGACGCCCAGCAGCTCCTGCTGATCCGGCGCATGGCCCGAGACCTCGACTTCCCGCTCGAGGTCGTCGCCGTGCCCACCGTGCGCGAGGCCGATGGCCTCGCCATGAGCAGTCGGAACGTCTACCTGACGCCGAGCGACCGCGAGGCCGCGCTCGCCCTGTCCCGGGCGCTCCACGCCGGGGCCGAGATCGCGGCGGAGGGGCCGAGCGCCGTCCGTCGGGCCGCGCGCGCCGTGCTCGTCGCCGAGCCGCTCGTGCTCGTCGACTACCTCGTGCTGGTTCACCCCGAGACGCTCGAGGACGTGCCGGAGTGGTACCGCGGCGAGGCGCTGCTGGCCGTTGCTGCCCGGGTGGGCACGACGCGGCTCATCGACAACGTGCCCGTGCGGTTGGGGCCGGACGGCGGAGCGCTGCCCGCCTTCTCGGGCTCGCAGGGGTGAGCCGGGCGTGGCTCTGACGATCCCCCGGCGGCTCGTGGCGCCGCCGCCCGGCTGGACCACCAGCGCCGACGTCGTGGTGGTCGGCTCGGGCATCGCCGGCCTGACCACCGCGCTGCGGCTGCGCCAGCGGGTCGACCGCGTGCTGCTCGTGACCAAGACGGTGCTCGACGAGGGCTCGACCCGCTGGGCGCAGGGCGGTATCGCCGCGGCGCTCGACCCGGCCGACTCGCCCCAGGAGCACTTGCAGGACACCCTCGCCGCGGGCGTCGGCGTGTGCGACGTCGAGGCGGTGCGGGCGCTCGTCACCGAGGGGCCGGCGCGCGTGCGCGAGCTGGTCGCGATGGGCGCCGAGTTCGACCGCACGCCCGAGGGGGAGATCGCCCTGACGCGAGAGGGCGGCCACCACCGCGACCGCATCGCGCACGCCGGCGGCGACGCGACGGGCCGCGAGATCTCACGGGCGCTCATCGCCGCGCTGGAGGCGGTGCGCCACGACCCCGGTATCGAGGTCATCGAGCACGCGCTCGTCGTCGACCTGCTGCAGGATGCCACCGGCCGGGTCTGCGGCACCACGCTGCACGTGCTGGGTGAAGGCATGCGCGACGGCGTCGGTGCGGCGCTCGCGCGGGCGGTCGTGCTCGCCACCGGCGGTCTGGGGCAGGTGTACGCCGCGACCACCAACCCCGCCGTGGCCACGGGAGACGGCATGGCCGCGGCGCTGCGGGCCGGGGCCGACGTCCGCGACCTGGAGTTCGTGCAGTTCCACCCCACGGTGCTGTGGCTGGGCGCAGGCTCGCGCGGACAGCAGCCGCTCATCAGCGAGGCGGTGCGCGGCGAGGGTGCGGTGCTGGTCGACGGTGCGGGCGAGCGGTTCATGGCGGCGGTGCACGAGCTGGCCGATCTGGCGCCGCGCGACGTCGTGTCGCGGGCGATCGTCGACCGCATGCACGCCGAGGGCTCCTCGCACGTCTACCTCGACGCGCGGCACCTGGGGTCGCAGTTCCTCGAGCGGCGGTTCCCCTCGATCGTCGAGCGCTGCCGCTCGCTCGGGTTCGACCCGGCCACCGACCTGCTGCCCGTGGCGCCGGCGCAGCACTACGCCAGTGGTGGCGTCGCCACCGACCTGCACGGCCGCTCCTCGCTCGAAGGGCTCTACGCCTGCGGCGAGGTGGCGTGCTCGGGGGTGCACGGCGCCAACCGGTTGGCCTCCAACTCGCTGCTCGAGGGCCTCGTGTTCGCCCACCGCATCGCCGACGACCTGACGGCGCGGCTGGCTGCGGGCGAGCTGCCGTCGTCCGAGCCGGTGGAGCGGCCGGGCGGCGAGACGCTGCTCGACCCCGAGCGGCGCATCGACGTCCAGCTCGCCATGACGGCTGGCGCCGGTGCAGTCCGGAGCGCCGAGTCGTTGCAGCACACCGGTTTCGAGCTTGCGGCTCTAGCGGAGTGCACCACCGAGGCTGCGGGCTCGGCGGCCTGGGAGACCACCAACCTGCACCAGGTGGGGTCGCTGCTCGCGCAAGTCGCCGCCCAGCGCGAGGAGACCCGTGGCGGCCACCTGCGCACCGACTTCCCCGACCGCGACGACGCCCGCTGCCGCGGCCACCTCACGACCCGCCGCGCCCCCGACGGCACCCTCACCACCACCTACTCGCCTTCCCCGGTGTTCACGTGAAGTAGGTCCCCGAGCACTTCACGCGGCGTGCTGGCCGCGTGAAGTGCTGGCACGGCGTGCAAAGTCGGGGCGCAGCGCTTCGCTAGGGTGCCGCTCGTGAGCCAGCCCGCGCCGCCCGCCGTCACCCCGCCGCTCGACGTTGACGACGCGCGCGACGTCGTCCGGCGGGCGCTCGACGAGGACCTCGGCGGCCCGGACGGCGTCGACGTCACGGCCTCGGCGACCATCCCGCTCGACCAGCAGTCGACCGGACGGGTCGTCGCGCGGGCCGACGGCGTCGTGGCCGGCCTGGCGGTCTTCGCCCTGGTCTGGGACGACGTCGCCCGCCGCCTCGGCTGCCCGCAGCCGCAGGTGACGCTGCGCGCGCAGGACGGCGCGAGCGTGCGCCGCGGGGACGTCCTGGCCGAGGTCACCGGCCCCACCCAGGCGCTGCTCACCGGCGAGCGGACGGCGCTCAACCTGGTGTGCCGCATGTCCGGCGTCGCGACGCACACGCGCCGCTGGGCCGAGGTGCTCGACGGCACCGGCGCCACGGTGCTCGACACCCGCAAGACGACGCCGGGGCTGCGCGCCCTGGAGAAGTACGCCGTGCGCTGCGGCGGCGGCACCAACAAGCGCATGGGGCTGTACGACGTCGCGATGGTGAAGGACAACCACAAGATCGCCGCGGGTTCGGTGCGCGCGGCCTACGAGGCGGTGCGCGCGCGCTACCCCGACGTCGAGGTGCAGGTCGAGGTGACCACGGTGGCCGAGGCGCTCGAGGCCGTCGGCGCCGGGGCGCGATTCCTGTTGTGCGACAACATGTCCGTCGACCTGTTGCGCGAGACCGTCGACGCCGTCCGCGCCGCGACGCCCGAGCGCGTCGAGATCGAGGGCACCGGCGGGCTGACGCTCGAGCACGCACGCGAGTACGGCCTCACCGGGGTCGACTACCTCTCGGTCGGCGGCCTCACCCACTCCAGCCCGATCCTCGACATCGCGCTCGACCTCGTCTGACCGTCACCACTTGTGACGCGACGCGAACCCTTCTGCGCGCGCCGAGGGTTGAGAACTCGTCACTAGTCGGCACTCACGGCGCGAGGGTGAGGACGTCGCCCGGCTGGCAGTCGAGTGCCTCGCAGATCGCGGTGAGCGTCGAGAAGCGGATCGCGCGCGCCCGGTCGTTCTTGAGCACGCTGAGGTTGACCACCGAGACCCCGACCCGCGCCGAGAGCTCGGTGAGGGTGATTCCGCGCTCCTCGAGCAGGACGTCGAGCCGACACGCGATGCGGTGGGCCTCTGCGTCCTCGCCGCCGCTCACACCAGGCCGTCCAGGTCCTCGCGCATCGCGACGCCGCGCCGCCAGACCTCGGTCACGACGCCCAGCAGCAGCACCACGCCGAGGAAGGCGAAGCTCAGCTCCGCGCCGGGCGACACGAGCGAGCCGAGATCGCTGCTGTCGATCAACCACATGCGCACCAGCGCGGCACCCCAGTCGCCGATGAGGCCGCCGGCCGCGACCAGGCTCGTCAGCAGCATGAGCCGGTGCACGTTGCGCCGGGTGAAGGGCGAGCCGCGGTGGGCGCTGCGGGTCAGCGCCGCCAGCAGCCACAGGCCGATGGCCGCGAAGGCGGCGGGCACGACGCGCACGAGCAGCCAGGCCCAGCGCTGCGGGCCGGTCGGGCTCCAGAACTGCACCGTGACGTCGGTGGGGCCCTCCACCTCCGCGAGGTTGGGCCCGCGCCGACCGGACGCCGCGACCGCGTCGGAGCGCTGCTCGAGCGACCCGAGCTGCTGGTTGGCTGCGCGCACGGTCGCCAGCCCGGCTTCCCCCTCGATCGTGACGCGCTCGTTCATCACCAGGCTCGCGTCGGACGGCGCACCCGGCCGCCCGTAGGAGCTGACCAGTCCGAGGCCGTTGGCGCCGAGCAGCATCCAGAGCGCGGCGGCGGCGGCCAGCACCGCGGCGCCGCGCAGCAGCCACTCGACGACCGCGAGCTCGTTGGCGCCCTGGCGGGTCGGTGTGGTCATGAGGTCTCCCCGGATTGTTTATCGAATGTCGATACTATCGACTATCGATAACATCCAGCGCAAGCGCCTCCCGCGAACCGGCCGTCACCGACCCGCTCGGTAGGGTCGCCCCGTGACCGAGCAGCCCGCGCCTCCCGCCACGCCCGCCGTGCCGCCGTCCGCCGACGACGTGCCCGAGCAGATGCGCGTGCGGCGGGCCAAGCGCGAGCGGCTGCTGGCCGACGGCGTGCAGCCCTACCCGGTGTCGGTGCCCCGCACGCACACGCTGGCCGAGGTGCGAGCGGCGCATGCCGACCTCGAGGCGGGCGCCGAGACCGACGCCGTCGTCGGCGTCACCGGCCGGGTCGTCTTCATCCGCAACACCGGCAAGCTCTGCTTCGCCACGCTGCAGGAGGGCGACGGCACCCGGCTGCAGGCGATGCTGAGCCTGGCCGAGGTCGGCGAGCAGCGGCTCGCGGACTGGAAGGCCGACGTCGACCTCGGTGACCACGTCTTCGTGCACGGCCGCGTGATCTCGAGCAAGCGCGGCGAGCTGAGCGTCATGGCCGACGAGTGGCAGCTCGCGGCCAAGGCGCTGCGGCCGCTTCCCAACCTGCACGAGGGCGCCGGGCTGAACGAGGAGACGCGCGTCCGCCAGCGGTACGCCGACCTGATCGTGCGCCCCGAGGCGCGCAAGATGGTGCGCGACCGCGCCGCCGTCGTCCGCAGCCTGCGCGACACGTTCCACGAGCACGGGTTCATCGAGATCGAGACGCCGATGCTGCAGACGCTGCACGGTGGTGCGTCGGCTCGGCCGTTCGTGACGCACATGAACGCCTACGACATCGACCTGTACCTGCGCATCGCCCCCGAGCTGTTCCTCAAGCGCGCGGCCGTGGGCGGGCTGGAGAAGGTCTTCGAGATCAACCGCAACTTCCGCAACGAGGGCGCCGACTCCACGCACAGCCCCGAGTTCGCGATGCTCGAGTTCTACGAGGCGTACGGCGACTACTCCACCGTCGCCGACCTCACCCGCGAGCTCGTGCAGCGCGCGTGCGTCGCGATGCACGGCTCGACCGTCGCGGTGCTGCACGACGGCACCGAGTACGACTTCGGCGGCGAGTGGGCCACGCTGTCGATGTACGACTCGCTGTCGCAGGTGCTCGACGCCGAGGTCACCCCTGACACCTCGCTGGCCGAGCTGCGCGAGCACGCCAAGCGCCGCGACATCGAGGTCGACCCGCAGTACCTCAGCCACGGCAAGCTCGTCGAGCAGCTGTGGGAGGACCTCGTCGGAGACCACCTGCACGCCCCGACGTTCGTGCGCGACTTCCCGGTCGAGACGACGCCGCTGACGCGCGACCACCGCAGCAAGCCCGGGGTCACCGAGAAGTGGGACCTCTACGTGCGCGGTTTCGAGCTCGCCACGGGGTACTCCGAGCTCGTCGACCCGGTGATCCAGCGCGAGCGTTTCGAGGCCCAGGCCAAGCTCGCGGCGCTGGGCGACGAGGAGGCGATGCGCCTCGACGAGGACTTCCTGCGGGCCATGGAGTACGCGCTGCCGCCCACCGGCGGGCAGGGCATGGGCATCGACCGGCTGCTCATGGCGCTCAGCGGTCTCGGCGTGCGCGACACGATCCTGTTCCCGCTGGTCAAGCCGCTGTGAGGTCGGCTGCCGAGGCGGCTCGCGGCCCGGCGTAGCCTGGAGGCATGGTCAAGGCCCTGCTCGCGCTCATCCCGTCGGCCGGTGTGCTGTTCCTGTTCGTCATCGCGGTGAAGTCGATGCTCGAAGGTGACCGCCGAGAGCGCGCGGCCCTCGCCAAGTGGGAAAAGGAGCACCCCGTCGATTCCTGACCCTTTCCGCCGCTCAGGCCGCGATGTTCGGCCCCCAAGCGGTCTGAATGGCGGAAAGCGGCCGGCGTGACGGAAACGAAAATTGTTGCTGGGGCGCAAATGGTGTTTTGCTATTTCGGCCCTGAAGGAAATACGCTGCAGCCCGCAGGGGGAAATGCAACGACTGTTTCCGCCGAAAGGGCAAGATCACCATGGCGCAGAAGGTCCAGGTCGTTCTGATCGACGACATCGACGGCGGGGACGCGGACGAGACGGTGACGTTCGCGCTCGACGGCGTCAGCTACGAGATCGACCTCAACACCGACAACGCGGCCAAGCTGCGCGACGCCCTCGCGGTGTGGGTGGGCAACGCCCGTCGCGTGAGCGGGCGCGCGTCGTCCGGTCGCAGCACGTCGCGCTCGTCCGGACGCCGGTCAGCCGGCAGCGAGGACACCGCGGCGATCCGCGAGTGGGCCAAGGGCAACGGCTACCAGGTCAGCGAGCGCGGCCGCATCTCGGCCGAGGTGCGCGAGGCCTACGCCAAGGCGCACTGAGCACAGCAGTCCACCCGGGGGCCGCGCGGGCCGACGTCACGTCGGGACGCGCGGCCCCTTGTGCTGCAACGCTTCGGTGACGTGGGCGAGGTCGTCGAGCCGCTCGACGACCTCACGGTGGTGCAGCTGGGTGAGCGATCCGGCGTCCTCGATCTCGGCCCACGTGCGCGGTGCGGCGGCGTTGGGCTGCTCGCGTCCGCGAAGCGAGTACGGGCAGATCGTCGTCTTGGCGTGGTGGTTCTGGCTCCAGTCGAGCAGCACCTTGCCGGGCCGCAGCGCCTTGGACATCGACGACACGACCAGGTCGCGGCGCTCGCGCGCCAGCGACTCGGCCAGCCGCTTCGCATACTCGCGCACCACGTCGGCGTCCTGCGTGCCCGACAGCGGCGCGTACAGCTGCAGGCCCTTGCTGCCGCTCGTGACCGGCACGCACTCCAGGCCGTCGGCGGACAGCCGCTCGCGCACCAGCAGCGCGACCTCGGCGCACTCGGGCAGCGCGGCGGGCGCGCCGGGATCGAGGTCGATGACCAGCCGGTCGGGGTCGCGCTCGGTGCCTCGCGGGCCGACCTTCCACTGCGGCACGTGCAGCTCCAGGGCCGCGAGGTTCGCCAGCCACGTGAGGGCCGCGAGGGAGTCGACGAGCGGGTAGGTGATCCTGCCGCGGTCCTTCGACGACCCCGGGGCGTCCAGCGTCACCGTGTGCACCCAGTCCGGCGTCCCCTGCGGCACCGACTTCTCGACGAACGACGGCGCCGCAACGCCATCCGGCCAGCGGAAGCGACTCACCGGTCGCTTGGCGAGCAGCGGCAACATCGCCTGGGCGACGCGCGCGTAGTAGTCGATCACCTCGGCCTTCGTGGTGCCGGTCGCCGGGTAGAGCACCTTGTCGAGGTTGCGCAGGCGCAGCCGGTGGCCGTCGATGTCGACCTGCGCCTCGTGCACGGAGTCACTCACGGCGCAGGTCCTCCAGTCGCACGTCGGTTCGCACGCCACGCATCGCGGGCTGGCGCAGGCGGCCCTGACGGCCGTAGCCGAGGTGCGCCACCTCGATGCACAGCTCCGGGCGCACCCAGTGCGTGCCCCGCGCGTCCACTGGGGGCACCGGGTCACTGAACGGAGAGGTGTCGCTCGCGAGCGGCGTGAGCAGTCGGGTGAGGTCGGCCGATGCCGTCGGTCCGATGCCCGCGCCTACCTTGCCCAGGTACGTCAGGCCGCCCGCGCCGTCCGGCAAACCCACCAGCAGCGACGCCAGGGTCGACGTCGTGCCGGTCTGCGCCCGCCAACCACCGACGACGGCGGTCTGCGAGCTGCGGTGCGCGCGCTTGAGCCAGTCGCGGCTGCGTCGTCCCGGTTGGTAGAGCGACGTGCGGCGCTTGCTGACGATGCCCTCCAGGCCGCTGACGCGCGTCGCCTCGAGCAGCGCCTCGCCGTCGTCGAACACCGCCGGCACCTGCCAGCAGGCGTCGCTGCCGTCGCCGAGCTCGAGCCGCTCGAGGGTCTGGCGGCGGTCGTCGAAGGTGCGTCCGAGCAGCGGCACGCCGTAGAGCCGCAGGACGTCGAAGACCACGTACGACACCGGGAACCGCTCAGCGAGCGCGCGCGCCCGGCGGGGGTCGCGCACGTGCATGCGGTCGGCCAGAGCGCCGAAGTCCGGCTTGCCGTCGGCGAAGGCCACGACCTCGCCGTCCAGCATGCCGTCGGCCAGAACCGTTGCCAGACCTGCGAGCTCGGGGAACGTCACCGTGACGTCGGCCTCGGTGCGCGAGGTCAGCCGCAGCTCGCCGTCGGTGACGTCGGCGAGCAGGCGCATGCCGTCCCACTTGACCTCGTGCGCCCACGTCTCGCCCGGCGGGACGGCGGACTGGGGGTCCGCTGCGGTGGCGAGCATCGGGCGCATGGGCCCATCCTGCCTGTAGCGTCGTCGTCGGACACGTCGACGTGTCGCCGTGATGGGGTCGTGCCACCGCACGAGAGGAGCCGGCTGTGCGAGCGATGTGGAAGGGCGCGGTGTCGTTCGGGCTGGTCAACGTGCCCGTGCGCATGTACACCGCCACGACGAGCCACGACGTGTCGTTCCACCAGGTGCACCGCAAGGACGGCGGCCGCATCAAGTACCGCCGCGTCTGCCAGGTGTGCGGCGAGGAGGTGGCCTACGACGAGATCGCCAAGGGCTACGAGTCCCCGGACGGCGAGCTGGTGGTGCTCACCGACGACGACCTCGCCGAGCTGCCCGTGAGCGGCAGCCGCGAGATCGAGGTCGAGCGGTTCGTGCCGGCCGAGCAGATCGACCCCATGCTGTTCGAGAAGAGCTACTACCTCGAGCCCGACAAGACCGGCGTCAAGCCCTACGCGCTGCTGCGCGAGGCCCTGCGCGAGGCCGACCGGATGGCGCTCGTGCACATCGCCATCCGCAACCGCTCGACGCTGGCGGTGCTGCGCGTGCGCGACGACGTCATCGTGCTGCAGACGATGCTGTGGCCCGACGAGATCCGCGCCGCCGACTTCGAGGACCTCGGCGACGCGAGCGACCTGCGCCCGCAGGAGCTCGCGATGGCGTCGTCACTGGTCGACTCGATGACCGGCGACTACGACCCCGACGAGTTCGACGACGAGTACCGCGACGCCGTCGAGGCGTTGGTGGAGGCCAAGCTCGAGCGCGGCGAGAGCGCCAAGCTGCCCACCGAGGGCGTGTCGGCGGCGGCCGACCGCGGGCAGGTGCTCGACCTCATGGCGGCGCTGCAGCGATCGGTCGACGCGGCCAAGGGCAAGCGCGGGGCGAGCGCCGCCGAGGCGGTGCAGGCCAAGGCCGAGGAGGTCGCCGAGGAGGCGCCGGCCAAGAAGTCGGCTGCGAAGAAGTCGACTGCGACGAAGGCCGCGACCAAGAAGACGGCGGCGAAGAAGGCGGCGACCAAGAAGACTGCCGCCAAGAAGACAGCCACGAAGAAGGCGGCGGCGAAGAAGACCNCCCGCCGATTTCCGGCCACAGGTGCCCTGAACGGCCCCGCGCAACCGGACTTCGGCGGGTATTTGCGGGAGTCAGCCGGCGAGGACGACGACGAGCGTGCGCGGCCCGTGCACGCCCTCGACCCGGTCGAGCTCGATGTCGCTCGTGGCGCTCGGCCCGCTGATGAACGTCAGCGGCGCGGTGGGGTCGAGCAGCGCCAGCCCCTCGGGCACGGTCTGCACGATGTCGCTCACCCGCACCACGCACACGTGCAGGTCGGGCACCAGGCTGATCGCCCGGCGTCCGCAGTCCGGCGACCCGTCGAGCACGATCGTGCCGGTCTCGGCGATGGCCACGGCGCTCGCGGTGACGACCCCGTCGAGGGCGTCCAGCGCTCGGGCGTCGAGGCCGTCGTCGACCACCGCGCCGTCCGGACGCCAAGCCTCGGGCAGGCCCGAGGGCACCACCACGTCGGGGGCACGGCGCCGCCGCAGCACGTCGCGCACCGCCTCGCCGATCGCGTCGTTGTCGCCGCCGCACCGCACCACCTCGGCGCGGTAGTCGACCAGCCGCTCCATCAGCAGGGCCATCAAGGGCAGGCTGCCGGGCGCGTGCTCCCCGAAGCGCCGGTGCTCCGGCGGTGTCTGGGACGTCGCACCCGCCGCGGCTGCCTCACCCACCGCCTCGCGCACGCGCCGCAGCATCTCGTCGCGCGCGCTCACGACGCACCGCCCCGCGTGCGCGCCCACCACTCGCGGAAGGTCTCGCGCGGCGGCGTCGGCACGTCCCGCGAGGCCGTCCAGCCCGACAACGGCGGCGGCACCGGCAGCCGCACCCGACCCCGCCGCACCAGCGGCCGCCCCAGCCGCGCCGCCCGCCCCGCCCGGGCGAACCGGTCGGCGTCCGCCATCACGTACGCCGCCGCCGCCATCGCCACCGCCTCGGACGTCGGCACGCGCCGCGCCGCCGCAGCGCGCTCCACGTGCTCGGCCCGCAGCCGCACGAGCAGCGCGGGGATGTCGATCTTCACCGGGCAGGCGTCGAAGCAGGCGCCGCACAGCGAGGAGGCGTAGGGCAACGAGTCGTTGTGGCTGCTGCCGTCCAGGCCCGTGAGCAGCGGCGTCAGCACCGCGCCGATGGGCCCGGGGTAGACCGACCCGTACGCGTGCCCGCCCGTGCGCTCGTAGACCGGGCAGACGTTGAGGCACGCCGAGCAGCGGATGCAGTGCAGCGCGGTGCGGCCGAGCTCGTCGGCCAGGGCCGCCGTCCGGCCGTTGTCGACCAGCACGAGGTGCACGGTCTGCGGGCCGTCGCCGGGCGTGACGCCGGTCCAGGCCGAGGTGTAGGGGTTCATCCGCTCACCGGTCGACGAGCGCGGCAGCAGCTGCAGGAACACCTCGAGGTCGGCCCAGCGGGGAAGCACCTTCTCGATGCCCATCACGGTGATCAGCGTCTGGGGCAGCGTGAGGCACATCCGGCCGTTGCCCTCGGACTCGACGACCATCAGCGTGCCGGTCTCGGCGATGGCGAAGTTCGCACCGCTGACGGCGACGCGAGCGCTGAGGAACTTGTCGCGCAGGTAGCGCCGCGCGGCCTCGGCGAGCTGGCGGGGGTCGTCGGTGAGGCCGGGGTCGACGTCCGCCATCTCGCGCAGGAAGATCTCGCGGATCTCGCTGCGCCCGCGGTGGATCGCGGGCACGAGGATGTGTGACGGCTGGTCGTGCCCGAGCTGCACGATGAGCTCGGCGAGGTCGGTCTCGATCGGCGTGATGCCGCCCGCCTCGAGCGCCTCGTTGAGCCCGATCTCCTGCGTCGCCATGGACTTGACCTTGACCACCTCGGTGACCGGGGCGTCCGGCGTGCCGGCCGCGCGGGCCAGTCGCAGCACGGTCTGGTTGGCCTCGGCGGCGTCGCGGGCCCAGTGCACCTGGCCGCCGCGGGCGGTGACGTTGCGCTCGAGCTCCTCCAGCAGCTCGGGCAGGCGCGCCATCGCCTCGGCCTTGATCGCCGAGCCAGCCGCGCGCAGCGCCTCCCAGTCAGGCACCTCGTCGACGACGGCGGCGCGCTTGGCCCGGATCGTCGACGTCGCGTGGGCGAGGTTGCGGCGCAGACGGCTGTCGCGCAGGGCGTCGCGGGCGGCGTCCGGGAAGTCGCGCGGCGCGGCCAGGTGCCCGACCGAGAGGTCGGCGTGCCGACTGCTCGGCAGGCCCAAGAACGTGCTCACGACAACCCCTCGCTGCTGGCCAGCACCTCGGCCAGGTGCATGCTGCGGACGCCGGCCCGCAGCCGCCCGAGGCCGCCGCCGATGTGCATGAGGCACGAGGCGTCGCCGGCGGTGACGACCTCGGCGCGCGTCGCGAGCACGTGCGACATCTTGTCGGCCAGCATCGCGGTGGAGGTGTCGGCGTTCTTCACGGCGAAGGTGCCGCCGAAGCCGCAGCACTGGTCGGCGGCCGGCAGCTCGACCAGGTCGATGCCGCGCACCTCGCGCAGCAGCTGCAGCGGGCGCTCGCCGACCCGCAGCATCCGCAGCGAGTGGCAGGTGGGGTGGTAGGTCACGCGGTGGGGGAACGACGCGCCGACGTCCGTGACGCCCAGCACGTCCACCAGCAGCTCGCTGAGCTCGAAGGTGCGCGCAGCCACCGCCTGGGCCCGCGCGGCGAGCGCGTCGTCCCCGAAGCGGCGGGCCACCATCGCGTGCTGGTGGCGCACCGAGCCCGCGCACGACCCGGACGGCGCCACGACCGCCTCGGCGCCGTCGTCCAGCGCCCGCTCGAACACCTCGACGTGGTGGCGCACGAGCCCCAGGGCGTCGCCGGCGTACCCGGTGTTCGTGTGCATCTGGCCACAGCACGTCTGCTGGTCGGGGAACACGACCTGGTGCCCGAGGCGCTCGAGCACCGCGACCGTGGCCCGCCCGACGTCGGGGAACAGGACGTCAGCCAGGCAGGTCACGAACAGCGCGATGCGCACGGGCCGACCCTAGGCCCTGCGAGGGCCGGGGGACACCGCAGCGGCCGCCGTACTTGTCGAGGGTTCCGCCCGGTTGTCGAGGGGTGCAACCCTCGGCAAGCGGAGTGTCGCCCACTGAACGTGATCAACGGGGGAAGGGCGCGCGAGAGATTCCGCGCAGGGCGAACCGACCGGCGATCGCGGAACAGGCTCAGGTACCGATGACGTTGAGCCGATCAGACGCAGGTCTGCTTTCGTCTGGTGACCGTGAGGTCACGATGTGGGCGGTGAACGGGTCGACGTCGTATCACGGGGATAGCATCAAACGTGGCGAGGGAGGGGAGAGCCCCGCTNTGTCGTGCTGGCGCAAGAAGAAGCCCGCATGCTCAACCACAACTACATCGGCACCGAGCACATCCTGCTCGGGCTGATCCACGAGGGCGAGGGAGTCGCCGCGAAGGCGCTCGAGAGCCTCGGGATCTCGCTGGACGCCGTGCGCGAGCAGGTGCAGGAGATCATCGGCCAGGGCCAGCAGGCGCCGTCCGGTCACATCCCCTTCACGCCGCGCGCGAAGAAGGTGCTCGAGCTGAGCCTGCGCGAGGCGCTGCAGCTCGGCCACAACTACATCGGCACCGAGCACATCCTGCTGGGCCTGATCCGCGAGGGCGAAGGTGTCGCCGCGCAGGTCCTGGTGAAGCTGGGCGCCGACCTCAACCGCGTCCGCCAGCAGGTCATCCAGCTGCTGTCGGGCTACCAGGGCAAGGAGCCCGCGGCCACCGGCCCCGCCGAGGGGACGCCGTCCGGCTCGCTCGTGCTCGACCAGTTCGGTCGCAACCTCACGCAGGGCGCCCGCGAGGGCAAGCTCGACCCGGTGATCGGGCGTGAGAAGGAGATCGAGCGCGTCATGCAGGTGCTCTCGCGCCGCACCAAGAACAACCCGATCCTCATCGGCGAGCCCGGCGTCGGCAAGACCGCCGTCGTCGAGGGCCTGGCCCAGGGGATCGTCAAGGGCGAGGTGCCCGAGACGCTCAAGGACAAGCAGATCTACACCCTCGACCTCGGCGCGCTCGTGGCCGGCAGCCGCTACCGCGGTGACTTCGAGGAGCGCCTGAAGAAGGTGCTGAAGGAGATCCGCACCCGCGGCGACATCATCTTGTTCATCGACGAGATCCACACCCTCGTTGGTGCTGGTGCGGCCGAGGGCGCGATCGACGCGGCGTCCATCCTCAAGCCGATGCTCTCGCGCGGTGAGCTGCAGACCATCGGTGCGACGACCCTCGACGAGTACCGCAAGTACATCGAGAAGGACCCCGCGCTCGAGCGCCGGTTCCAGCCGATCCAGGTGGCCGAGCCCAACCTTGCCCACACCATCGAGATCCTCAAGGGCCTGCGCGACCGCTACGAGGCGCACCACCGCGTCTCGATCACGGACGCCGCGCTGGTGGGCGCGGCCACGCTGGCCGACCGCTACATCAACGACCGGTTCCTGCCCGACAAGGCGATCGACCTCATCGACGAGGCGGGCGCGCGCCTGCGCATCCGCCGGATGACCGCCCCGCCGGACCTGCGCGAGTTCGACGAGCGCATCGCGGCCACCCGCCGCGAGAAGGAGTCGGCGATCGACGCGCAGGACTTCGAGAAGGCCGCCGCGCTGCGCGACACTGAGAAGCGCCTGCTCGCCGAGAAGGGTGAGCGCGAGAAGCAGTGGAAGGCCGGCGACATGGACGTCGTCGCCGAGGTCGACGAGGAGCTCATCGCCGAGGTCCTCGCCACCGCCACGGGCATCCCGGTGTTCAAGCTCACCGAGGAGGAGTCCTCGCGCCTGTTGCGCATGGAGGACGAGCTGCACAAGCGGATCGTCGGCATGGACGACGCCATCAAGGCGCTGTCGCAGGCGATCCGGCGCACCCGCGCCGGCCTGAAGGACCCGCGCCGTCCGGGTGGCTCGTTCATCTTCGCCGGCCCCACCGGCGTCGGTAAGACCGAGCTCGCCAAGACGCTCGCGGAGTTCCTGTTCGGCGACGAGGACTCGCTGATCCAGCTCGACATGAGCGAGTTCAGCGAGAAGCACACCGTCTCGCGGCTGTTCGGCTCCCCGCCCGGCTACGTCGGGTACGAGGAGGGCGGCCAGCTCACCGAGAAGGTCCGCCGCAAGCCGTTCTCGGTCGTGCTGTTCGACGAGGTCGAGAAGGCCCACCCGGACATCTTCAACTCGCTGCTGCAGATCCTGGAGGACGGTCGCCTCACCGACTCCCAGGGCCGGATGGTCGACTTCAAGAACACCGTCATCATCATGACGACCAACCTCGGCACCCGGGACATCTCCAAGGGCCAGGGCGTCGGGTTCTCGTCCGGCAACGACACCTCGACGAACTACGAGCGCATGAAGTCGAAGGTCAACGAGGAGCTGAAGAGCCACTTCCGCCCCGAGTTCCTGAACCGCGTCGACGACACGATCGTCTTCCCGCAGCTGACGCAGGACGAGATCATCCAGATCGTCGACCTCATGCTCGCCAAGCTCGACGAGCGCCTCAAGGACAAGGACATGGGCATCGAGCTCACGCCCGCGGCCAAGGCGCTGCTCGCCGAGCGCGGCTACGACCCGGTGCTGGGTGCGCGCCCGCTGCGCCGCACCATCCAGCGCGACGTCGAGGACGTGCTGTCCGAGAAGATCCTGTACGGCGAGCTGAGGGCCGGCTCGATCGTCCTGGTCGACGTCGAGGGTGAGGGCAAGGCCCGCCAGTTCACCTTCGCCGGTACCCCCAAGGCCACGGTGCCCGAGCCCGCTGCGGTGGGTGCGCCGTCCGAGGGCGGCACCGAGCCCGGCGAGCACGGGACCGCCTCGGCCTGAGGCGGCGAGCCAGTCCGACGACGAGGGGCGGGATCCGACAGGGTCCCGCCCTTCGTCGTGCCCGGGCGAACCCGGGCAGACTGGGCTCATGACGAGCACCCCGTGGCCTGCGCGTGTCGGTTCCGTCGTGCTGCGAGACGCCGGTCGGGAGGACGTCGAGGCCATGCTCGCCTTCCGCAACGACCCTGACGTCAACCGGTTCATGCTGCGCACCAGCGTCGACGCCGACGACTTCCGGCGCGACTGGGCGGCGGTGGCCGACAGCCCCACGGACTTCTCCTGCGTCGTCGAGCGCGACGGCGAGGTCGTGGCGATCGCCTTCCTCGAGGTCGTCGACGGCATGGGGCAGCCGGGGATGCCCCGGGGCACCGAGGGCCTCATCGGCTACATCGTCGACCCGAGGGTCTGGGGTCAGGGCATCGCCACCGACGTGGTGCAGGGCCTGCTGGACGCCGCCTTCGGCCCCCTCGGGCTCCGTCGCGTGACGGCAGGCTGCAACGCCGACAACCCGGCGTCGGCCCGGGTGCTGGAGAAGGCCGGGATGCGGCGCGAGCAGCACGGCGTCGAGGACTCCTGGCACGCCGAGCTCGGCTGGGTCGACGGGTACCAGTACGCGATGCTGGCCACCGAGTGGCGAGCGCGGCAGCGGGCGCGGGCCTGACGCGTCAGGGCGTCGAGGGCGTGGTGCGTCGGCGCTTGGCGGCGTAGAGGTCGTCGTCGGCGAAGCGGTACAGGTCGGTGCGCGACATGGTGGCGTCGTCGCTGCGCACGCCCGCTCCGGTGCTGATCTGCAGGCGGCGTCCGCCCAGCAGCGACGGCCAGTCGTAGGCCGCCACCAGGGCCCGCAGCGCCGCGTCGCGCTCGGCGAGCTCGAGGTCGTCGGCGCAGTCGCCGACCAAGACGGCGAACTCGTCACCCCCGAGCCGCACGGCCGCGTCACCGGGCCGCAGCACGTGCTGCACGAGGCCACCGAAGACGCGCAGCACCTCGTCGCCCACGCCGTGCCCGAGCCGGTCGTTGACCTCCTTGAACTCGTCGAGGTCGATGAGCAGCAGCCCGTCGCTCGCCGGGGCGCCGGCGCCGTCGGCGAGCCAGGTGTCGAAGACCCGGCGGTTGCGCAGGCCGGTCAGGGCGTCGGTGGTGGCCTCACGCAGCAGCTGCTCGCGCTCGGCGCGTCGGCGCGAGACGTCGATCTGCGCTCGGGCGGCGTCCAGCATGCCGAGCCGGGCGTCCCAGCGCGTCGCCGCCAGCCGGTCGATGTGCTCGGCCTGCGCGCGCAGCGCCAACGACGGACGGCGGCTGCGCAGCACGAGGGCGCGCACCCACGAGGGGATGGTCGACCCGCCGGAGGACGTCGAGGTGTCGAGCGGCAGGGCCTTCGCGGCGGACCGGGCCCGACGGCGGTGACCGGCCCGGTGCAGCGCCAACGCCCACGACGCTTCGAGCAGGGGCAGCAGCTCGACGTCGCCGAGCGACCGCAGGCTGGCGACCGTCGTGGCCACGGTGCGCTCGTGACGCAGCGGGTCGGCGTCGCCGAGCAGGGCGACGACCTGGCTGCCGGCGTCGGCCACCTGCCGCCACAGGTGCGGCATCGCGGTGCCCCGCGCGGCGTCGACGGCGACGGCGGCGCGACGCAGCTGTTCGCGCGACTCGTCGTCGCGGCCGACCTCGGCGAGGGCCAGCGCCCACTCGACCCGGACGAGCACGCGGTCGACGGCGATCGCCGCGCGCTGGGCGGTGGCGGGGTCGAGGCCCTCGCACTGCTCGGCGTACTGGTACAGCTCGTCGACGAGCTCCCACAGTCTCAGGCTGTTGTAGGCGGCGGCCACCACGACGTACGCGGTGCTGCGCTCGGACGCGGGCTGCTGGGCGTCGTCGAGCAGGCGCACCGCCTCGGCGGCGTCAGCGAGCAGGGCCGCGGTGTCTCCGCGGGTTCCCGCGAGCACAGCGCGCACGCCGAGGCCCGCGGCCTCCAGCGCGGTCGCGGACGCTGCCCGCGCTCCCGTGAGCAGCTCCTCCAGCGTGGCCCGCGTCTGCTCGCTCGGCCCGTGGACGAGGCCGTGCACGCAGCGCACGAGGTCGAGCAGCAGCTCGACGTGCGTCCAGCCGCGCTCGCGAGCCCGATGGTGGGCTCGCTCGGTCGCCTCGAGCGCGACGTCGGGTGCGTCGCCCTGCACGGCCTCGAGCAGGCGGTAGGCCTCGTCGAGAGCGCGGCGCTCGTCGTTCACCCGCCGCTCCCTCGTCTCGACACCGTCGGCTGCTCACTCTAGGTCGGCAGCACTGTGCGCGCCCTTTACGATCCTCACCCGCGCGTCTCACGACTCGGCGGGTCGACAGCAGTCAGGCGCTGAGGTCCTTGTCGGCCATCTCCCACGCGTGGTCCATCACGTGGAAGGCGGTGTGGCGGATGAGGAACGGCAGGTTCCACGACCGCATGCGCTTGCCCTCGCCGGCGTTGTAGGCGCGCATCAGGGTGACGTAGTCGTCGCGGTACTGCTGGATCGCCGTCGGTGAGGTGAGGCTGCCCTCCTCGACGCGCAGGCCGAGGCGCTTGGCGAAGTCCAGGCTCTCGACGCGCAGCACGTGAGCGATGATCTCGTCGCGCTCGCGGCCCCCGCCGCGCGGTCCCTTGGCCAGCTCAGCCGACACGCGGGCACCGACGGCGTCGAAGTGGGCCCAGCACGCGCGCAGCAGGGCGATCTTGCGGTCGAGCTCGGCGTCGTCCATCGGCTCGGTCTCGAGCGCGGACGGCGCGAACGAGATGCCCCAGAAGTCGGTCGATCCCGTGCCGACCTCGTCGAGCACGAGCTCGATGTCGCCCTGGGCGTCGAGCTCGTCGCTGAGTCCGGCGGCCTGCGCGATCGGCCGGTAGCGCTCGCGGTACGCCTCGAGCGTCTCCACCGCCTGGTCGGCGGTCTTGGCGCCACGGCTCCACCCTGGCCAGTCGACGGCGAACGCCACCGACTTCTTGTCCTTCGGGCCCCTCTGCAGCACCGCGCGCACCGGCATGCGTCGGATGCTACGCGCGGGTGGCTGCCTCAGGCGGTCGGGAGCTCGCCGGACGCCACGACCTTGGCGTACCAGCGCCCGCTGTCCTTGATCGTGCGTGCTTGAGTGTCGTAGTCGACGTGCACGACCCCGAAGCGCTTGGAGTACCCGAACGACCACTCGAAGTTGTCGAGCAGCGACCACAGGTAGTACCCGCGCACCGGCGCGCCCGCGTGGATCGCGTCGAGCACCGCAGCGAGGTGCTGGTCGAGGTAGTCGATGCGGGCCGGGTCGTGCACGGCGCCGTCGTCCGACACCTGGTCGGGGAAGGCCGCGCCGTTCTCGGTGACCATCAGCTCGACGCCGGGGTAGTCGCGGTGCAGCCGCAGCAGCAGCTCGGTCATGCCTCGTGGGTCGATGGCCCAGCCCATGTCGGTGTGCTGGCCGGGCTGCTCGGGGAACTCCACGTCGTCGCACGCGATCCACGGGCTGGCCGCGCTGGCGTCGTGGCCGTCGGCCGTCTGCCGCGGCGACGAGCCGTCCCAACGGCGTACGAGCGTGGGCGAGTAGTAGTTCAGGCCGAGGACGTCGGGCACCTGGTGCACGAGCTCGAGGTCGCCGTCGCGCACGAACGACCAGTCCGTGACGCCGGCGGTGTCGTGCTGGACGTCGGCCGGGTAGCGCCCGCTCATCACCGGGTCGAGGAACACGCGGTTCTGCAGCCCGTCGATCCGCCGCACGGCGTCGCGGTCACCCTCGGACGACGCGAGCAGCTCGTCGGAGTAGGCCGTGCCGTCGGGCGCGTGCACCCACGCCAGGTTGAGCGTCAGGGCGACGCGAGCCGACGGCACGGCAGCTCGGATGGCCGACGTGGCCAGGCCGTGAGCGAGGTTCAGGTGGTGCACGGCCGCCAGCGCGGACGCCGGATCCTGGCGTCCGGGAGCGTGCACGCCGCTGGCGTAACCCAGGTACGCCGAGCACCACGGCTCGTTGAGCGTGATGAACGTGTCCACCTGCGGCGAGAGGGCGCGGGCCACCACCGCTGCGTACTCGGCGAACCGCTCGGCGGTGCGGCGCTCGGCCCAGCCGCCGGCGTCCTCGAGCGCTTGAGGCAGGTCCCAGTGGTAGAGCGTGACGGCGGGCTCGATACCCGCGGCCACGAGCTCGGCGACCAGCGCCCGGTAGAAGTCCAGCCCTTCGTCGTTCACCGGGCCGAGCGCGTCCGGGGTGACCTGCGGTGTGATGCGCGGCCACGCGACGGAGAAGCGGTACGAGCGCAGGCCGAGGTCGCGCATGATCGCGACGTCCTCACGGAACCGGTGGTAGTGGTCATCGGCCACGTCGCCGGTGTCGCCGTTCGCGACCTTGCCCGGGGTGTGGCTGAACGTGTCCCAGATCGACGGCGTGCGGCCACCCTCGGCCACCGCTCCCTCGATCTGGTACGACGCCGTCGCCGAGCCCCAGAGGAAGTCCTCGGGGAACTGGCGGGTGTTCTGAGCCACGTGCTGCCTCGTCTCCTGGTGGGTGGGTGTGGTGGATCCTTCTTCGACGGTACGTCGATCGGTCGCTGGAGGGCGGTTCACCCCTTCACCGCGCCCGCGATGATCCCGCTGACGACCTGCCGCCCGAGCAGCACGAACACGACGATCACGGGCAGGGTGCCGATGAGCGTGCCGGCCAGGATGATCGACTGGTCGGGCACGTAGCCGCCGCCGAGGTTGTTGAGCGCGACCTGCACCGTCGGGTTCGTCGAGTCCAGCGCGATGATCGGCCAGAAGAAGTCGTTCCAGGCCGCCATGAACGTCAGCATCCCCAGCACCGCCATGCCCGGCCGGGCGATGGGCAGCACGATGCTGATGAACGTGCGCGTGGTGGTCGCGCCGTCGACCCGCGCGGCCTCGAGCAGCTCGGCGGGCAGCGACTGGCTGAGGAACTGCCGCATGAAGAAGACGCCGAACGCGCTGACGAGTGAGGGCAGGATCACCGAGCCCAGTCGTCCGGTGAGGTGCAGCGCCGACATCACCTGGTAGAGCGGGACGACCCCCAGCGTCGGCGGGATCATCATCGTGCCCACGGCCACGGTGAACAGCACGACCTTGCCGCGGAACCGCAGCTTGGCGAAGGCGAAGCCGGCGAGGGTGCAGAAGAGCACCGTGCTCACGGTGATGCAGCCCGACACGATCACCGAGTTGAGCAGCGCCTTGCCGATGTTCTGCTGCTCCAAGGCCGCTTGGATGTTGTGCAGCAGGTTGCCGCCGGGGGTGAGCGGCGGCGGCACCTGGTTGACCTCGGCCATCGTGCGGCTCGCCACGACCAGCATGTAGTAGAAGGGCAGCACGAACAGCACCGCCGTGAGGCCGAGCAGCACGTAGGTGACGGGCCCGGCGCGCAGACCCGACGCCGCGGGTCGGCGCGCGCGCCGTCGGGAGCTGCCCACGGCGCCGGGCAGGGGCACGGTGGTCATCGCTCGCTCCTCGTCCGCCAGCGCGCCAGCGTCGTGTTGACCAGCACCAGCACCACGATGAGCAGGAAGGTCACCCACGCCACCGAGGCCGCCTTGCCGAGCTGCAGGTACTGCCAGCCCTGCTGGTACATGAACAGGCCGATCGTCTGGTACTGGTGCACCGCACCGCCGTCGGGGACGCCGTTGCCGAACAGCAGCGGCTCACCGAACAGCTGGGTCGCACCGATCGTCGACACCACGATCGTGAACAGGATGGTCGGGCGCAGGCCGGGCAGCGTCACGTGCCGGAACTGCTGCCAGCGGCTGGCGCCGTCGATGGCCGCCGCCTCGTAGAGGTCCTGCGAGATCGACTGCATGCCGGCCAGGTAGATCAGCGCGTTGTAGCCGGTCCAGCGCCAGGTGACGATGATCGAGATGGCGATCTGCGCCGTCCAGTTGCCGTTGCGCCAGTCGATGGCGCCGATGCCGAACCACGACAGGATCCAGTTGGCGAAGCCGTTGTCGCGACCGAACAGCTGGGCGAACACCAGCGTGGACGCCGCCACTGACGTCGCGTACGGCATGATCATCGAGACGCGGAAGAACGTGCGCACCCGCATCGAGTAGTTGAGCAGGTGCGCGAGCCCGAGGGCCAGCAGCAGCTGCGGCACCGTCGAGATCACGCCGATGGTGAACGTCGTCCACAACGCGTTGTAGAACAACGGGTTCGTGAACAGCCAGCGGTAGTTGTCGAGCCCGATCCAGCTCATGTCGGAGCCGAGCTGGTAGTCGTGCAGGCTGATCCACGCGGTGTAGACGAGCGGGAAGAGCCCGAACGCCCCGAACACCAGGAAGAACGGTGCGACGTACGCGTACGGCGCGGCCCGGCGTTCGACGTGGAACAAGCGGTGGCGCCAGCCGCGGGGCGGCAGCGGTGCCGAAGACGGCGACCGCGACGTGGACGAGCCGGGCGGCGTGACCGCCGGGCCGGCGGAGGAGGCTGCGACGGCGGGGAGCGCAGCGACCTCCGGGGCCGGCCCGGCGGTGGTCCGGTGGGACACGATGAACAGGCCTCCGCGTCAGCCGAGCTGGTTCTTCAGCTGGTCGCGCAGGGTGTTCCACGCCTTGTCGGGTGCGACGTTGTTGGACTCGACCGACTGCAGCGCGGTGCCGATCTGGTTGCCGATCACGCCGTCGTCCTTGCCGTGGATCTGCGTCGGAGCGGCCTTGGCGATGTCACCGAAGACCTTGCCGATGGCTGCGCCGCTGAAGTAGTCGTCCTTGGTGTCGGCCACCAGCGGGAACGCCTTGGTGTTGGACGGGAAGTTGCCGACCTTCGCGAACACCGTGGCCTGCTGCTCCGGCGCGGTCAGCCAGGCGATGAGCTCAGCGGCCTGCTTCTGGTGCTTGCTGCTCGCGGGGATGCCGAGGTAGGCGCCGCCCCAGTTGCCGCCGACCCCACCGGGCAGGGTGGTGACGTTCCACTTGCCGCTGCCGGCGTCACCGGCCTTGCCCTTGATGTAGCCGATCATCCACGAGGGGCAGGCGATGGTGGCGAACGAGCCGGTGCTGAAGCCCTGGTCCCACTCGGGGGTGAACTGGCCGAGCTTGGCGGTCAGCCCCTGCTGGGCGGCCTGGGCGCCGAGGTCGAACGCGTGCTTCACCGCGGGGTTGGTGTCCCAGATCAGCTTGCCGTCGGCGTCGTAGAAGATCTCCTTCTCGGTCGACATCACGACGTTGTAGATGCCGCCGGCCGAGTCGGTCCACGCCGTGCCCTTGGGTGCCTTGGCCTTGAACTGCTGGCCGAGGGCGATGTAGTCGTCCCAGGACGTCATCTTCGCAGCGAGCTGCTGGGGGTCGTCGGGCAGACCGGCCTGCTTCAGCAGGTCGGTGCGGTAGCAGATGCCAGTGGGGCCGATGTCGGTGCCGAGGCCGACGACCTTGCCGTCCTTGGTGGTGGCGGCCGCCTCCTTCCACTCCGGGTAGTCGGCGATCTGGCCGCTGGCCGAGGTCTTCTTCAGGTCGACCCACTTGCCCGCCTGGTTGGCGACGACGTCGGTGATGCGGCCCACCTCGATGCCCTGGACGTCGGAGGCGCCGCGCCCGGACGCGAGCTTGGTCTGCAGGGCGGTCCAGTAGTTCTTCTCCTGCTGGGTGGAGTCGTACTTGATGGTGATGTCCGGGTGCAGCTGGTGGTACTTGTCGAACAGCCCGGCCTCCTGGTACCCGAAGGTGCCGAACAGGCTGACGGTGAGCGTGGTGGCGCCGCTCGCGGCGGCCGAGTCGTCGCTGCCCCCGCCGCAGGCGGTGACGCTGAGGGCGGTGCAGATCGTCGCGGCCGCCAGGGCGGTCGCGGGCCGTCGCAGGTGCATCCGGTGCTCCTTTCGGCCCGAGGGCCGGGGGTTTCGAGGGGGCGGACGGTGAGGGCGTCGCCGACGTGAGAGCGCTCTCACATTGGTCGCAGATCCTCGCGGCACCTCCTGGGGGCTGTCAAGAGCCGGGTCAGCAGGTGTCGCGACGCACGAGCTCGGTCGGCAGCACCACCGACGGCTCGACCGCGTCGCCGGCGACGATCGCGGTCAGCACCCGGGCCATCTCGCGGCCCAGCTGCTCCATGGGCTGGCGCACCGTCGTGAGCGGAGGGTAGGCGACCGTGGCGAGGGTGCTGTCGTCGAAGCCGACGACCTTGACGTCGCGCGGTACCTCCAGCCCTGCGTCGTGCAGCGCACGCAGGGCGCCGAGTGCCATCTGGTCGTTCGCCACGAAGACGCCATCGGGGTGGACGCGTTGCCGCAGAAGGGTTTTCATGGCACGAAAGCCCCCCTCGGTGGAGAAGTCGCCGGTGGCGGTGCGGGACGCTGCGGGCCGCTGTCCGGCCGCTCGCAGCTCCTGGGTGAAGCCCTCGAGGCGGTCTTGGGCAGCCGGCATGTCGAGAGGTCCGGTGATGGTCGCGAGGCGCCGGCAGCCGGCCTCGAGGAGGGCTCGTGTGGCGGTGCGCGCGCCGCCCAGGTTGTCGGCGTCGACGTAGGGCACGTCGTCGTCGGATCGGAAGGGGCGGCCCGACAGCACCACCGGGATCCCGACCTTGCGCAGCCGCGAGGGCAGCGGGTCGTCACCGTGCAGCGACACGAACATCGCGCCGTCGACGTGGCCGCCGGCTGCGAACCGGAAGAACTGGTCGTGCTCGGCCTCGGTCGACAGCACGACGAAGACCAGCTGCAGGCGGTGGTCGGCCATCACCTTGTGCGCGCCACGCAGCACCGCCGGGAAGAACGGGTCGGCGAACACCCGCTCCTCCGACTCCGACACGACGAAGGCGAGGGAGTCGCTGCGGCGGGTGACGAGCGAGCGGGCGGCGCGGTTGGTGACGTACGACAGCTCGGCCGCCGCCGCGAGCACCGCCGCTCGCGCGGCCTCGCTCACGCGCGGCGAGCCGGCCAGGACGCGGCCGGCGGTAGCCCGCGACACGCCCGCCCGTGCGGCCACGGACTCCAGCGTCGGCGCGCTCGACGTGTCAGCAGTCACGCTGCTGGAGTCTAGGCCGAGCGCGTGAGCCGAGCGTCGACCGCAGCGCGCGCCGTGTCGACGAACTGCCGCACCCGCTGGACGTCGGGCACCACCTCGCGCACGGCCTCGAGGCCCGAGGTCAGGGCGACGTCGGGCACGTGGCGCGCCGCAAGCAGCTCGTGCAGCCACTCGACGAACTCGACGAACAGCGTGGCGTCGTCGACGAAGAGCGCGGCCGACAGGAACTCCACGATGTGCTCGAGGTCCTCGCGCGTGCGGTCGAGCGCCGCTGACGGGTACTGGCGCATGGCCGGGAAGCGCTGCTCCAGTCGGCCCATGGCCTGCAGCGCCAGGTCGTGCGCGCCTGACCGCAGCAGCGGCGCCGCGTCGTCGGGGTGGGGCAAGGCCGGGGCGGGGTCTGCGTACCGCGGCCACGTCGGTTGGCTGAGCAGGCGCACGGCGTCGGTGGCGGTGGGCGCCCAGCCGTTGGCGCCGAGGGCTCGAGCCCATCGGCCGTCCGCGCCGAACCCGCGGCCACCAGCCACCACCGGCACGCCTGCCCCGCGGGAGGCCTCGATCATGTGGCGAGCGTGCGGCAAGGAGGTCGACACCGAGCACGACAGGCCGATGACGTCGGGCCCGACGTCGTGCACGTACTGCGCCAGGTGCTGGGCGGGCAGCGAGGCTCCGAGGTAGTGGACGTCCCAGCCGTTGACCCGCAGGGTCTCCGACAGCACCCGGGCGGGAAGGGCGTGCCACTCGCCCTCGACGCAGCACACCACCGCGGTGCCGACCCGCGTCGGGGTCGCGTCGGTGGCGGCCGCCAGCGCGGCGACGACCTCCTCGCTGATGCTCGTGGCGATGTGCTCTCGGGCGACGTTCCACTCGTTGCTCGCCCAGCGCCGTCCCACCTCGACCTGGGCGGGGCAGACGAGCTCGCTGAGCGTCTGCTCGATGGTGCTGCCGGACTCCAGCGACTCCAGCGCGAGCCGGACGGCGCCGCGCCGGTCACCGGCTGCCAGGGCGGCCCAGTACCGCTCGCCCAGCGGCGTGCCGGCGCTCACCGGGCGACCACGTGGAACTGCTCGACGCGCACGCCCTTCGGCTGGTGCGGCGCGCCCGGGATGCGGGCGTGCGAGCGCCGGTGCTCCTCGCTGCGCATGTACGCGCGGAAGTCCTCGGGCGCGGCCCACCAGGTCATCATGAGGTAGCGCGTGGCGTCGCGGGCGTCGCGCCAGACCTCCAGGCGGCGGAAGCCGGCGTGCTGCTCGACCTCGCCGAGCCGGTCGGCGAAGGCCGCCTCGAGGACGTCGCCGCTGCCCTCCGGCACGCGCAGCTCGCTCAGCACGGCGTAGTCCGACGGTGGGGCTGCAGGCGGGTCGCTCATGCGGCGCCTTCCAGGTCGGGCTGGATCGCGAGCACCGCGATGTCGTCGTGCGAGCGGCCGCGCAGGTGCTCCATCGCCGCCTGCTCGATGCGCTCGCCGATCGACTGGCTGGTCATGCCGACGCAGTCCGCGAGCAGCGTGCGCAGCCTCGTCTCGCCCAGCAGGCTGCCGTCGGGGCTGCGGGCCTCGGTGACGCCGTCGGTGTAGAGCACGAGGGTGTCGCCGGCGTCGAGCTGCACCCGCACCGTGGGCACCCGCGCCTCGGGCAGCAGCCCGACGAGGGTGCCGGTGGGGCCGACCTCCTCGACGCGGCCGTCGGCGCGCAGCACGAGCGGCGGCGGGTGGCCGCCGTCGGCGAGCACGACGTCGAGCCCGTCGTCGCGCGGCTCCAGGCGCGCCCACACCACCGTGACGAAGCTCGCCGATCCCGACAGCAGCATCGACTGGTTGAGCACGCCGAGGACCTCGGCGGGGTCGTCGTGGGTGACGCTCGCGACCCGCAGCGACTGGCGCACCTGCCCGGTGAGCACGGCCGCGCCCACGCCCTTGCCGCAGACGTCGCCGAGGGCGAGGCACCAGTGCCCTGACTGGCTGCGGTGGAAGTCGAAGAAGTCCCCGCCGATCTGGGTCGTCTCGACCGCCGCCCGGTAGCGCGTGCCCAGCCGGACGCCGGGCACGTCCGGCACCGCGGGCGGCAGCAGTGCGGTGCGCAGCGTGGTGGCGAGGGCGCTCAGCTGCTCGTACACCAACGCGGCGTCGATCGCCAGGGCCCCACGGTCGGCGAGCATCTGCACCATGCGGCGCTGGTCGTCGTCGAGCGGCTCGGACGCCGGACGCATCAGCACCAGCAGGCCTCGGGGGGTGCCGCGGGCCACGAGCGGCACCTGCAGCCACTCCACGCACCCGGCCGCCTCGAGCGCCTCGGCGGCCACGGCGTCCGGCACGCCGAGGGCCGTGAGGTGGTGCACCTCGCGGGCCAGCCCGGAGCCGGGGCCGGGCACGGGCCGACGCGCCGCGCGGGCGGCGTCCTCCTCGACGACGGGCGCCTCGTCGTGCGCGACGTGCATGCGCAGCACGCGCAGACCGTCGGTGACGCCGGCGTACGCCCAGTCGGCGAGGCGCGGCACCGCGAGGCTGAGCGTTCGACCCAGCGTGCGGCGCAGGTTGAGGGTCGCTGCCAGCGCGAGCGTCACCTCCGCGGCGAACGCCAGCGCGGGGGCTGAGGGAGCTTCCTTGAGGTCCAGGCTGCTGCTCGTCATCCGCTTGACGACCGGCTCGAGCGTTGGCTGCGGCCGGCGTTCTCGGCGACGTGCGAGCGCTGGTCGGCACGTGAGGCTCGCAGCTGCACCACCGGTGCGCGCCCCCGCGGCTTGCGCAGGGGCAGGCGGAACCACAGGGCCTTGCCGTCGTCGCGGCGCTCCATGCCCCAGTCGGCGGCGACGGCGGCCACGATCCGCAGGCCGCGCCCGCTCTCGGCGAGCGCGTGCTGCTGCACCTGCGCGGTGAGCTCAGGCTCGCCGTCGATCACCGTCACCGTGAGGTGGTCGTCATCGGCCGTGAGCTCGAGCACGAGCGGGGTGCGGGCGTGCTTGACGGCGTTGGCGATGAGCTCGCTCACGGCCAGCTGGGCGTCGTCCGTGCAGTCGGGCACGCCGAACTTCGTGAGCGTGTCGCGCACGAAGTGCCGAGCCCGCGTGACGCTGGTGACCTCGGGCGGCAGCGACAGCTCACCGATGGGCTGGCTCATGACGCACCTCCGCGGGTGCTGCCGCCCACGTTGACGTCGGAGTGGTGCGGCGTGCGGCTGATGGCCGCGGCCACCGTGGGGTACTGCGGGAACACCTGGGTCAGGCCGCAGATCTCGATGACCCGCTTGATCAGGTGGTGGGTGTAGACGATGCGCACCCAGCCGCCCCGCTCGCTCACCGCGCGGTGGGCGAGCACGAGGTCGCGCACGACGCTGGAGTCGATGAAGGTGACGTCGAGCAGGTCGACGACGAGGCGGTCGGCGCCGCCCGCGACCGCGGAGTCCAGGGCCCGCGAGAGCTCGTCGGTCGCGGCGTCGAGCTCGCCGCTGGCCGTGACCTGGACGACTCCGGGATCGGGGCGCACGCGGTCACCTCCCTCGCTGGGCACCCAGGCACGCTACCTCAGAATGTGCTTGCAGGCGCATCGAGCGCCTTCCGCGGCGAATTCCCCGGAACATCGACGCGTGAGCCGGCCCAGGCGTACGTCTTGCGGGGAATTTGCCGCGCAGACGGGGAGAATGGCCCGGTGAGTGAGGCCCAGCGACCCCGCAGCGTCCGGATCCGTCCCGCCCGCACCAGCGACGTCCGGGCGATCCGCGCCCTCGTGGAGCCGCTCGCGCGCGAGCGGGTGCTGGTGAGCAAGGACGCCGTGGCCTACTACGAGGGCTTGCAGCAGTTCCTGGTGGCCGAGGCGGACGGCGGCGTGCTGGCCGGGTGCGGCGCCCTGCACGTGCTGTGGGACGACCTGGCCGAGGTGCGCACGCTCGCCGTGGCGCCGACGTTCCTGGGTCAGGGGGTCGGCGGCGCGCTGCTGGAGTCGCTGGTGACCGCAGCGAGTGAGCTGGGGGTGCGCCGGCTGTTCTGCCTGACCTTCGAGACCGACTTCTTCGCTCGTCACGGCTTCCACCCGATCGACGGCGCGCCGGTGACGCCAGAGGTCTACGCCGAGCTGTTGCGCTCGTACGATGAGGGCGTCGCGGAGTTCCTGGAGCTCGACCGGGTGAAGCCCAACACCCTCGGCAACACGAGGATGCTGCGCGAGCTCTAGCGAGACGACAGGGGGAACGGCGGTGCGCAGGACCTGGGGGGCGGTGCGGCGGCCGCGCACGCTGGCGGTGCTCGCGACCGCCGTGTGCCTCGTGCTGGCCGGAGCCACCGCGAGCACGGGCGCCGTGCACGTGCAGCACGCCAGCGACCGCTCGGTGCAGGCGGCGCAGGCGGTGAGCTCGGCGCCGGTGTCGGTGGGCGTCACCGCGGTCAGCCCGCCGACGACCGCCGGTCGCCCGACCTCGCCCGCGCCTCGACCGCACCGCGCCGACGCCGCGTCGCGGCGGCCGCCCACCGGCAGGGTGGTCTACCTCACCTTCGACGACGGTCCCGACCCGCACTGGACGCCGCAGGTGCTCGCGCTGCTGGCGCGCTACCACGCTCGCGCGACGTTCTTCGAGGTCGGCTCGCAGGTGCGCGACCACCCGCAGGCGGCGGCGGCCGTGCGCGCCGCGGGGCAGGCCGTCGGCAACCACACCGGTCACCACCAGCGCCTCACCGACCTCGACGCCACAGCCATGCGAGAGGCGGTGCTGGCCGGCCCACGCGGTACCACGTGCCTGCGGCCGCCGTACGGCTCGGTCGACCACCGCGTGCGGGCGCTCGCGGCGCAGCTGGGCCTCACGATCGTGCTGTGGAACGTCGAGACCGATGACTGGGCGAAGCCCGGGGTCGCCTCCATCGAGCAGCACCTGCTGCACGACGTGCGCCCCGGCAGCACCGTGATCATGCACGACGGCGGTGGTGACCGGTCGCAGACCGTGGCCGCACTGCGTCGCGCGCTGCCGGTGCTCGCCGCCCGCGGCTACCGGTTCGAGGCCGTGCCCGGCTGCTGAGTCGGCTGCTGAGTCGGCTGCTGAGTCGGCTGCTGAGTCGGCTGCTGAGTGAGGTAGAGCCGGCGCACGACGTCCTCGATGTCGGGCTCCTCCACCGACAGGTCGCGCACCTCAACCCGGCGGCTCACCTCGGCCAGAACCGCTGCAGCAGTAGTGCTCTGCGGGGTGAAGGCGAGGCGCTGGCGCAGACCGTCGGCCTCGGTTCCCACCAGGCGCGTGCCCGGCACGTCGTCGAGCGGCGCCCACGGCTCGGCGAGGTCGACGACCAGCACGCGCTCGGCGCCGACCCGCCCCACCAGGCCCGGCAGGCTGCCGTCGTAGGCGAGCCGCCCCTGGTCGACGACGAGCACGCGCTCGCAGAGCCGCTCGATGTCGCCCATGTCGTGGGTCGTGAGCAGCAGGGTCGTCCCGTGCTCCGCGCGCTGCTCGCGCAGGAACACCCGCAGCCGCTCCTTGCTCAGCACGTCGAGGCCGATCGTCGGCTCGTCGAGCACGACGAGCCGGGGGCGGTGCAGGAGCGCCGCGGCCACCTCGCCGCGCATGCGCTGGCCGAGGCTCAGCTGGCGCACGGGCTGCTCCAGGAACGCGGCGAGCTCCAGGCGCTCGACCAGCTCGTCGCGTCGACGCTGCCACTCGCCGTCCGCGATGCCGTGGATCGCGGCGAGCACCCGGAACGACTCGTGCAGCGGCAGGTCCCACCACAGCTGGCTGCGCTGCCCGAAGACGACGCCCACGTGCCGGGCGAGCTCGCGGCGTCGGCGCACGGGGTCCAGGCCGCACGTCGTCACCCGGCCCGACGTCGGCACGAGGATGCCCGTGAGCATCTTGATCGTCGTGGACTTGCCCGCGCCGTTGGCGCCGATGTAGCCCACCGACTCACCGGCCTCGATGGCGAAGGTGATGTCGTCCACCGCCGTCACCACGTGCCGTTCGCGCCGCAGCCGGCCGGTCGAGCGACGCAGCACGAACTCGCGGCGCAGCGACTCGACGGCGACGACGCGGGTGGTGTGCTCGTTCATCCGCCTGCTCCCGTGTAGTGCCTGATGCCGGCTCGCCAGCAGGCCAGTCCTGCGGCCGCTGTCAGCACCGCGGCCAGCGGGGTGAACCACCCGAGCCAGGCCGGCAGCCCCGGGGGTCCGGGATGCCCGGTGATCACGAGCGTCGGCAGGTACGCCGTGAAGGCGGCGGGGACGACGAAGGTGAAGAAGCTGCGCACCGCCACGTGCAGCACGCTCGCGGGATACGCCGAGACGTACGACGAACCGTACGTGAACGCGTTGGTGAGCTCGTAGCCCTCGATGAGCCAGAACTGCACCCCTGCGGCCGCCACGAACAGCGAGCCGAAGATCACCGCGCCGGTGAGCGGCGCGAGCAGCAACATCGCGACCGCGCTCGCTGTCCACTGGTCGACGGCGAGCGGCAGGGCGATCACGAGCACCACCACGGCGACCGCAGCCCGACCCAGCCGGCGCAGCGACACGTCGCTGGTCACCAGCTGGGCCAGCACCGGGAGCGGTCGCAGCAGCATCGCGTCGAGCGTGCCGGCGCGCAGGTACGTCGGCAGCTCGTCGAGGTGACCGACGACGACGCCCGCCAGCGAGAAGGACAGGTTGGCCAGGGCGAAGACGAGCAGTGCCGGGCCGATGCCCAGCCCGCCGAGGGCGTCGACGTTGTGGAAGATCACGTAGATCTCCGCCGCCTCCAGCAGCCCGACGCCGACGGAGCCGAGCAGGTCGAGAGCGAAGCTCGCGCGGTAGCTCGCCTGCGCGCGCACACGTGACCCCAACAGCGCGCGGTAGGCCCGCAGGGGGTGCTGCGCCGACACCTCAGCCACCTTGCACCACCAGACGGCGCGTCGCTCGAGCGGTGACGACGCGGCCGACGCCCAGCATCACGACGAGCCACAACGCCTGTGTCGCAACCGTTGTGGCGCCGTCCCAACCCCCGGCCCGGCCGGAGATCACGTCCACAGGAGCCTGCAGCATCGACGGAAACGGCGTGGCGGTGGCGAGCGCCGACATCCAGCCCGGGAACCAGTGCACCGGCACGACTAAGCCGGTGAGCACGTTGGAGCCGACCATGTAGAGGGTCAGCAGCCCGCGCATCTCGACCACCCAGAACGCCGTGAGGTTGAGCAGGTAGCGGCAGGCGAACGACACCGCGACGGCCAGCAGCACGCTCACCGCCCCCAGAGCGAACGGCTGCACCTCGTGCGGCACCGTGAGCCCGAAGAACGCGATGCCCACGAGCAACGGCGGCAGGCCCCGGGGGAGCAGCTCGTACGCCGCCCGCCCGAGGTCGGCGGCGAGCCACGACAGCTGCAGATCCACCGGGCGGGCGAGATCGACCGCGATGTCGCCGGTGCGGATGCGGTCGGCCAGCTCGCGCGAGCCGAACACCGCGACGGGCGCGATCAGCGCCTGGCAGAGGAACGCGTACGTGGCCCCCTGGCGGGCGTCGTACCCGGCGATCGCGCCCCCCGCCGAGGCGATGGCCGCGAGCGTGATGCTGGCCTTGACCACGCCGAACACCGTGTTGGTGAACGCGCCGGCCACGGTGGCGCTGCGGTACGCCGCGTAGCGCCGGAAGCCGGCGACGCCGTAGGCCAGCAGTGAGCGCACAAACGCGAGACTCTACTACCGTGGCGCGGTGCCCGAAGTCGCCTCGCCAGGCCCGATCCCGGTGCGGGTCGGGGCGCTCAGCCGGGCGCAGCTGGTCGCCGCCCTCGAGGCGGCAGGCGTGGGGCTCAACGCCTCGGCCGAGCTGCTGCTGCGCCACGAGGCCTTCGACCAGCAGCGGGTGGAGGCCTTTGAGGTCGTGCAGCGCACCGTCGGGCAGCTCGGCCTCACTGACGGCGCCCCGCTGTCGACCGTGCTGGCGACGGCCCAGGCGCAGGGGCTCTCACTCTGCCCGCTCGTCACCGGGCCGTACCTGCGCCTGGTGATGCTCGACCAGCAGTCAGCGCCCGACTCGGTGCTGTCGAACGGCTCGGCCCCGTCCGCGTCTCTCACCGTCGCCTCGCTGCCGCTCGACCACGGCGACGTGCTGCCCAAGGGCTTCTACCTGCGGGTCGTCGACGGCCGGCCGTGGCTGCGCGGCTACCACGCGACCGACGAGCACGTGTGGTCACCGGACGACCGCCTGGTCTTCCGGGTCGGCTGATCGCGTCGCCGGACTGCTACTGCGGGAGGCGGTAGCCGTCGGCGGTCGGTTCGGCCAGGCCGTCCTCGACGAGCGAGGCGAGGCAGCGGTCGCGTTGCCGGGAGTCACGCAGCTCGTCGTCCGGCACCGCGGCGGCGAGCGCGTCGAGCCGCACCGGCGCGCTCGCGCCGCGCAGCACCGCGAGCAGGCGCCCGCGCACCTGGCGGTCGGTGCCGTGCCACGCTTGTCCGCGCCGCGGCGGCCCGTCGTACGCCGGTGAGCCGGCCAGGCGCCAGGCGCACCGGTCGGCCACGGGGCAGTCGACGCACCGGGGCGAGCGCGCCGTGCAGACGACCGCACCGAGCTCCATCACGGCCACGGCCCACCGCGCCGCCGTCGCCTCGTCGTCCGGCACGACCCGCTCGGCCAGGCGCAGCTCGGCGGCGGTCAGCGACGGCGCGGGCAAGGCCTCTCCCTCGACGGCACGCACCAGCACCCGGCGCACGTTGGTGTCGACCACGGCGTGGCGACGTCCGAACGCGAACGACGCGACGGCCGCCGCGGTGTAGGTGCCGATGCCGTCGAGCGCCAGCAGGTGATCGAGATCGGCAGGCACCTCACCGTCGTGGCGCTCGACGATCTGCCTGGCCGCCGCGTGCAGCCGCAGTGCGCGGCGGGGGTAGCCGAGCCGGCCCCAGTGCCGGACGGCGTCACCGGGGCTGGCCGCCGCCAGATCGGCGGGCGTCGGCCAGCGGCGCATCCACTCGAGCCAGACCGGCTCGACGCGGGCCACGGGCGTCTGCTGCAGCATGACCTCGCTGACCAGCACACCCCACGGCGTGCGGTCGGGCGCGCGCCAGGGCAGGTCGCGCGCGGCGGCGTCGTACCAGCGCAGCAGCGGGTCGACGAGCCTGCGGCCGCCTGCCTGCCGCACCGGGTGGCCGCCTTCGAGGCGCGGGGGCACCCCGTCGCCATAGGTTGGCGACTGGGGCACCCCGTTGCCATCAGCGGGGCGCGCCGGTGTTACCACTGGGTGCCCCCGTCGCCATAGGTTGGCCGCAGGGTGCCACCGCGGCCGAACGAGACCGTCAGACGTAGCGCTCGAGGATGCTCGACTCGGCCAGCCGCGACAGGCCCTCACGCACGGCCCGGGCGCGGCCCTCACCCACGCCGTCGACGGCCTGGAGGTCCTCCAGCCCGGCGGCGAGCAGCTTCTGCAGGCTGCCGAAGTGCTCGACCAAGCGGTCGACGATGGCCCCGGGCAGGCGCGGCACCTTCGACAGCAGGCGGTAGCCGTGCGGGCTGACCGCCGCATCGAGGGCGTCACCCACGACGCTGTAGCCCATGAGCCGGGCCACTGACGCGAGGTCGAGCAGCTCGGTCGACGTCAGCTGGCCGAGGGTGGCGAGCATGCCCTCGATGTCGGCGTCAGAGGAGTCGGCCGGGAGGTAGTCGCGGATCACCAGCGTGCGGTCGGGGCCGACGCCGCCGATGAGCTCCTCGAGCTGCAGCGTCAGCAGCCGCCCGTCACTGCCGAGCTCGATGACGTAGCCAGCGATCTCGTCGCTGATCCGGCCCACCATCTCCAGGCGTTGGACGACGGCCGCCACGTCGCGCACGGTCACGAGGTCCTCGATCTCGAGCGCCGACAGCGTGCCCGTCACCTCGTCCAGCCGCAGCTTGTACCGCTCGAGGGTGGCGAGCGCCTGGTTGGCGCGCGACAGGATCGCGCTGGAGTCCTCGAGCACGTGACGCCGGCTTCCGACGTACAGCGCGATGATCCGCATCGACTGGCTCACGGCGATCACGGGGTAGCCGGTCTGCTTGGCCACGCGCTCGGCCGTGCGGTGACGCGTGCCTGACTCGGCCGTCTCGATCGAGGGGTCGGGCACGAGCTGCGTGCCCGCCCGCAGGATCCGCGACGCCTCGCGGTCGCACACGATGGCGCCGTCCATCTTGGCCAGCTCGCGCAGCCGCGTGGGGGAGAACTCGACGTCGAGCGGGAAGCCGCCGCTCGACAGGCTCTCGACGGTGCGGTCGTGGCCCAGCACGATCAGCGCGCCGGTGCGGCCGCGCAGGATGCGCTCGAGACCGTCGCGCAGCAGCGTGCCGGGAGCGGCTGCGGCCAGGGTGGATCGCACGAGGTCGTCCTCGCTGAGCTCTGCGTTCGCCACGTGCGTTCCCCTGCCGGGCCGGTTGTCTGACACCACGTTGCTTCACACCACGCTGTGCATCACAGCACGTGCGACGCCGCCCTCGCGGTGCCGCTGCGCGGCAATCGTAACCGCGTGCACGGCCTGGGCGGATAACGTCCAGGTATCGACGGCGCGTCCTGCACCGGTCGACCGGTCGTCAGACGGCCCGCAGCATGGCCGAGCGGACGGCGCTCGCGAGGTCGGGGATCTCGATGACCTTCATGCCGTCGGGAATGGTGGCCGAGCCGACGGCGCCCTGCGGCACGATCGCGGCGCGAAACCCCAGCCGGGCGGCCTCGGCCAGCCGGCGGGGCACACCGCCCACTGGGCGCAGCTCACCGGCGAGCCCCACCTCGCCGAACGCGACGGTGCCCGGGACCAGTGCGCGGTCGTTGGCCGCCCCCGCGAGGGCCAGGGCCACGGCCAGGTCGGTGGCGGGCTCGGTGACGCGCACGCCGCCGACGGTCGAGACGTAGATGTCGGCCGAACCGATGCGCAGCCGGGCGCGTCGCTCGAGCACGGCCGTGAGCATGGCGACCCGGCTGCCGTCGATGCCGGAGGTCGCGCGGCGCGGCTGGCCGACACTCGGGGCCACCAGCGCCTGCACCTCGGCCAGCAGCGGTCGGCGTCCCTCGAGGGTCACCGTGACGCAGGTGCCGGGCACGGCCTCGCGCTCGGTGCCGCCAGGTGACAGGAACAGGCCGGACGGGTCGGGCAGCCCGACGATGCCGGTGTCGGACAGGTCGAAGCAGCCGACCTCGTCGGTGGGCCCGTACCGGTTCTTCACCGCGCGCACCAGGCGCAGACGGGAGTGCCGCTCGCCCTCGAACTGCACGACGACGTCGACGAGGTGCTCGAGCACGCGCGGGCCGGCGATCGAGCCGTCCTTGGTCACGTGGCCCACGAGCAGCGTCGCGATACCGCGGGCCTTCGCGGTGGCGATCAGGGCCGCCGCGACCTCGCGCACCTGCGACACGTTGCCGGCTGCGCCGTCGACCTCCGCCGAGCCGATGGTCTGCACCGAGTCGATGACCACGAGATCGGGCTGCACCTGCTCGATGTGGCCGAGCACCGCGGCGAGGTCGGTCTCGGCCGCGAGGTAGAGGGTGCGCGCGAGCGCCTCGATGCGCTGGGCGCGCATGCGCACCTGGGCCGCCGACTCCTCGCCGGTGACGTAGAGCACGCGCCTGCCCTCACGCCCTTCTCGGCCGCACACGTCGAGCAGCAGGGTCGACTTGCCGATGCCGGGCTCACCGGCGACCAGCACGACGGCGCCGGGCACGAGGCCGCCGCCGAGGACGCGGTCGAGCTCACCCACGCCGGTAGGGCGCACCTGCGCCTGGGCGACGTCGACGTCGAGGATCGGCTGGGCGGGCGCTGAGACCGCTCCCGCGGTGGTGGTGCGCACGGGCACGCCGCCCACCTCGCCGACGGTGCCCCAGGCCTGGCACTCACCGCAGCGGCCGACCCACTTGGATGTCGCCCAGCCGCACTCGGTGCAGCGGTAGGACATCTTCGGGGCGCTCTTGCGCGCGGCGGGACCAGCCATGACCGCGACTGTAGAGGGCGGCTCCGACAGGGGGTGGCCCCTGCCGATCGCCTGTGGACGACGGCAGTGCGTGAGCGGGTCAGCCCGCCTTCGTGCCCGCCATGATCGCGGCCAGCATGATCAGCGTCATCGCGGGCACGATGCCGATGACCAGCCAGGAGAAGTTCCGCGTGCGCAGGTACGCGGCGAACGAGATGCCAGCTCCCACGAGCGCGCCGAGCACCGTGAACCCCGTCGACAGGCCGATCTTCCACCCGGGGGCGCTCATCGTGCCGGGCGAGACCACGAACGCGGGGGCGACGATCGCGAAGACGTACGCGGCGGCGACGAGACCCAGCTCGACGAGTGAGATCGCCGGTGGCTTGTCCATGTGGTGAAGCGGCGGGTTGTGCGCCCTCAGCGGAGGCGCTTGGTCCTTTGCGTGCGCGCTCATGGCACCACTATCCGCCGATTCCCAGGCCGTGCAAGCGGTACCGGGCATCTGCTGGCCTTCAGAAGTGCCGCCAGAACAGGTTCGCGGCGTAGTCGATCTCGAGGCCGCGGCACTCGGCGAGCAGGCCGGCTGCGGCGTCCGGCGTCAGCTCGATGCGCACCACCGCCTCCAGCTCGGCGCGGTCGCCGAACACCCAGCGGACGTCGAGCGGCTGGCGGTGCCAACCCTTGCGGGCCCAGAACCGTTGCACCGCAACGGGATCGTATCGAGGCAGGGAATGCCGGAACCATCGCCCGAAGGTCGACCGCGTGGCGTCGACGTCGACCACGAACGCCGTGCCACCCCGCCGGACGACGCGGGCCAGCTCGGCGAGGCCCGGCTCGCAGCCGGGGCCGAAGAAGTAGGCCCAACGCGCGTGGACGACGTCGACCGAGGCGCCCGGCAGTGGCAGCTGTTGGGCGGTGCCGGTGAGCACCTCGATCCGCCCGGCNCCCCCCGCCGCTGCGCCGCCAGCGCGAGGGGCGGGTGCGGCTCGACGCCCACCACGCGCGCGGCGTCAGCGGCGAAACTCGGCAGGTGGTACCCGCTGCCGCAGCCGACGTCGAGGACGACCTGGTTCCGCCAGTCGTGGCGGCTGCGGATCGCGGCGTCGATGACGCCGTCGGGGTCGACGGCGCGGTTCTCGACCTCGTACGTCGCGGTGTGGCGCCAGATGTTCGGGCTCGGGACGACACCAGAACCGTTGCTGCTCAACGCTCCTGAGCGCCCAACGTCGCAGGGTGCACCAGCAGGGGCAGCAGCTTGCGTCCGGCGGCGCTACGGCGAGCGGTGGCGACCGTGGCGAGGTGGGCCTCGCACCGGCGGGCCAGCTCGTCGTAGGCGCCGTCACCCATCAGCTCGCGCAGCTCACCCTCGTTCGACCGGAACACGGGCTCGGCGCCGACGTGGGCCTCGGTGTTGCTGCTGCAGTACCAGTCGAGGTCGTGGCCGCCCGGACCCCAGCCGCGGCGGTCGTACTCGCCGATGGAGGTCTCGAGGTACGACGTCCCGTCGGGCCGCGTGACGGTGCGGTAGGTGCGCCGGATCGGCAGCTGCCAGCAGACCTCGGGTTTCAGCGTGTGGAAGGGCACGCCGCGCCGCGCGGCCTCGTGGTGGAACGCGCAGCCGTAGCCGCCCGGGAAGTCGGGAGAGTTGAGGAACACGCACGCACCGTCGACCACGCGGGTCTTGCGTTCGCCGTCCTCGCGCTCGGTCCAGCCGCCGGGCCCGGTGCCCTCGGGGTGCTTCTCCCACACCTCGGGTGAGAGCTCGGCCACGATGCCCTTGACCCGCCGGTAGTCGGCCTTCTCGGTGAAGTGCGCGCCGAGGGTGCAGCAGCCGTCGAGGGGCCGGTCGGCGTAGATGCCCTGGCACCCGCGCCCGAAGATGCAGGTCCACGACGACGTCAGCCAGGTGAGGTCGCACCGGAACACCTGCGCCTCCTCGTCAGGCGCCGGCGTGGGGTCGACGAACTCGACCCAGGTGCGGGCGATGTCGAGGGAGGTCTCAGGCACGCGCACAGCGTACGGGCCGCGGCGCGGGCCCGGGTTCGGGCCGGTCAGGGGGTCAGGGGGTCAGGGGGTCGGCGGGTCAGCGGGTCAGCCGGTCAGGGGTCAGCGCAGGTGGCCGAGCCAGTGGGCCGCGGCGATGGCGTCGCGCCGGCGCTGCTCGTAGCGAAAGCCCATCGCCAGCATCAGTGCGCCCGCGAGGCCGAGGGTGAGCCACCGGGGCAGCGCGACGGCGTACGGTCCGGCCTGCGCGAGCGCGACGACGACGCTCGCCGCGACGCCGACGACCACGGGTGCCTGCTCGCGCAGCCGCACGCCGACCGCGGTGACCGCGACCGCCGCCGCCAGCGTGGACACCGGCCGCACCAGGCCGGCGTCCGGCACGCAGGCCAGCGCCGAGGGCAGCAGCCCCGCGGCCAGCCCGGGGCCGACCGTCGTCCACGAGGGCGCGCCCGGCGTGCGACGACGCCGCACCAGGCCCGCCCCGAGCGCCAGCACCGCCAGGGGCAGCGAGTAGGCCTCGACGGCCCGCACCTCGGCCTCGATGTCGAGCGACCAGGTGGCGGCCGAGCACAGCGCGACGCCAGCGACCGCGACGAGCCCTCTGCGCGGCAGCGCGCCGTACAGCAGAGCCGCGGCCCCCACGACCCCGAGCGTGATGGCGAGCAGCACCAGGGGGCGGTCGGTGGACACCAGCGCGTACGCCGCCGCGACGGCGGTGGCGACGGTGGCCCCGAGTCCCAGGCCCGGCTCCTCCTGACCCTCGCGCCGGGCGGCAGCGCCGGCCGCCAGAACCACTGCGGCCGTGGTGGTCGCGGCCACCCGGGCCCAGTCGGCGCCGGCGTGGGCGAAGGCGCCGACAGCGAGGGCGGCCGTGACGCCGGCGTACGCCCACAGGAGCCGGCGAGCGGCTCGGTCGACCGCACGCGACCCGGCGGCCGCGGCGACGCCCGTGACGATCAGCCAGCTGCCGGTGGCTGACCACGAGGCGTCGGGCTCGGTGACCGACACGAGTCCGGCCAACCAGGCGAGCGCCACGGTCGCGGGCAGCAGACCTGTCGGTAGGCGGGTGGCGTTGCGGCGCAGGAGGCTCACGGTGCCGAGCACCGACGCCGCCGACGAGAGCGCGGCCAGACCCCACGGACCGGCGTGGTGGGTCTCGGCGACCACGACGACGACGGTGAGGGCGTACGCCGCCACTCGGGCCGCCGCTCGCGGCCCGTCGGAGGTGCGACGGGCCGCCACGACCAGCCCGGCCACCAGCACCGCGGCCGCGCCGACCGCCGGAAGGCCCGCCGTCGTCGTGCTGGTGGCGACCGCGGTCGTGCTCGCCTGCCCGCCGAGCAGCAGCCAGACGCCCGACACCACGACGATCGCGACGAGCACCGGGCGGCGCACCGCCTGGGCCAGCACGAGAGCTGCGCCCAGGCCGGCCGCCCAGGCACCTGCGGCCACCAGCGCGACCGCCGTGACCTCGGCGTCCAGCGAGCTCACCAGGGCGCCCGGCCAGGCGCCGAGCACGAGCACCGCCGCGATCGGGAACACCAGTGACCGGTGGGCCGCCCGCGACGCGCCGAGCAGGACGAGCGCCACGGCGGGCAGGGCCAGGAGCCAGTACGTCGGCGGCTCGAGCCGGTCGCTCGCGAGCAGGCCGTAGTGGCGGACCGCGAAGGCGTCGAGCAGCGCGAGGCCCACCGTGAGCACCGCCACCGCTTCGGCGGACGCCGCGAGGCCGCGCCGTCCGAGCGCGCGGGCACCAGCGATGCCTGACACCGTCACGAGCGCCAGCACGGCGGCCTGGCCGCCCGTGCCGATGCGCCGCCAGGCGACGGCGATGAACACCACCGCGGCCACGAACAGCAGCACCACTCCTCCGGTGAGCAGCAGCTGCTGCACCGTCCACGACCGCACGCGGCGTGCCCGCGGCCCAGCAGGCTCACCTGGGGCAACGGGGCGGGACTCGGGTGCTGTGGCCGGTGCCGGTGCGCTCAGCTGAGCGAGCAGCGTGGTGCGCTCGCGAGAGAGCGCGGCGAGCTGCTGGTCGACCTGCCAGAGGCGCTGCGCTTCGGGCCCGACGAGCCGGACGCCGCACGCCGGGCACGCCGGTGCCCGGTCGGGGAGCGGTTGACCGCAGCCGGGGCAGGGGATCGCCATGGGATCAGCCTGCCCGGCGGCGGCGCGCTGCGAACAGGGAACAAGGACTCACCGCGCGAGCGCGGCGCGGACGACACCTACTCTGGCGGGTATGGACGACGTGGTGCGCGTGCCGGCGGCGAAGGTGTCGCTGTCGACCGCCTCCGCCTACCCGGAGTCCTGTGCCACGTCGTTCGAGATCGCCAGCAGGCTGGGCTACGACGGTGTCGAGATCATGGTGTGGACCGACCCCGTCAGCCAGGATCCGGCTGCGCTGCAACGACTCTCCGACCACTACAGCCTGCCGATCGTCGCCATCCACGCGCCCACGCTGCTCATCACCCAGCGAGTCTGGGGCAGCGACCCCTGGCCCAAGCTCGACCGCGCGTGCGAGGTGGCCACGCAGGTCGGCGCCGGCACCGTCGTCGTCCACCCGCCGTTCCGCTGGCAGCGCGACTACGCGCGCGGGTTCGAGGCCGGCATCCGCGATCTCGAGGAGCGCACGGGGCGCCGGCTCGCGGTCGAGAACATGTTCCCCTGGCGGGCGCGCACCCGGGAGATCCAGGCCTACCTGCCGGGCTGGGACCCCCTCGGGTTCGACTACGACCACGTCACCCTCGACCTCTCGCACACCGCGACGGCGGGGTCGGACGCGCTCGCGATGGCCGAGGCGCTCGGCGAGCGGCTCGCGCACGTGCACCTCGCCGACGGGCTCGGGTCGGCCAAGGACGAGCACCTCGTGCCGGGACGGGGAGCCCAGCCGTGCGCCGAGCTGCTCGAGCGCCTGGCGGCACGCGACTGGGCGGGCAACGTCGTCGTCGAGGTGTCGACCCGGCGGCTGCGCACGCGCGAGGAGCGCGAGGCCGACCTCGCGGAGGCGCTCGCCTTCGCGCGGCTGAACCTCGCGGCCACCGGGGCGCACGGGTGAGCCGCAGCCCCGAGCCGCGACGGCGGGGGCGCCGTCCTGCCGGGTCGGACGCGCGAGCCGACATCCTGGCCGCGGCGCGCACGGAGTTCGCGGCCCAGGGGTACGACGCCACCAGCCTGCGCGGTGTCGCCCGGCGCGCGGGCGTCGACCCGGCTCTGGTGCACCACTACTTCGACGACAAGGCGACGCTGTTCGCGACCGCGCAGGACCTGCCGGTGAGTCCGGCGTCCGCGGCTGACGCGCTGCTGAACGGACCGGTCGAGGAGCTCGGTGAGCGGATCGTGCGGTTCTTCCTCGCCACCTGGGACGCCCCTGAGGGGCGCGAGCGCATCGTGGCGCTGCTGCGCTCGGCCAGCAGCCACGAGGACGCCGCCCGCACCCTGCGCGAGTTCCTCGCGCGCGAGATCTTCGGGCGCGTCGTCGTCGCGCTGGGCGCTGAGGATCCCGAGCTGCGCGGGTCGCTCGTGGCCACCCAGCTCCTGGGGCTGGCCATGGCCCGCTACGTCCTGCGCATGCCCGCGGTGGCCGAGGCGCCGGCCGACGAGCTCGTCGCGTGGATCGCGCCGTCCGTGCAGCGGTACCTCACGGCCTGATCCCTCCCCGCCCTGCGCCGCCCCCCAGCGCGTTGCGCCGTCCCGACCGCTTTGCGCCGCCCGGGCCGCTGCGTGCGCCGGTCAGGCCGCGGTGGGGTGGCGCAAACCGGTTTGGGTGGCGGAAAGGGCTGGTGCCGGGGCGGTCACAGGCGTAAATTCATCGCATGATGAATGAAGCGGCGATCGAGATCCGCGGGCTGCGGGTGACCCGGGGGCACCGGCGGGTCATCGACGGGCTCGACCTCACGGTGCCCAGCGGTCAGGTGGTGGGACTGCTCGGCCCGAGCGGCTCGGGCAAGACCACGCTCATGCGTTCGGTCGTCGGGGTGCAGCGCGTGGACGCCGGCTCGATCACGGTGCTCGGACGCCCCGCCGGCCATCGCGACCTGCGCCACCAGGTCGGCTACGTCACGCAGGCGCCGAGTGTCTACGAGGACCTCACCATCGCCGAGAACCTCGAGTACTTCCGCCGGGTGCTGGGCGCCCCCGCGTCCGACGTCGCGCGGGTGATCGACGAGGCCGGCCTGAACTCCCACCACGACGCCCTGGTCTCGCGGCTGTCGGGTGGCCAGCACTCACGCGTATCCCTCGCGGCCGCGTTGCTCGGCAGCCCTCGCCTGCTGGTGCTCGACGAGCCGACGGTCGGCCTCGACCCGGTGCTGCGGCGCGACCTGTGGGACCTGTTCGCCCGCATCGCGGCTCGCGGCGCGACGCTGCTCGTGTCGAGCCACGTCATGGACGAGGCCACCCGCTGCGACCGCCTCGTGCTCATGCGGGACGGCGTCGTGCTGGCCGACGACACCCATGACGCCCTGCTGCGGCGCACCGGCACCCCGGACGTCGAAGCCGCGTTCCTGTCTCTGGTGGAGGGAGTGCGGGCATGAGCGCACGCCTCACGGCAGCCACCGCGGCCCGGGTGCTGCGCCAGCTGCGACACGACCACCGAACCCTCGCGATGCTCCTCGTCGTGCCGTGCGTCCTCATCGGGTTGCTGGCCTGGGTGTTCGACGGCACACCGGTGTTCGACCGCCTCGGGGCGCCGCTGCTCGGCGTCTTCCCCTTCGTGGTGATGTTCCTCGTCACGAGCGTGACCACGTTGCGCGAGAGGCGGTCGGGCACGCTCGAGCGGTTGCTGGCCATGCCGCTGGGCAAGCTCGACCTCGTGGGCGGGTACGCCGTGGCGTTCGGGGCGCTGGCGGTCGTGCAGGCGGCGGTGGCCACCGCGTTCGCGATCTGGGTGTGCGGCCTGGACGTAGCCGGCCCGGTGTGGATGCTGCTGGTCGTCGCCGTCGCCGACGCCGTGCTCGGCTGCACGACGGGCCTGCTGCTCAGCGCCTTCGCGACCACCGAGTTCCAGGCGGTGCAGTTCATGCCGGCGGTCGTGCTCCCGCAGTTCCTGCTGTGCGGCCTGCTGGTGCCACGAACGCAGCTGAACTCGTTGCTGCACAGCGTGTCCGACATCCTGCCGCTGTCGTACGCCGTCGATGCCATGAGCAAGGTGACGGCGCAGCCGGACGTGACGTCGGGCCTGCTCGGCGACCTGCTCGTCGTGATGGTGTTCGCAGCGGCCACCGTGACGCTCGGCGCTGCCACGTTGCGCCGCCGTACCGCGTGACATCGCAGTGCCGCCCTGCCGTAGCCTGACGCCATGCTCCGGGATGCCCTGCTCCAGATGTCGAGAAGCTCGCGGGTCCGCGACGTGGTCGAACGAGCGCCGGTGACGCGCAACGTGGTGCACCGGTTCGTGCCGGGCGCCGACGTCGGCGACGCGGTGCGCGCGGCAGCCGAGCTCACGGCGTCGCATCGGCTCGTCACCGTCGACCACCTCGGCGAGGACACGTTCGACCTCGCGCAGGCGCGCGCCACCCGCGACGCCTACCTCACGCTGCTCACGCAGATGTCGGAGGCCGGCCTCACTGAGGGCGGCCGGGTCGAGGTGTCGGTGAAGCTCTCCGCCGTCGGGCAGGCCCTCGAGGGCGACGGCGAGAAGATCGCGCTCGAGCACGCGTGGGACATCTGCTCGGCCGCCCAGCAGGCCGGCACCACCGTCACCCTCGACATGGAGGACCACACCACCACCGACTCCACGCTGTCGGTGCTGCGCGAGCTGCGCCGCGACTACCCGTGGGTCGGTGCGGTGCTCCAGGCCTACCTGCACCGCACCGAGGCCGACTGCCGTGACCTCGCCACCGCCGGCTCGCGGGTGCGGCTGTGCAAGGGCGCCTACAACGAGCCCGCGTCGGTGGCGTTCGCCGACAAGAGCGAGGTCGACCGGTCGTACGTGCGCTGCATGAAGGTGCTGATGGACGGCGACGGCTACCCCATGCTCGCCACCCACGACCCGCGCCTCATCGACATCGCCGGAGCGCTCGCGGCCCGCGCCGGCCGAGCCGAGACGACGTACGAGTACCAGATGCTCTACGGCATCCGACCCGACGAGCAGCAGCGCCTCGCCGACCAGGGCCACCTCATGCGCGTGTACCTGCCGTACGGCGCCGACTGGTACGGCTACTTCATGCGCCGCCTCGCCGAGCGCCCGGCCAACGTGACGTTCTTCCTGCGCTCACTCGCCACCCGGAGCTGACCGTGACCGACGCGCCTGAACCGACGACGTCCCCTCGCGCCGAGGGGCCGGTGGCCATCCTCGGGGCCGGGGTGATGGGCGAGACCCTGCTGTCGGGCTTGCTGCGCGCCGGCCGTCCGGTCGACTCGCTGGTCGTGAGCGAGCGTCGTCCGGAGCGCGTCGCCGAGCTCACCGAGCGGTATGGCGTCCGGGTGGTCGACAACGCGGCCGCAGCAGGCGAGGCGAGCACCGTCGTCCTCGTCGTCAAGCCGCAGGACATGGCGAGCGCGCTCGCTGACGTCCGCGAGGCGCTGCGGCCCGGCACCCTCGTGGTGTCGCTCGCGGCAGGCACCACCACCGCGACGCTCGAGGCCGGGTTGCCGGCCGGCACCCCGGTGGTGCGGGTCATGCCCAACACCCCGGCGCTCGTCGACGAGGGCATGGCGGCGATCAGTCCCGGCGAGCACTGCGACGACGCGCACCTCGCCGAGGCCGAAGAGCTCATGCGCTCGTGCGGGCGCGTGATCCGGGTGCCAGAGCAGTACCAGGACGCCGTCACCGCGATCAGCGGGTCGGGGCCGGCGTACATCTTCTACGTGGTCGAGGCGATGATCGAGGCCGGCGTGCTGCTGGGGCTGCCGCGGGCGACGTCCACCGAGCTCGTCGTGCAGACCCTGTTCGGCGCCGCGACCATGTTGCGCGAGACCGGCGAGCACCCCACGGTGCTGCGCGAGCAGGTCTCGAGCCCCGCCGGGACGACGATGGCGGCGTTGCGGCAGCTCGACGACCACAAGGTGCGCGCGGCGTTCCTGACGGCGATGGAGGCGGCGCGCGACCGCAGCCGCGAGCTGGCGTCCGGCCAGGGGTGAGCGGTGTGGGTCTCCGGTGCCGGGATCTTCACCTGTCCGCAATGTCCAGGTGAGCCTCGCGTCTGGGAGGCTGTGCGCCATGAGTGAGCTCAGCGTGCGCGTCCTCGGTGGCGACGACTGGCAGACGTACCAGCAGGTGCGCCTGGCCGCCCTGCGCGACGTCCCGGAGGCCTTCGCCTCCTCCTACTCGGAGGAGAAGGACTACGACGAGGCGTTCTGGCGGCTGCGGATCGAGCGCTCGGCGCGCCTCGTCGCGCTGGTCGACGACGAACCGGTGGCCACCGTGTCGGTGGGGCAGGCGAGCGAGCCGGACGTCGGCGAGCTCTTCGGGCTGTGGGTGCGGGCCGACTACCGCGGGCGCGGCGTCGCCTGGCAGCTGACGCAGGCGGCGGCGCAGCACGCCAAGGACGCCGGCCGGCGGGCCCTCAAGCTGTGGGTGTCGACCGACAACGGGCGCGCCGTGGCGTTCTTCAGCAGCGCCGGGTTCCGGCCGGCCGACGAGCGGCGTCCGATGACCAACGACGCGCGCACCGAGGAGCTGGCGATGGTGCTCCCCGTGGGCGACGACCCCGGCTGGGTGCCCACCACCCAGCTCTGAGCTCTCGCGTCGGTGTCCCGGTGGGGCGCTTCACTGCATTCCCCGATGGCCACTGGGGCGCCCAGCTGCCATAGGTTGGCCGCGGGGTGCCACCGCGCCACAACCACGGGAGAGCTCAGGGGCGGGCGGCGAAGCGCTCGATGAGCTCGGTCTGCCCGCTCACGATGAGCAGGTCGTGCTGGCTGATCTTGGTGCTCGGTACGGCGTAGGTGAAGTCGCGCCCGGGCGACTTCACGCCGACGACCGTGACGCCGTACTTGGCGCGGATCTGCGACTCGGCCAGCGTGAACCCGCGCGTCTCGCGCGGGGGCGCCATCTTGACGATCGCGAAGCCGTCGTCGAACTCGATGAAGTCCATCAGCTTGCCCGCCACCAGGTGCGCCACCCGGGCGCCCGCGTCGCGCTCGGGGTAGACCACCTTGGTGGCGCCGATGCGTTCGAGGATCTTGCCGTGTGCCGCGGTGATCGCCTTGGTCCAGATCTGCTTGATGCCGAGGTCGACGAGCGTGGCGGTGGTGAGCACGCTCGCCTCGATCGACGTGCCGATGCCGACGACGGCGACCGGGAACTCGGGTGCGCCGATCTGGCGCAGCGCCTCCTCCGACGTCGAGTCGGCCTCGACGACGTGGGTGAGGCGCCCCGACCACTCCTGCACGAGCGCGGGGTCGTGGTCGACCGCCAGCACCTCGTGTCCCAGGCGATCGAGCGACTGGGCGATCGAGCTGCCGAAACGGCCCAGCCCGATGACGAGGACGGCGTGTCCGGACGGCGGGGTGCTAGCCAACGACGGGCCTTTCTTCGGGGAGGCGGACGACGCGGCGCCGGTCGCGCAGGGCGAGCGCGGCGGCCAGGGTCATGGTGCCGGTGCGACCGGCGAACATCAGTGCCGTGAGGACGTACTTGCCGGCGTCTGGCAGGTGCTGGGTGTAGCCGGTCGACAGCCCGCACGTCCCGAACGCCGACACGGCCTCGTACAGCACCACGTCGAGGCTCTCACCGGTGATCGCGAGCAGGGCCATGGTGGCCACGACCACCAGGGTGGCCCCGGCGAGCAGCACGGTGACCGCGAGGCGCAGGCTCGCGGGCGGGATCCGGCGTCCGAAGGCCTCGACGTCGCGGTCGCCGCGCGCCTCGGCGATCGTCGCCAGCACCAGCACGGCCAGGGTGGTCACCTTGATGCCGCCGGCGGTCGAGGCGCTGCCGCCGCCGATGAACATCAGCAGGTCCTGCAGGGCCCACGTCGACTGGTGCATGTCACCGACGTCGAGGGTCGAGAAGCCGCCTGAGCGCGGCATGACACCCGCGAACACCGCGTTGAGCAGCCGGTCGCCGAGCCCCATGCCGCCGAGCGTGCGCGGGTTGGTCCACTCGAAGGCGGCGAACGCCACGATCGACAGCGCCAGCACGATGAGCGTGGTCGCCAGGGTCAGCCGGGTGTGCAGGTTCCAGCGGCGCCGGCCGTGGCGCACGCCGTCGACGCGGCGCAGGCCCTTGGCGACGCTGAGGAGCACCGGGAAGCCGAGGCTGCCGACGAAGACGCCGATCGCCAGGGGGCCCAGCACGAACGGGTTGCCGACCCACCCCGAGATGCCGCCGTCGTGCACGACGAACCCGGCGTTGTTGAAGGCGCTGATGCCGTAGAAGAGCGAGTGGTAGGCGGCGCTGCCGACTCCCTCGCCGGAGGCCAGGAAGCTCGGCAGCAGCACCACGGCGATGCTCACCTCGAGCGCCGTCGAGCTGATCACGATGGCCCGCAGCAGGCTGCCCACCTCGCCGAGCCGCAGCGCCTTGGTCTCGCTGGCGGCGATGATCCGCTGGCGCAGCCCGAGCCGGCGCGAGACGGCCAGGCCGAGCAGCGAGGCCAGCGTGATGATCCCGAGGCCGCCGACCTTGATCGCCACCATGATGATCACCTGGCCGGTGCCTGACCAGTAGGTGGCGGTGTCGACGGTGGTGAGCCCCGTGACGCACACGGCCGACGCCGCGGTGAACAGCGCGTCGGCGAACGGCGCGCGCTGGCCGCTCGCCGTGGCCACCGGCAGTGACAGCAACCCGGTGACGGCGGCGATGACGAGCGCGAAGACGGCGAGGGCCAGGCGAGCCGGCGAGCGGCGGGCCGCTCCGTCGAGCCGCTCGCGCATCCAGCCGACGAGACTGGTGCGCGGCTCTCCCGGCGAGGCGGACAGCGCGGACGACGCGGCGACCGGGTCGCTGGCCGTCATGGCGGCGTCCTCTCGGTGGTGCTCGCGAGACTGCGAGCGCGGCTCGTGCGGTCGGACCCATGGTGCCCGGTGAGGGGGCGATGAGCACCGTCGGGCGCGCCGCGGCTGGGGGCCGGGGTAGCGTCGGGCCATGGCGACGCAGGCCCGCGTGATCTGGGACGAGAGCTTCACGCGGTACGACTTCGGCCCGTCGCACCCCATGGCGCCGCTGCGGCTGGACCTCACGGCTCGGCTGGCCCGGGCGCTCGGCCTCTTCGACGACCCCCGTCGGGTCGAGGTGGTCGGCGCCGAGCCGGCGGACGACGCCCTGCTCGAGACCGTGCACGACGCGGCCTACGTGGCGGCGGTGAAGGCGGCGTCGGTCGACCCGTCGTCCGCAGATCTCGAGCGCGGCCTCGGCACCGAGGACGACCCGGCGTTCGTGGGCATGCACGAGGCCAGCGCGCGCATCGTGCAGGGCAGCGCCGACCTCGCCTCCGCGATCTGGCGCGGTGAGATCGAGCACGGCGTGAACTTCTGCGGTGGGCTGCACCACGCGATGCCTGACCGGGCGAGCGGGTTCTGCGTCTACAACGACGCCGCGGTCGCGATCCGGCGGCTGCTCGACGAGGGCGCCGAGCGCGTCGCCTACGTGGACGTCGACGTGCACCACGGTGACGGCGTCGAGCGGGTCTTCTGGGACGACCCCCGAGTGCTCACCATCTCGGTGCACGAGAGCGGCCGCGTGCTCTTCCCGGGCACCGGGTTCCCGGAGGACATGGGCGGCCCGCACGCCGAGGGTGAGGCCGTGAACGTCTCGCTCCCGCCGGGCACGTCGGACGCCGGGTGGTTGCGCGCCGTGCACGCCGTCGTCCCGCAGCTGGTGCGGCACGTGAGCCCGGACGTGCTGGTCACCCAGCACGGCTGCGACAGCCACTTCCTCGACCCGCTCGCGCACCTGGCGGTGTCGGTGGACGCCCACCGCGCCGTGCAGCGCTCCATGCACGACCTGGCGCACGAGGTGTGCGACGGCCGTTGGCTGGCGCTCGGCGGGGGCGGCTACGAGATCGTCGACGTCGTGCCGCGGTCGTGGAGCCACCTCGTGGCGATCGCGGCCCACCTGCCGATCCCGACCTCGACGCCGGTGCCGCAGGACTGGCTCGATCACGTGCTCACGCTGCTGGGCCGCCCCGGCCCGGCGCACATGGGTGACGGGCGCGACCCGTGGTGGCGCTCGTGGGAGGTCGGCTACGACCCCGAGGACGCGGTCGACCGGGCGATCATGGCGACGCGCTCGAAGGTCTTCCCGGTGCACGGTCTCGACCCCTGGTTCGACTGACGACCGACGCAGGGCAGTCGTCGCAGCAACGCCGCGCCGCCCCCCGCTGACATCTGCGCCAATCCGAGTGTTGGTCGGCTCCGAACGAGACGCATCAGGCCGATCCCTGCGCTGCCTCTTCGGGCAGTACCGCCGGCCTACGACGCGAGGAGAAGCGAATGCGAACCAGAGCTCGAGTGGCCGGGGCGGCGCTTGGCGCGGCAGCGTTGTTGCCGGTGATCGGTGTGGCCGCGGCCCAGGCCGCGGATGGCGGCAGCACGATGGCCACGTTGCGCCCGGTGGCACTGAACGGCGTCAAGGGCGGTGGCACCGCGATGGTGCAGGTCCACGGCACCACCATCGACGTCACGATGGCGGCCTCCGGCCTGCTGGCGGACAGCCCGCACGCGGCCCACATCCACTTCGGGGCCGACGCGCGGCACGAGTGCCCCGTGGCCAGCGACGACAAGGACGGCAACGGCACGCTGAACACCACCGAGGGCGGCCCGGCGTACGGGCCGATCGTGGTGTCGTTGACCAAGACGGGCGACACCTCGCCCAAGAGCGGCCTGGCGGTGGACCGGTTCGACACGGCTCCGGGCGGCAAGATCTCCTACGAGCGCGGAAGCATCACGGTCTCCCCGGCCGTCGCGAAGGCCATCGCGGCCGGTCAGTCCGTGGTGGTCATCCACGGTGTCGACCACAACGACGACGGCAAGTACGACGGTGCGGCCAAGAGCGACCTCGACCCCAGCCTGCCCACTGAGGCGACCGACCCGGCGCTCTGCGGTGCGCTGCGGGCCATGCCCGCCGGAGCGGTCGAGACCGGCGCTGGCGGCGCTGCCGGCGGGGTGGACGAGGGGCTGCTGCTCGCCGGTGGTGCCCTGATGCTGCTGGCGCTCGGTTCCGGTAGCTACCTGGTCCGTCGAGAGCGGTCGCGAGTCTGATGCGGCACCGCGCCGAGGGTGAGGGTGGGCAGCCGCCTGAGCGGCCCCACGGCCAGGGGCCGGCCCTCGGCCGTGGCCACCGCGGCGTCGCCGCGGTGGCCACGACGGTGCTGGCCGCGGCCGCGGTCGTGCTCCTGGTGGCCGGCTTCAGGTCATCGGGTGGACCGCCGCAACCCGCCCACCGCACCGAGACCGTAGCGCCGGCGACGAGCAGTGCCGCGCCGTCGAGCACCCCGAGCGCGCCGGCGTCCTCGTCCGGTACCGCAGGGGGTTCCGTTGCCCCAGCCGCCGACTTCGGGCCGGTGCTCGACCGTTCGCGACCGGTGCGCCTTCGCCTCCCGTCGCTCGGCGTCGATGTCACTCCGCTGGTCGACCTGGCCCTCGACTCTCGCGGGCAGCTGGCTGCGCCGTCGCGGTTCGACCAGGTCGGTTGGTACGCCGATGGACCGGCGCCCGGCGAGCTGGGGCCCGCGGTGCTGGCCGGTCACGTGGACTCCAAGGCCGGCCCTGCGGTGTTCTTCAAGCTCGGTGCCCTGAAGCGCGGAGATGCCGTGCTCGTCACGCGAGCCGACGGCCTGGTCGCTCGGTTCGTCGTCGACGAGGTCGGCCGGTACCCCAAGGCGCGCTTTCCGACGGAGCGGGTCTACGGGACGGCGCGTCACCGAGCGGAGCTGCGACTGATCACGTGCGGCGGTGCGTTCAACCACCGCACGGGGCACTACCTCGACAACATCGTGGTCTACGCCCACCTCGTCGGATCGACGTGAGTGGCTACCGGAGAGCATCCCGACACGCCGCAGGGCGCTAGGTGCTTGACCACCCGGGTGAATCGTGATCCCAGGACTTCCCCAGGAGTCACACCAGCCCCTATGGTGGACCCGCGCGGTCGATCGCCGGTGGGGAAGCCGGCGACGCCGCGCCCTGTCATAGGACCGGTGGACACATGCCGAAGGACAACAAGCTCGCCGAGGTGCGGTTCCTGACCGTCGCCGAGGTCGCGTCGATCATGCGGGTGTCGAAGATGACCGTGTACCGGCTCGTGCACGCGGGCGAGCTGCCGGCCGTGCGGGTCGGTCGCTCCTTCCGGGTGCCGGAGCAGGCGGTCGACGACTACCTGCGCGGCTCGTACATCGAGACCGCCTGACTCACCGCAGCGGCGGTCGGTCCCTCGGGGGCCGACCGCCGCTGCGTGCGTCTGCGGTGCTCAGCCCGCGTCGCGCGCGGTGAGCGTGAAGGGCACGTTCGCGCCGGTGTAGAGCTGGGTCAGCACGTACGCCGTGCCGCCCGGCACCACGGTGGACTCGTCGGCCGCAGCCGTGGCCGCACTGCCCTTGAGCGAGCAGTCCGACCCCAGGAAGTACAGGTCGAGGTCGTGGCCCGCGGGCGTCGACTCGCCGCCCGTGACGCTCACCGTGTGCTGCCCGTCACCGAAGCCCGCGGGCAGCTTGCTCACCCACCCGTCGGCGCCCTGGCTGCTGACCGGCAGCGCGCAGGTGGTGGTGAACTCCGCGCCGGTGACGCCGAAGACGTTCTGCAGGCCGGTCGGGTCGCCCGCGGCGGGGTTGCCGGTGACGATCGTGCCGCTGTCGGTGAACGGCGCATCAGGTGCCGGCGCGGTCGGGGTCAGCGCGCCGGAGGAGCCGAAGGCCTGGATCTCGGCCACCTGCGCGGCGGTCGAGGTGTCGCCCTGCACGCTGTCGGCGAAGAACCTCACGTACGCGGCCTTCACCGGGCTCGACAGCGTGAACGTGCGGTAGTTGAGGTCGGGCGCCGTCGGCCGGGGAGCCTGGTAGCCGAAGGCCCCCGTGCGCACGGTGCGCCACAGGACGCCGTCGTCCGAGACCTGGACGGTGAAGTCCTTCAGCGTCGCGAACCTGCCACCGCCGACGTTCGGGAAGGCGCTCACCTGGATCCGGTCGATCGTCGCCGGCTTCGCCAGCTTCACGGTGACGCGCTGGTCGGGCCCGGCGTTGTACGGCGTGCTGGACGTCGCCGTGCGCCAGACGCTCGCGGCGGTGTCGTCGAAGGCGAACGTGCCGGGCAGGCCGTCGTCCTGGCTGGACGTCGACACGACCTTCGCGCCCGATGCCGTCGACAGCAGGTTCGGGGCCAGGCGCAGGGTCTTCGCGGTCGTCTTCCCCGCGCTCACCGCGAGCGTGAACGACTGGACGCCGAAGCCGGGCGCCTGCACCAGCACGGGGTAGCTGCCGGCCACCATGCGCAGCGCGGCGCCCCCGGTGCTGCTGGTGCGGGCGGCAGGGGTGACCCGCGCCTCGTAGCGCCCGATGATCACCTTGGCTCCGCTCACGGCCGCGCCGGTGGTCGCGTTCACCACCTTCAGCGACAGCGTGCCGTTGCGCACCGCGGCCGGGTGGTCGAAGGCCGGCACCGGGTCGGTGTCGTCGCCGGTCTGCGTGACGGCGGAGGCGCCGGCGCCGCGGGAGGCGAAGACGCTCCAGATGAGGTCGGTGTCGTCGCCGTGGTAGCGGTCGACGTCCGCGGCGAGGATGCCGTCGCGCGCGTCGAGGAACGACGGGTCGGGTGCGGTGAGCGGCATGGCGTCGGTGACCAGCCGGGCGGCGACCTCCGCGCCCTTGGCGGCGCCGTACTTGGCGACCAGGCGCTTGCGCAGGTTCCACAGCATGGTGGTCCAGATCTCGCCGTCGGCGTGCACCTCCGGGCCGGTGACGTCGTAGCCGATGTCACCGAAGCCCGTGGGGTTCTGGTCGTAGTCGTAGTTGCGGATGCCGCGGGCGGCGTTGCCGGTGACGTACTGGCCCACCACTGCCTTGGTGGTCAGGCCGGCGGTGAACAGGTGGTTGAGGCCGTACCAGTCGCCCCAGCCCTCGCCCATCGAGCCCGCCTGCTGCGAGCCCAGGGCGCTGCCCCCGGCGACGTACCGGTTCGACAGGCCGTGCACGTACTCGTGCTCGACGACGCTGGCGTCGAAGTTGCCGTCGCTGAACGGGCCCTCGAAGGCGTCGTCGATCGGCTCCCACAAGAACATGCCGCTCCACGGTGGGATGCCGTCGTCGAGCGTGAGCATGTAGGCGTTGTCGCGTCCGGTGTACGTCGGTGCGCCACCGCTGGCCGCACCAGCGTGCACCAGGCCGAGGATCGGGTCGCCGCCCTGGCCTCCGGTGCCGGCGCCGTCCGTGACCTGGAAGTTGCCGGCGCTCTCGGTGAAGCCGAAGCCGTACAGCTCGTCGTGGATCCGGTTGTGCTGGTAGAAGAGGTTGGTCGCCGCGGAGTTCAGGTCCTCGACGTACGACGGCGGCAGCGCGCTGCCCTTCGTTGCGGCCCAACGGTTCTTGTACACGTAGTCGAACTGCCCGGTGGGTGCGACCGGGCGCGGCGCCTGGTCGGCCGGCACCAGGAAGTTGGAGTAGTTGGCGTAGGTGCTGGCGTTGTTGCCGATGGTCGTGACGCCGGTGCCGACGACGCCGGTAGGGTCGACCCAGCCCTTGGGGGACTGCGCCGTCGGCCCGAACGACCGGCTCACCGGCTGGCCTCCGCTGGGCGCTCCCGGGTAGTTCTCGTAGACGGTTCCGGACGCGTCGTGCGCGGCCAGGGACGCGCGGTACAGCACCGCACCGCTGGAGGCGTCGACCACCACGTCCCAGGCCTCGTCGAGCGCCTTCACGAACTGCACGCGGTAGGCGGCGCGGGCGCCGTCCTTGGTGGGGAAGGCCACCTGCTTGACGTACGACGGGCCGGCGAACGCCCCGCGGTCGAAGACGGTGTAGCCCGCGCGCGTGCCGAGCTGCTTGACCGCCGACAGGACGCCGGGGGCCAGCGCCCCCGACACCTTGGTGAGTGCCTCGCCGGCGCTCAGCGCGTACGACCCCGTGAGGTCACCGTGACCGACGGGGTCGCCGGCGTACGACGCGATCTCGCCGGCCTTCGTCACGGCCACGGTCATCCGGCCGCCGCGCACTGCGGGCTTGCCGTCGAAGGTCTGCACGAACGTCACGACGTGCGTGCCGGTGCCGGGCAGGGCGTGGTCGCGCGCGACGGTCAGCGCGGCGATGTCGGCGTCGGTGAGGCGGAACGCGTCGGCGTGCTCGGTCAGCCAGGCCCTCGCCACGTCGGCGGCCTCGCCGGTGCGGGGGCTGGTGAGGTAGCCACCGTCGCGCCGCAGGGAGCGGGGCGTGCCGAAACGGCGGTCCCAGGTGAGCCGCGCGCCGTCGCCAGAGGCGGCCACGAGGGCGGCGGCGGCGTCACGCTGCGCGGTGGTGGGTCGCACGGCCCGCGTGACGTCACGCACGTCGAGCACGGCGTCGAGATTGTCGGTGGCGCCGTCCAGCAGGGGCAGGTGAGGACTGGCCTCGACGGCGGCCGCCCCCGCAGGCAGGCCAGCCGCCACCAGCGCGACGGCGCTCAGCAGTCCCCCGACGGCCAGGGCGCGACGAGCGGGGCCGGACGGACGGGAGGGACGGGAGGGACGAGCCGCTCGGGCGGCCGAGCGGGGTCGAGGACGGGTGGCGGACATGGGCGCTCCTGGCGTCGGGCGGCGGGTCGAGGGGTGGTCCGGTGCCGCTGGTGACCGCTTCAACGAGCGCCCGTGCCGGAGGTCACGCGCCGGGCGGTACCATGGGAGGGATCGGTCGGCGTCGCTGAGGCTCCCGGCCGCCTGTCGACGTCTGACCATCTCCGAACGACGAGGTACTCCATGGGCTCGGTCATCAAGAAGCGCCGCAAGCGGATGGCGAAGAAGAAGCACCGCAAGCTGCTGCGCAAGACGCGCCACCAGCGTCGCAACAAGAAGTGAGCAAGCGGCCCCCGCACCCACCAGGTCGGGGGCCGTTTCGCATACCCTGAGGCGCGACCACACGCACTGACGAAGGCGGGTGAGCAGGTATGGGGCAGGTGGTGCTCGTCACCGGCGTGTCCCGGTACCTGGGCGGTCGCTTCGCGCGCGTGCTCACCGAGCACCCCGGCGTCGACCGCGTCATCGGCGTCGACGTCGTGCCGCCGCCGCACCCGATCGGCGGCGCCGACTTCGTGCGCGCCGACATCCGCAACCCGATCATCGCCAAGGTCATCAGCCAGGCGAACGTCGACACCGTGGCGCACCTCAACGTCATCGCCACCCCGCTGTCAGCGGGGGGCCGGGTGACGATGAAGGAGATCAACGTCATCGGCACGATGCAGCTGCTCGCGGCCTGCCAGAAGGCGCCCAGCGTGCAGCGGCTGGTGGTCAAGAGCAGCGGGTCGGTCTACGGCTCGTCCCCGCGCGACCCGGCGATGTTCACCGAGGAGATGGGCCCCAAGGCGTTGCCCCGCACGGGATTCGCCAAGGACTCCATCGAGGTCGAGGGCTACGTGCGCGGCTTCTCCCGGCGTCGCGCCGACGTCGATGTTTCGGTGCTGCGGTTCGCCAACATCATCGGCCCGGGCATCTCGACGGTGCTCACCGACTACTTCACGCTGCCGGTCGTGCCGACCGTGCTGGGTTTCGACGGCCGGCTGCAGTTCGTGCACGAGGACGACGCCGTCGGTGCGCTCGTCGCGGCCACGGTCACCGAGGGCGTGGGGCTGGTCAACGTCGCCGGGGACGGGGTGGTGACGGTGAGCCAGGCGGCCCGCCTCGCCGGCCACCCGACGGTGCCGGTGCCGCTGCCTGCCAGCGGGTGGCTGAGCCAGGTGGTGCGCCGGGCTCGACTGGCGAACCTCCCGCCCGAGCACCTGCAGCACATGGCGTTCGGCCGGGTGCTCGACACCACGCGCATGCGCGAGGTGCTCGGGTTCGAGCCAGCGTTCACGACGGCAGAGGCGTTCCGGGCGTTCGTCGCCAGCGGCCGGGGCCCCGAGCCGAGCGTGCTGCCGGCGATCCAGTCCGCGTTGGGCGCGGCCGAGCGCTGGACCCGAGCGATGGGCACCACGGCGTGAGCGAGGAGGGGCGGGTGATCCCGCTCGACCGCGGCCGGTCCGCGCGCTCGGCGCGGGGTGCCGACGCAGTGGCCGCCGGCGCGCGTCGGGCGTCGGGGGAGCGAGCGCGCCGACGCCGGACGCCGTTGCTCAGCGAGGTGGCGCCGGACGACGCCATCGCGGAGCCGACGCCGGAGGCGGTGAGCGCAGGGGCCAGCGCGAAGGCTGATGACGCCGCGCCCGAGCGCGGCACCGACGGTGATTCCGGACTCGACCCTGCGGCGCTCGTGCGGTACGCCGTCGAGGCCGTGGTCGAGGCGCTCGTGGCCGAGGGCCAGCGAGCCGGTCTGGCCGACGTCGACCGGCACGTCGCCAGCGCCCTGGCGTTCCTGCGGCGACGGCTGGCGGGCGACTACGTCGTCGACGAGTTCGGGTTCGACGCCGACCTCACCGAGGCTCTCCTGCCGGCGCTGCGGCCGTTGTACCGCAACTGGTTCCGGGTCGAGGTGCGGGGCATTGAGAACATCCCGGCCAGCGGCGGGGCACTGGTCGTCGCGAACCACTCGGGCACCATCGCGCTCGACTCGTTGATGACCCAGCTGGCCGTGCACGACGAGCACCCCGCCCACCGCAACCTGCGCATGCTCGGTGCCGACCTGGTGTTCGCGACGCCCTTCGTCGGGTCGATCGCGCGCAAGACCGGTTCTACGCTGGCCGCCAACCCCGACGCCGAGCGGTTGCTCAGCTCAGGCGAGGTCGTCGGCGTGTGGCCAGAGGGGTTCAAGGGCATCGGCAAGCCCTTCAGCGAGCGCTACAAGCTACAGCGCTTCGGCCGGGGCGGTTTCGTCTCGGCGGCGCTGCAGACCGGCGCCCCGATCGTCCCCTGCTCCATCGTCGGGGCCGAGGAGATCTACCCCGTGCTCGGCAACTTCAAGACGCTCGCTCGACTGCTGGGCCTGCCCTACCTGCCGATGACGCCGACCTTCCCGTGGCTGGGTCTGCTGGGTCTGGTGCCGTTGCCCAGCAAGTGGATCATCGAGTTCGGGACGCCGATCGAGACGGCTGCGCACCAGGAGTCGGCCGACGACCCCATGCTGGTCTTCAACCTCACCGACCAGGTGCGCGAGACCATCCAGCAGACGTTGTACGCCCTGCTCATGCAACGCCGGTCGGTGTTCTTCACGTGAGGCTCGCGCGTGCGGCACTCGTGGTGGCCGGCCTCACGGTGGTCGCCGCGTGCAGCAACGGTGCGAGCCCGACAGCGTCCTCCGCCACGACGTCGACGACCACCTCACTGCCCCGCACGACGTCGTCGACCACCACCTCGACGCCCCCGCCGACGTCTTCACCGGCGAGCACACCGACGAGCACGAAGAGCTCGCCCAGCGCCACCACGTCGCGTCCGTCACCGACGTCGAGCGCGCCGTCCGACGAGTCGTTGGCTGCCGTACCCCGCGCCGGCGCGGAGCCGAAGGTGCGCTTCCCCGACAACCCGCCGGCCGTGGGTGCCGGAGCGAACGCGCGGGTGTCGAGCATCCCGGACTCGTTGTGGCGCAAGATGGTCGGCTACTCGTGGACGTCGGGCTGCCCGGTAGGGCGCTCGAGCCTGCGCTACGTCACCGTCAACTTCTGGGGCTTCGACGGCAAGCGGTCGCGCGGCGGCGTCGTCGTGCACCAGGCAGTTGCCGGGCCGGCCGCCCGCGCGTTCACGGCGCTGTACGAGCAGCGCTTCCGCATCCGGCAGATGCAGCCGATGGACTCCTCCTGGGGCCACAACCCCAAGGGCCCGGGGGCCGACGACTACGCGGCCATGGCGGCCGACAACACCTCGGCCTTCAACTGCCGGTACGTCGGCGGCCAGGAGTCGCGCAAGGTGTGGTCGAACCACGCCTACGGCAAGGCGATCGACGTCAACGACTTCGAGAACCCGTACGTCGACGCCTCGGGCCGGGTTTACCCCGACCCCTACTTCGTGAGCCGCCGTGCGGCCGCTCCCGGCGTGTTCTCGTCGTCGCGCAGCGCGGCCGTCCGCGCGTTCACCAGCCAGGGTTTCAGCTGGGGCGGCCTCTGGCGGCACCCCGACTACCAGCACTTCGACGCCTCATGAGGCGCTCGCTCGCGCCCGCTGTCGCCGTCGGCGCGGTGGCGCTGCTCGCCGCGTGCGGCGGCGCGCCCGAGGAGTCGGTGGCCACGCGGCCAGTGCCGTCGTCACCGGCGACGACGTCATCCTCGACGACGCCCACCCCCACGCCGGCGACACGCAGTGCCCGACCTGCCGCGCCAACAGCCACCGTCTCGCCGACGCGCACCGCCAGCCGCACCGCCACCCGGACGGCGAAGCCGAGTCCCAGTACGGCCCGCACCACCCGGCGCGCCACCGCCACCCGCACCTCGCCTGCGGCGGTCACGTGCGACGTCCCGCGCGGCGTGAGCGCGACCCAGGTGGTGCTGGTGACGTCGTCTGGCTCGCGCGCCACGGTGCGGGCCTGCACGCGCACCGGTGGCCGTTACGTGACGTCGCTCGGGCCCTACGCCGGCCACGTCGGCAAGAACGGCGTGAGCTCGGCCAAGCGCGAGGGTGACCTGCGCACTCCGGCCGGCGTGTTCGCCTTGCGCGGTGGGTTCGGCGCGCGGTCGAACCCAGGCCTGCGCATCGGGGCGTGGCTGCGCGTCGACTCGCGCGACGTGTGGGTCGACGACCCGTCGTCCAGCCTCTACAACACCCACCAGCGCACACCTGCGGCGGGCCGCTGGAGCAGCGCGGAGCCGTTGCTCAACACACCGGCCTACAGCTACGCGCAGGTGATCGGCTACAACGAGGCCCGCACGCCTGGCCGGGGATCCGCGATCTTCCTGCACGTCGACCTCGGCCACGGCACCGCGGGGTGCGTCTCACTGCCGACGTCCGGCCTGCTGGCTGTGCTGCGCTGGGAGCGCTCGGGTGCCGTCATCGCCATCCGCTGACGCAGTCGGCATGATCGGGCCCATGACCACGCGCCGCGGCCTGTTCGTCGCCCCGTTCGACGCCTTGTCCGACCCCCGTGTGGTCGGAGACCTGGCCGCTGCGGCCGAGCGGGCGGGATGGGACGGCTTCTTCGTCTGGGACCACCTGCAGTACGGCGAGCGCGTGCGGGCGATCGCCGACGTGTGGACCTGCTGCGCCGCAGTGGCGATGCGCACCGACACGTTGCTGTTCGGGCCGATGGTTACGCCGCTGCCGAGGCGTCGGCCGCAGGTGCTGGCCCGACAGGCGTCGAGCCTGGCGGTGCTCTCGGGCGGCCGGTTCGTCCTCGGTCTGGGACTCGGTGACGACTGGGTGGGGGAGTTCAGCGCCTTCGGTGACGAGCCGGATCCCAAGGTGCGCGGCCGGATGCTCGACGAGGGGCTCGAGGTGCTCACCGGCCTGCTGTCCGGCGAGCCCGTCGACCACGACGGAGCCCACTACACGGCCCGCGACGTCGCGTTCCGTCCCGCACCTGCCGTGCCGATCTGGCTCGCAGGGCGGTACGGCAACCAGGCGCCGATGCGGCGGGCGGCGAGGTACGACGGGTTCTTCGTCATCGGGCTCGATCGCCCCGATGACCTGCACCAGCTGACGGCCGACCTGGCCGAGCACTCGCCGGCGACGGGCTTCGACCTCGTGGTCGACCTGCGCCCCGATCAGGACCACACGCCGTGGCTCCACCGCGGTGCCACGTGGGTGCTGACGCGGATCGGGCCGTTCGACCTCGACCTCGACGAGGTCCGCCGCATCGTCGACGCCGGCCCGGCCCCTGGAAGTTGATCACGTTAAGTGGGTGACACGCCGGTTCCCAAGGGTTGCAACCCTCGATAAGCGGAGTGTCACCCACTTAACGTGATCAACGGGGGAGACCGCGGCTCGTCGTGAGGTCTTCGGCGAGCATGACGATGATGCCGCTGGGGCCGCGCACGTAGGTGAGCTTGTAGACGTCCTCGTACGTCGCGACGCCGCGCAGCGGGTGGCAGCCGTGGCGCGCAGCGATCTCGAGGGCCGCGTCGAGGTCGTCGACCGAG
>NZ_LMER01000015.1:69487-312409 GCF_001426435.1 Angustibacter sp. Root456 | reverse complement strand
GGATGTGCTCGAAGAGCTCGAGGCGACCGTTGCCGTCCGGCGTCTGGAGCATCGCGATCTTGGCGTGGTTGCCGTCCAGGCCGACGGCCGTGTCGGCCCACTCCCCGCTCACCGTGTCGCGCCCGAGCACGGTGAGCCCGAGGTCGGTGAAGAAGGCGATCGTCGCCTCGAGGTCGCGGACGGCGATCCCGACGTTCTCGAGCTTGATGGGCATGCGCCGCACGCTAGCGGCCCTCGGCTCGCGGAGCACCGATCTCGGGGTGGCGGAGGGTGCCCGGGGGTGGCCGGCTGCACCGGACCTATGGCCCTGGCAGGGCCGGCCCCGAGGCGTGACGGTGTGGGCATGTCCAGGGAGCGTGCCGCGCGAGCAGTGACGCCACGGAGCCGGCGTGGAGGGCTTCCGCCGCGCTGGTTCGTCGTGGCCTTCTGGCACGGCCATCGTGCGCTGTTGCGCGCGACCGGCGGCCGGTTCGGCCTGTGGAGCCCGAAGCGGGGGCGGGCGGGAACGCTGCGGCTCACCACGACGGGTCGACGCAGCGGGGAGCCTCGACAGGTCGTCCTCAGCTACTTCGAGGACGGCGCAGCCCTGGTCACGATGGCGATGAACGGGTGGGGACCGGCTGAGCCCGCGTGGTGGCTGAACCTGCAGGATCACCCGGACGCCGTCGTCGAGACCCGCGACGGATCCCGACTGGTCCGCGGCCGCTGTGCCCAGGGGAAGGAGCGCGAGCGGCTGTGGTCGCGCTGGGCCGAGATCGACAAGAACCTCGACGACTACGCGGCCCGGCGGCCGGCCGAGACCGCGGTCGTCGTGCTCGAGCCGCGTGAGGTCGAGGTCGTCGCGTGAACGACTCGCCGGCGCTGGCCCAGGGTGCCGCTCGCTCGCGCCAGGTCAGGTCCGCTCGAGTCGCCGCGCGAGGTACGGCGCGGTCGCGCTGCCCTCGGCCTTCGCGACCTCGGCCGGAGTTCCGGTCGCGACGACACGACCTCCGGCGTCGCCTCCGCCCGGGCCGAGATCGATGACCCAGTCGGCGGTGGCGATCGCGTCGAGGTCGTGCTCGACGAGCACCACCGTGTTGCCGGCGTCGACGAGCTGGTGCAGCTGGCGGAGCAACAGCGCGGTGTCTGCGGGGTGCAGCCCCGACGTCGGCTCGTCGAGCAGGTAGAGCGCGTGGCCGCGGTGCGCCCGCTGGAGCTCGGTGGCGAGCTTGATGCGTTGGGCCTCACCGCCGCTCAGCTCGGTGGCCGGCTGTCCGAGTCGCAGGTAGCCCAGGCCCACCTCGTGCAGCGTCTGGAGGCTGCGTGCGGCGGCCGGCACGGCGGCGAGGAACGTCGCGGCGTCGTCCACCGAGAGGGCGAGCACCTCCGCGATGTTCTTGCCGCAGTAAGTGATCTCGAGGGTCTCGGGGTTGTAGCGATCGCCGTGGCACGCCGGGCAGGGTGCGTACGTGCCCGGCAGGAAGAGCAGCTCGACGGAGACGAAACCCTCGCCCTGACAGGTCTCGCAGCGGCCCTCGGGGACGTTGAACGAGAAGCGGCCCGCGCCGTAGCCGCGCGCTCTGGCCGCGTCCGTGGCGGCGTACAGCTTGCGCACGGCGTCGAACATCCCCGTGTACGTCGCGAGGTTGGAGCGCGGCGTCCGGCCGATCGGCCGCTGGTCGACGAGCACGAGTCGGTCGAACGACTCGAGGGCAGCCGGGTCCTCGGCGAGCACCTGGCTGACCAGGGTCGACTTGCCGGAGCCGGACACCCCGGTGACAGCGGTCAGCACGCAGAGCGGGATGTCGACGGACAGGTCGCGCAGGTTGTGGCGGCGCACACCGGCCAACCGAAGCCAGCCCTGGGGGGCCCGCGCGTCGTGCACCAGCCGCTCGTTGCGACCGAACAGGTGGGCGCTGGTTGCTGACTCGGGGACGTCCTCGAGACCGGCTACCGGCCCGCTGTAGAGCACTCGTCCGCCGCCCTCGCCCGCACCGGGGCCGATGTCGACGACCCAGTCGGCCCGCCGTACGACGTCGAGGTCGTGCTCCACGACGAACAGTGAGTTGCCGGACGCCTTCAGGCGGTCCAAGACATCCAGCAGCGGCTCCGCGTCGGCCGGGTGGAGGCCGGCCGAGGGCTCGTCCAGGACGTAGACGACCCCGAACAGGCCGGACCGCAGCTGGGTGGCGATCCGCAGGCGCTGCGCCTCACCGGGCGACAGCGTCGTCGAGCTGCGGCCCAGACTGAGGTAGCCCAGGCCCAGGTCGAGGAGCACCTCGATGCGGGCGACCAGGTCAGCGCAGATCCGTACCGCGACCTCGTTGGAGTCCTCGGGCAGCTGGGCGACCGGACGTAGCAGTGTGACGAGCTGGGTGAACGCCAGGTCGTTGAGCTCGGCGATCGAACGCCCGAGGTAGGTCACCGCGAGGGCCTCCGGGCGCAGCCCGCTGCCTCGGCAGTCGGGGCAGGGCGCGTCCTGCACGAACCGCAGGGCCCGCTCGCGCATCCGCTCGCTCGTGGAATCGGCCAGCACGTGCATGACGTGCTTGCGCGCGCTCCAGAACTTCCCGTAGTAGCCGTAGTCGATCCGATCGCGTTCGGGCTTGATGAGCACCGACGGCTGCTCGTCGGTGAAGAGCAGCCAGTCGCGGTCCTTCTTCGGGAGCCGGCGCCACGGCTTGTCGATGTCGATGCCGAGACCGGTGACGATGCTGCGCAGGTTGGCCCCCTGCCACGCCCCGGGCCAGGCGGCGATCGCGCCGTCGCGGATGCTCAGGGACGGGTCGGGGACGAGCAGCTCCTCGGTGACGTCGTGCACGACACCCAGACCGTGGCAGCGCGGACACGCGCCCGCCACGGTGTTGGGCGAGAACGCCTCGGCCGCAAGGTGATCGGCCCCGGCGGGGTAGGTGCCTGCTCGCGAGTAGAGGATCCGCAGCAGGTTAGAGAGCGTGGTGAGGGTGCCGACCGACGAGCGGGACGTGGCCGCCCCGCGACGCTGCTGCAGCGCCACCGCCGGAGGAAGCCCGGTGATCTCCTGGACGTGGGGAGCACCGACCTGCTGCAGCAGCCGGCGCGCGTAGGGCGCCACCGACTCGAAGTAGCGACGCTGCGCCTCGGCGTACAGCGTGCCGAAAGCCAGCGAGGACTTGCCCGAGCCGGAGATCCCGGTGAACGCCACGATGGCATTGCGGGGGATGTCGACGTCGACGTTGCGCAGGTTGTGCTCGCTGGCCCCGCGGACACGCACGAAGCCGCCGTCCGCTTCGGTGGTCACGGGATTCCCCTGTCGATGGCCTGCTGCGTCCTTGAGGCCAAGTATCGACGTCAAAGGGCTCGGCGTCCTGGTGGACGCTGCGTCATCGTTCGGCGTGGGCGGCAGAACGGGAGATCGAGCCCGACCAGCCCGACGAGCCGCAGGCCGAGGAGCATCCGCACATCCGCATGAGGGTGAGACGGCGGGCGCGCCGACTGGCGGCGAAATGGGCTACTCCCGTCGGTCGGGGCGCCGCACGGGCATGGCGTGCGTTGGTCGCGCCCTCGGTGTGGTCGAGGGGGTTTATCCGGCGGACCTGTTGTGTGCACTCACCTCTCGATGACCGGATTCGCGCCGACCACCGACAGGGAGTTGCGTCCACCCGAACCCGGCCAGCCCGACGAGCACTGGCCACAGGGCAAGGCGTTCGAGGGCACCCGATGCGGGGCCGTCACCGGAGAGCACGAATGACACGGCCGCCGCGCCGGTCGCGACTCCCGCTGCCAAGAGCGCCCTGGCCAGACGCGGCCGGTCATTGCGCAACCGCACACCGAGAACGATCAGCGCGACCGGTTGCGCCACGAACAAGGGTGCCGCGGCGATCGCATGCAGGGTGGCGTCCTGGTCGAGGGGCGCGAGGCCCGTGGCGACCGAGCTCAGCCCGGAGACCACGAGCAAGCCCGTGACCCATGGCCCCAGAGCCCGCGAGAGCAGCACCGCGCCGCCGGCCAGCAACGCACCGAAGCCGATGAATGAGCCGTTCATCACCCCGTGTCGCGGCGAGCAGTACGCCGCCGAGCAAGCGACCTCACCGAGTCGGCTCACCGAATCGGAGAGGAAGCTGTAGCCGCCCGACGTTGCCGCCGCAACGACGAATTCGGTCGCGATATAGACCGGTCGCACGAGCAGTGCCAGGGCTCCCCACCGCGCAGCCCGAAACCCGGTGACTTTGAGGAGCGGTCGTCTACGGGCTGGGGGCATGACGTCACCGTAGGCCGTGGCTGGAGGCACCCCGCATCGGCGTCGGTCGAGGCGGAACGACGCCCGCTCCGCGGCGGAATGGCGCACTCTCATCGCGGCTACCGCAGATGCGGCAGCGCATCCGCGGTGGAACGGCCGGACGGTTGAGAGTGCGATGCTGGGCTCATGGCCCTCACGGATGCCGCGCCCACGTCACTCCCACGTAGCTTGGCTCGCTGGGTGCTCGGCGCTGCCCTCATCGGCGCGGGGATCAGCCATCTCACCTTCGCCCGCGACGATTTCCAAGCCCAGGTCCCGGCCTGGTTCCCCGTCGACGACGACACTGTCGTGCTCGTCTCTGGTGTCATAGAGATCGGCCTGGGAGCCGCGCTTCTGGCCTGGGCCCGTGGTCGCGTCACCGTGGGATTCGTGGTCGCGGCCTTCTTCGTCGCAGTCTTGCCCGGCAACATCGCGCAGTACGTCGAGGGCAACGATGCGTTCGGCCTCGACACGGATCAGAAGCGGCTCATCCGGCTCTTCTTCCAGCCGGTGCTGGTTGCCTGGGTGCTGTGGGCCACGGCGGCCTGGCGGGACCGCCCGCGCGGTAGGTGACCGGTCTGGGCAGGGACGACGAGGATGCGGGCTGCGCGAGCAGCGGCATGAGCCTGTGACCGCGCTCTACGGTTCTCTGCCGGACCAGGGCGTAGGAGACCAGCACCTGCGCCCATCGGCTTGAGGGTCAACGGCGGCCGCGCCGGCTCGCGGGGAAGTGGGGGGAGGACAACAGGGCTACGACTCTGACTCCAGCGCGACCGGCTCACAGCCCAGTGCCAGCTCTTCGGACAAGTCACTTCCCGGACCCGCCAGACAAGAGCCTAAGCCCGCGCTCCCAGCCGCGTCTTGACACAGAAGGGAACCAGATCCGGACGTTCGGAGTGCCTGAACGTCCGGGCGTCTGGGCGGATCGCCTGTGCCGGCGACCTCAGTTCTGCCGCCTGAACAAGCGGCTCCACCACCGCCTCCCATCAGCAGAGTCGTCCTGGTCTTGCACGTGCCTCACGAGAGCTTCATGCGCCGCTGCCGCGACCGTGGCAGCTGACTTGGCGGCCGGATCCGGGAGCAGCGCCTCGATCTGCGGGTCATAACAGACCAACCCGTGCGCTCGAGCCAGGTCGGCGAGCTCGTCTCGGGCGATCTCGGCCCCTGAGAACGTCAGAGGGAAGTAGATGAGGTCGCCAATGGCCTCGTCGATCAACGGTGACGAAGCCCAGGGGCACTCAGGACCCGTGTCCTCGTCCAGGGCTGGGTAGCGCGACAGCGCAGCCTCGACGAAGGCTCGAATCGCCGGCGAGGCCGGCGGTGGCCCATCCGGTCGCTCAAGGGCGGCCTCCATCGCGTCCATCCGTCGCTCGTACTCAGCAGAAGCCTCGGAGACCGTCGCAGGGACTGTGCCCTCCCACACCGCAAGGTCATACGACATCCGCGCATCCTTCCAGCACCTGCGTGCGCGCCGCCCGCGAGACCCGCCGCGCAGCGTGAACTTGCGCGACCCCATGCAGGCATGACCGGCGGCCGCTCCGGACGAAGACAGGAGTGGGCCAGGCCGAGCGGTCCCAGCCTGACTCGCGCCGAGCAGGGGCCATGCGCCGTCACGCAGGCCGAGATGGCCGAACCTGCCCGCCAGGACCGCTCGGGCGACCGTCGGACCAGGGGACGGCGAAGGGCCGGCGAGACGAACTCGCCGGCCCTTCGTCCCCCTGTGGAGCAGATCAGCTCGTCAGCGACGTGTCGTCGACGACCCAGCTGGTCTGCAGCGACGAGTCCTCGGTGTCGGTGAACCGCACCGTGACCGTCTTGCCCTTGAAGGCGCTCAGGTCGAACGTCTTCTGGGTGTACGTCGCGTTCGTGCCGACGTTCGAGTACGTTGCCAGCGTCGTCACCGTCGAGCCGGACACGATCTGCACGCGCATCCGGTCGTAGGCGGTAGAGCCGGACTCCGAGGTGTCAGAACGCATCCAGAACGACAGGGTCGGCGTCCCGGTGGAGGGCACGGCCACGCTCTGGTTGATCGTCTCGGTGCCCGAGGTGCCGTTACCGCCGAGCCACAGCTTCCACGATCCCGTACGCGCCGGGCGGCCGGTGTTGTTGGTGACCGGGCCGTTGGTGCCGGTCCAGTTCACGAAGCCCGACTCGAAGCCGGGGTTCTGCAGCAGGTTGGTGCCGGTGCCACCGCCGCCACCGCCGCCACCCCCGCTGCAGGACACCGAACCGGCGGGCACCGAGAGGGCGTCCCACACGGCGGCCACGGCCGAGCACTGGGTGCTGCTGGCGCCGTACAGGTCGATGGCGGCCTTCAGCGTCGAGTTGCGCGCCATCGGGTAGGTCTCGGTCGAGACCATGTACGTGCTGAGCGCGCGGTACCAGACCTTCTCAGCGGCGGCGCGGCCGATGCCGGTCACGCTCTTGCCGTTGCAGGTCGGGCTGTTGTACGAGACGCCGTTGATGACCTTGGAGCCCGAGCCCTCGGACGCCAGGTAGAACCAGTGGTTGCCGACGCCGGACGAGTAGTGCGGGTCGAGGCCGCCCACCGACGACGACCAGCAGTCCTTGCTGCCGCCGTCCTTGGAGGGCTTGTCCATGTAGCGCAGCGGCGTGCCGTTGCCGTTGATGTCGATCTTCTCGCCGATGAGGTAGTCGCCGACGTCGGAGGAGTTGTTGGCGTAGAACTCCACGGCGGTGCCGAAGATGTCGCTCGTCGCCTCGTTCAGGCCGCCCGCGTCACCGCTGTAGTTCAGGCCGGCGGTGTTCTCGGTGACGCCGTGGCTCATCTCGTGGCCCGCGACGTCGATCTCGACCAGCGGGTCGGCGTTGCCCGAGCCGTCGCCGTACGTCATCTGCGTGCCGTCCCAGAAGGCGTTCACGTAGCTGTTGCCGTAGTGGACGCGCGAGCGTACGCCGGTGCCGTTGTTGAAGATGCCGTTACGGCCTTGGACGTTCTTGTAGTAGTCGAACGTCACCGCGGCGCCGTAGTGCGCGTCAACCGCCGCGGACTGCCGGCTGGACGTCGAGCCGTTGCCCCACACGTTGTCGGAGTCGGTGAACAACGTGCCGTTGCCCGAGGTCGCGCCGTTCAGGTCGGTGGTCTGCCCGTTGCCGTGCGCGACGTCCGTGAGCGAGTAGTTGCCCGAGCTGCCGCTGGTCGACAGCGACACGGTGCCCGAGTAGATCGAGTTGCCGGTGCCGGTGGCCGTCTCGATGTCGTCCCAGGAGGCGAGGGTCTTGCCGGTCTTGGCGTCGACGAAGGTGTGCAGGCGGGTGGGCGTCTGGTCGGCCTTGATGCCTTCGGTGACCACGTCGTAGGCCAGGCGCGGGGTGCCCTTGGCGGCGAAGATGACGAGCTCGGCGTCCGACGTCTCGTGGCTGGCCTTGGCGAGCGAGGCGCCACGGCTCTCGGCGGCGGCCTTCGAGACCGACGGCGTGGTGCTGGCCACGGCGAGCTTGCCGGAGAGGGCCTTGTCGGTGCCCTTGATCTTGCCGGACTTCGACTCGTGGACGACGAGGTCGCCGCCCACGACGCGCAGGCCGTCGTAGGTGCGGTTGTAGCGGACGTGCCGGGTGCCGTTCGCGTCGGTGGACGCGTTCTTCACGTGCAGCTGCTCGCCGGATCCGAGGCCGAGAGCGGAGGCGACGGCCGCCGCCGAGGGGCTGGGGTCGCCAGCCTGGGTCGCCGCGCTCGCACCGATCGGTGCTGCCGCGACACCGGCGGCGGCAAGGGCTGCCACCGCCGTGAACGTGGTCACTCTTCTCAACTCAGCGCTCCTGTCTGAATGGCCCGAACCAGGACGGATCGGACCCCCGAGATGGGACGCCGAGACTGTGCCGACGCAAACAGGTGCAGCACAAGGCTTGACAGTGCCGGTCAGGACGTGCGGTATGCCCCTTTTGACCAACCGTTGACCAAGAATTGGACTGGCCGAGGGACGCGCCTACCCGACGCAGAGGCCGCCGACGGCGATGACGCAGGAGTTGGACGTCGGCGACGACGAGGCACTGGACGTCGGAGCGCCGATCGCCGGCACGGACACCGACGCGGTGAGCGAGCCCACCGTTGCCTCGACCGGCGGCAGGGTCACCGACGGCAGACCGCCCGAGCCCGTCGTCACCGTGGCCCCCGGCACGGTGACGACGACGCCGGGCACGCTCGCCGTGACGCCTGGGGCCGTGACGCCTGGGGCCGTGACGCCTGGGGCCGTGACGCCTGGGGCCGTGACGCCGGGTGCAGGGGGCGTCGTGGTGGCGCTGGGGAGCGGAAGGCCGCCCCTCGCCGTCGGCGCCGCCGTCGGGAGGACCTGCGGCACCGGCGGGCCAGTGGTCGCGCCGCCGGGTGCCGCACCGTTCGCGCTACCGGAGCCTGCGACGCCGCCATCACCGACCGCGATGCCGAGACGCTGGAGGTCGCCGCGCAGGTCAGCGCACGGGGCGCCGCACGCCGCGACCTGCTGGACGAGCATCTGCTGCCCCGTGGCGAGCAGGTCGAGCAGGCGGTGCAGCTCAGGGCCAGAACCGCTGGGTAGCAACGGTTCCAGCGCCTTGAGACGCCCGAGCGCCTGCACGCTGGCGTCGGCCAGCGCCCGCAGCGCCTCAGGGTCTGCCGTGCCGCCGCCGGCCGACAGCAGCACGCGTTGGGCGTCGGCCAGGTCGGTGGCCGCCTGGGTCAGCGCGACGTCGACCTGAGCGGCCCGCGGGTCACCCGCACCCACCAGCGCGTCGACCTCGTCCAGGCGGTGGTCGACCTGGCTCAGCAGGGCTCGGCCGCGGTCGAGGTCGCTGCCGGCCAGCCGCACCTGCGCCTGCCCGATGCCGAGCTTGACGTCGTAGAGGCGGTCACCGGGCAGGGCCCGGCTGCTCAGCCCCACCACGAGCACCGCGAGACCGACCAGGGTGGCCGCGAGCGTCGGCACGAGCCGACGCGGGAACCGGACCTCGATCGTGCGCGGACCGGCAGGAGTGCGTGAAGCCGCGCCCCGCACGCTCTGAGCGCTCGCCTGGCGGGGCAACAGGGCCGCCCGCTGCTCGGCCGCGCTCACCAGCTCGGTGCGCAGCCGGGCGACGAACTCGGGACGCGGCGCCACGGCGGGCCGCGGCAGGGCCCGGGTCAGCTCGGCCAACGCCTCGAGCTCGGCGCTCCCGGCAGCCGGGCGCTCGCCGTCCAGCAGGCGGGCGAAGACCTCGGCGTCGCGGCGTGACGTCAACGCCATGGTCCCCACCTCATCGCCTCACTGCTCATGCCCCCGGTGCTTCGACTGGTCCAACGACCGATCCGGGCCCGGGTTACGGGTGCGTCGACGATCAACAGGGCGCTCACGGTCGCTCGTCCCCGAGCTCGCGGTGCAGGGCCCGCACGGCGCGCAGCTGCAGCTGTTTCACCGCGCCTGCCGTGCGACCCATCGCCTCCGCCGTCTCGGCCAGCGAGAGCCCCTGCAGGAACCGCAGGGCCAGGCACTCCTGCTGCTCGGGCTTGAGGGTGCGCATCGCCTCGACCAGCCGCTCGTCGCGCAGGCGCTGCAGGACGTCGTGCTCCGGGGAGGCCGCGTGCTCGTCGCCGTCGAGCAGCTCGGCCGTGGTCACCTCGAGCCGGTAGCGCGAGGACTTCACGTGGTCGAGCACGATGTTGCGGGCGATCGTGACGAACCAGGCGGCGATGTCGCGTCCGGTCCAGCTGAAGCTGTCGATCCGGCGCAGGGCCCGCACGAACGTCTCGGAGGTGAGGTCCTCCGCGACGTGGTGCGAGCCGACCCGGTAGTACACGTAGCGGTAGACGACGTCGACGTACCGCTCGTAGAGCAAGGCGAAGGCCTCGCTGTCGCCCTGCTGGGCCAGCGTCACCAGCCCCTGCACCCGCTCGAGGTCGGGGTCGGCGTCCGGTGTGGGCGCAGTGCCACCCGAGGGCGCGGACGGCGGCGCGCCAGCGAGCGAGGCCCACAAGCCGACCCGGTGCGTCGGCCCGGCTGCCTCCAGGGCGGGGAGCAGCTGGAGGAGCGACCACAGCGCGTGCAGTCCCGCCGTCCCGGCTGGTGCCGAGGGACGGTAAGGGCTCAGCTGATCGCTCGTCGGTCCTCCACTCAGTGGTGCTTGCGGCGCAGGGCTGCGCCGGCCACGACGCCACCGGCGGCCGCCCCGACGCCCGCGAGGGCCGGGACGCCGACCTTGGCCGCCTTGCGTCCGGTGCGGTAGTCGCGCACGCGCCAGCCGTGGGCCTTGGCGTGCGCGCGCAGCCGAGCGTCCGGGTTGATCGCGCAGGGACGTCCGACCAGCTCGAGCAGGGGGATGTCGTTGGCCGAGTCAGAGTAGGCGGAGCACCGCGTCAGGTCGAGACCCTCGTGCTCGGCCAGCGCCCGGACGGCGTCCGCCTTGGCCTTGCCGTGCAGCGGGTCGCCCACCAGCCGTCCGGTGTACACGCCGTCGACGCGCTCGGCCACCGTGCCGAGGGCGCCCGACAGGCCGAGCCGGCGAGCGATCGTGTCGGCCATCTCGATCGGCGTCGCGGTCACCAGCCAGACCCGCTGGCCCTCGTCGAGGTGCAGCTGGGCGAGCGCCTGGGTGCCCGGCCAGATCTTGTCCTTGATCACCTCGTCGTAGACGTCCTCGCCGATCGCGGTGATCTCGTCGACCGTGTGGCCCTCGACGAACGACAGGGCGCGCTCGCGGATGAGGTGGACGTGCTCCATCTTCTCGCCGAGGGCCTTGAAGCGGGCCTGCATCCACGCCATCTGGGCCAGGTCGCGCACGGTGAAGAAGTCGCGCCGGTACAGCTCGCGGGCGAAGTAGAAGATGCTCGCGCCGCGCAGGATCGTGTTGTCGAGGTCGAAGAAGGCCGCCGCGGTGGGGTCCGGCGGCACGGTCAGCTCGCGGGCGAGTGCTGCGGCCACTGGGGGCTCGACGTCCACCTACCGGAGGGTAACGACACCGNAATTGCACACCCCGTCGCGTGGCCCCCCACCCGTGCACTTCGGATCCGAAGTGCACGCCTAGGGCGGCCGGGGCGCGGGTGAGGTGCCTCAGAGGCCCGCACGGCGCCCCGCACCACCAGCGAATACGCCGAAGCGCCGATGTGGGCACCTACCTCAGAGAGCCAGATTCATGGACGTCAGAAAGAACCGCCACATCTGAGGAGTCCACGATGTTCCAGCCCACCACCCCCGAGGCCGTCTCCGCCGAGCTGCAGGCCCGCCGCGCGCAGATCCGCGCCGGCTTCGCCCGCCGCCCGCGCCGGGCGAGCGCGACCCGGCACGCCGTCGCCCAGGTCGTGCGCCTACCTCTGCAGCGCAGTCACCCACCGACGCCGGCCTCGACCGGCTCGCGTGTTCGCGCCGTGTGAACGGTGTTCGACGTTGTCGGTGCCGCGCACGATGATGTGCTCGTGCCCGTTGACCCCAGTGCGCCGCCTGCCCCGCTGGTCGGTCGAGCCCAGGAGCTCGAGCGGCTCGCGGGGCTCGTCGGCGTCCCCGGCCCGTCCGGCGCGCCCGTCGGGCCGGGCTCGGTGCTGCTCGCGGGCGACGCCGGGGTCGGCAAGACCCGCCTGCTCACCGAGCTGCGCGACACCGCCCAGACCGCCGGGTGGCAGGTCGTCATCGGTCACTGCCTCGACTTCGGCGACAGCACCCTGCCGTACCTGCCCTTCAGCGAGATCTTCGGCCGGCTCGCAGCCGACCAACCCGCCGTCGCGGCCCAGCTGATCGACGCCCACCCCGCCGTCGCCCGCCTCATGCCCGGACGCCGCATGATGGGCGACGAGCACCCGGCCGACGCACCGCAGCTCGGCTCGCTCGACCGCGGCGATCGCATGGATCGCTCCGTGCTCTTCGAGTCGGTGCAGGCGGCGCTGGGCGACCTCGCGTCGTCCGCGCCGGTGCTCGTGCTCGTCGAGGACGTCCACTGGGCCGACCAGTCGACCCGCGAGATGCTCGGCTTCCTCTTCGCGCGCCGGCACGACCTGCCGGTGTCGATCGTGGCGTCGTACCGCACCGACGACCTGCACCGCCGGCACCCGCTGCGGGCCACGGCGGCCCAGTGGGGGCGGCTGGCCGGAGTCACGCGCCTGCAGCTCGAGCCGCTGCCCGACTCGGCGGTGCGCACGCTCGTGCGGGCCCTGCACCCCGAGCCGCTTCCCGAGCGCGAGGTGCGCGGCATCGTGCGCCGGGCCGAGGGCAACGCGTTCTTCACCGAGGAGCTCGTCGCCGGCATCGAGCGCGGCGGCGGCCCGCTGTCGTGGGACCTCGCCGAGCTGCTGCTCGTGCGCCTCGACCAGCTCGACGACGACGCCCGAGCCGTGGTGCGCGCTGCCTCGGTGGCCGGACGCCGCGTGCCGCACGCCCTGCTCGCCCGCGTCGCCGGCGTGGGCGGCCAGCAGTTCGACGCGGCGGTGCGCTCCGCCGTCGACGGCAACGTGCTCATCCCCACTCAGCGCGACGGCTACGCCTTCCGGCACGCCCTGCTCGCCGAGGCGGTCTACGACGACCTGCTGCCCGGCGAACGCGTGGGGCTGCACGCCGCCTACGCCGAGGCGCTGGCGTCGCGCGACGTCGAGGGCACCGCGGCCGAGCTGGCCCGGCACGCGCGCGCCGCGCACGACCTCGCCACCGCCGTGCGCGCGAGCATCCAGGCCGGCGACGAGGCCATGCGGGTCGGCGGCCCCGACGAAGCCACCCAGCACCTCGAGACCGCGTTGGAGCTGCTGGGCGACGCCGCTCGCGCCGAGCAGATCGCGCCCGACGTCGATCGCGTGCAGCTCACGCTGCGCGCCGCCGAGGCGGCCATGGCGGCCGGGCGCGTGCACCGTGGGCTCGCGCTCGTGCAGGAGCAGCTCGCCACCTTGCCGGACGACGTCCCCGCGGCCACGCGCGCCAGCGTGCTGCTGATGGCCGCGACCATCGCGCTGGTCAGCGACACGACCATCGACGTCCTCGCCCTCACGGCCGAGGCGCTGCAGCTGGTGCCCGAGCAACCGCCGTCGGCGTTGCGCGCCAAGGTGATGGGTGTGCACGCCCGAGCCAACCTCGAGCACTACCGGCGCGAAGAGGCGGCGCGCTGGGCGCAGGCGTCAGCCGAGATGGCGCTGGCGCTGCAGCTTCCCGCCGTCGTCGCCGAGGCCACCACGACGCTCGGCTACCTCGACCGCCGGGCCGGCGACGCGCTGTCGTCGCGTGCGGCCCTGCAGCAGAGTGTGCGTCGCGCTCGCAGCGCGGGCGACGTCTCCGCAGAGCTGCGCGGGCTGTACGGTCTCGGCGCGCTGGCGTTCGAGAACGGCCAGCTGCCCGAGGCCCGCGCTGGCTACACGGCCGCCTTCACCCTGGGCCTCGAGCGCGGCCGGCCGTGGGCGCCGTACGCGCTCGAGGGTCGCTTCCAGGCCGCCCAGGTGGCGTACGTGATGGGCGACTGGGACGACGTGCTGGCCCTCACCGACGTCACCGACGCCGCGCCGCCCGGCGTGGCCGAGGCCTGGCTCGCCGGCGGCCGGCTGGCGGTGCAGGCCGGGCGCGGACGCCAGCACGCGGTCGACGTCCTGGCCAACCTGCGCCCCTGGTGGGGCAAGGAGGGGGTGGTCGCGATCAGCTGCGCGCCCGCGATCGACCTGTACGGCGACGCCGGCGACGTCGAGTCCGCCAAGGCGGTGCACGACGAGATCGCGGCCACGGTCACGAAGCTGTGGCAACGCGAGACCCTGCACGTGCAGGTGCGCATGGCCGCCCTGCTGCTCGGACAGCTGGCTACCGCGGCCGGGCGAGGCGGCGGGCAGGCGCGTCGGGAGCTCGGCCGGTGGGGTGCGCAGGCGCTGGCGACCGCCCAGGCGGCGGCTCGGTGGGAGCACGAGCCGCAGGGGCGCCCAGGTCCCGAGGGCGCCGCGTGGGTGGCACGGGTCGAGGCCGAGCACGCCCGGCTGCGCTGGTTGTGCGGTGTCGACGTCCCGGGGGACGACGAGCTGGTCGAGCTCTGGCAGCGGTCGGTCGCGACCTTCGAGGCGTTCGGCCACGTCTTCGAGACGGCGCGCAGCCAGGCGCGGTTGGCGGCGGTGCTGCGCGCGTGCGGGCGCGTCGAGGCGGCCGAGCCGCTCGTGACGGCGGCACGGGCGACCGCCACGCGGCTCGGCGCCGAGCCGTTGCTGCGCGAGCTGCGGCTGGTGGCCGGCGCAGGGCCGCGAGCGCGAGCGGCGGTGGCCGACGCCGGCCCGGCCGACCAGCAGCTCACCGCGCGCGAGCGCGAGGTGCTCGAGCTCGTCTCCCTCGGCCGTAGCAACCGCGAGATCGGTCAGCAGCTGTTCATCAGCACCAAGACCGTGAGCGTGCACGTGTCGAACATCCTGGCCAAGCTCGGTGCCGCAGGCCGCACCGAAGCCGCCGCCCTCGCCCGGCGTCAGGGCCTGATCAGCGGCTGACCGCCCTGTCTCGCCACCGCCGGTCGCGCGCAGACGCGGTCGGGCAGAAGCGGTGACCGTGGCCACAAGAGTCAGCCGGCTGACTGTCGTTGCCACGATGACTAGGCTGAGTGGCGTGACCGGGTTCGTCGTCCGGCAGTGGAAGCTGGCGCCTCACGAGGGCGACCAGGCCCCCCTGCACGTGCACCACGCAGGCGACGAGGCGTTCTTCGTCATCGAGGGACGCCTCGAGGTGCAGGACGGCGACCAGCGCCACCTGCTGCACGCCGGCGAGCTGCACACCGTGCACGCCGGACGACACCACACCTTCGCCACCGTCGACGGCGAGGGCGCGCACGTGCTGGTCGTCATGACGCCCGAGATCGACGCCCTCGTGCGCGCGCTGCACTCTGACGAGCCGCAGAACGTGGACGAGCTGTGGGCCCTGCACCACTCGGCGATCGTCCGCCCGGGCGCCCCATGACCGACCCGACCGGCGTCGCACCGCGCATCACCCTGGTCGGGCGCGCCGGCTGCCACCTGTGCGACGACGCCCGCGAGGTGGTGCGTCGCGTGGCCGACGACACCGGCGCCGGCTGGGTCGAGGTGTCGGTGGACGACGACCCCGACCTGCTGCGCGAGTACTCCGAGCAGGTGCCCGTGGTGCTGGTGGACGGCGCCCAGCACACCTTCTGGCGGGTCGACGAGCAACGCCTGCGCGACGCGCTCACCGGACGCCGGCGATGGGGCCGCGGCCGGGCCCGAACGTGACCCGGATCACCCCGTAACCCGGTTGCCGACGCGCAACTTTGTGCGCACGTTCACAAGTGCCTATCGTAGGGGGGTCCGCCGGACGGAACCCACCCCGGGTTGCCGTCGGCGCAGGCCGTCTGCTAGCCCCTTCGGGCGCGCAGCGTCCTGCCGTGAGAAGGAGTGCGACCCCACGTGAGCGAGGAGCAGGTCAGCCGCCGGGGTATCCCCGAGGCCACCGTCGCCCGGCTTCCCGTGTACCTGCGTGCCCTCACCGCCCTCGCCGAGCACGACACCGCCACGGTCTCCTCCGAGGAGCTCGCGGCAGCAGCCGGCGTCAACTCGGCCAAGCTGCGAAAGGACCTCTCGCACCTCGGGTCGTACGGCGTCCGCGGCGTCGGCTACGACGTCGACTACCTGATCTACCAGATCTCCCGCGAGCTCGGCCTGACCCAGGACTGGCCCGTCGCCATCGTCGGCATCGGCAACCTCGGTCACGCGCTGGCGGGCTACGCCGGCTTCGCCACCCGCGGGTTCAACGTCGTGGCGCTGTTCGACACCGACCCCCACGTCGTCGGCGAGGTCGTCTCCGGGCTGCCCGTGCGCTCGCTCGACGACCTGGAGTCACTGGTGGTCGACCAGCCGATCTCCATCGGCGTGGTGGCCACGCCCGCCGGCCCGGCGCAGGAGGTGTGCGACCGGCTCGTGGCGGCCGGCGTCCGCAGCGTCCTGAACTTCGCGCCGTGCGTGCTCTCGGTGCCCGACGACGTCGACGTGCGCAAGGTCGACCTCTCGACCGAGCTGCAGATCCTCGCCTTCCACGAGCAGCGAAAGTCGTTGTCGCGCAGGGGAAGCGATGAACTCGACGACATGCTTGAGGCGGCTGCTGGAGGTGACGCGTGAGCCTGCTGGCGATCGGCGTCTCGCACCGCAGCGCCCCGCTCGACCTGCTCGAGCGCGTCGCCCTGCCGGTCGACGCCTCACGCGCCCTCGCCTCGCGGGCGCTGACCGGCGAGAACGTCAGCGAGTCGCTGGTGCTTGCGACGTGCAACCGCGTGGAGGTCTACGCCGAGGTCAGCACGTTCCACGGGGGCCTCGCTGACCTCGGTGACGCGCTCTCGGCCACGACCGGCGTCGACCTCGCCGAGCTCAAGGACCACCTCTACGTCCACTACGCCGACCGCGCCGTCGAGCACCTGTTCTCGGTCGCCTGCGGGCTCGACTCGATGGCCGTGGGCGAGAGCCAGGTGCTCGGCCAGCTGCGGCAGGCCCTGCGGGCGGCGCAGGACGCCGGCGACACCGGCCGCGTGCTCGACGGGCTCGTTCAGCGGGCGCTGCGCGTCGGCAAGCGCGCCCACGCCGAGACCGCCATCGACCGGGCCGGTGCCTCGCTCGTCACGGCCGGCATCCACCGGGCCGAGCGCTCGCTGGGCTCCGTGGCCGACCGAGCCGTGCTCGTCGTCGGCGCCGGCTCGATGAGCGCACTGGCTGCCACGACCCTGCACCGTTGGGGCGCCGGCAGCATCACCATCGCCAACCGCACCACCGAGCACGCCGAGCGGCTCGCCGCTGCCGTGGGCGGTCGGGCCGCGGCGCTCGACGACCTCGCCGACGAGCTGGCGCGCGCCGACCTCGTCGTGTCGTGCACGGGCGCGGTCGGTCACGTGATCGACGTCGCGCTGGCTAAGGGCGCCTCGCGTGCCCGCAGCAGCAAGCAGGTGTACGTCGACCTCGCCCTACCGCGCGACGTCGACCCGCAGGTCGCCGAGCTGCCCGGCGTCGAGGTCGCTGACCTGGCGGTGCTGGGCAGTGAGCTGGCCGCCACCGAGCTGACTGGCGACATCGGCCAGGTACGCGCACTCGTCGACGAGGAGGTCGCCGACTACCTCAACGCCGTGCGCGTCCAGGCCGTGGCGCCGACCGTCGCCGCGCTGCGCGCCCGCGCCGCGGCCGTCGTCGAGTCCGAGCTGCAGAGGCTCGACCACCGGCTACCGGACGTCGACCCTGCCGTCCGCGACGAGCTGCAGCGCACGGTGCACCGCGTCGTCGAGAAGCTGCTGCACGCGCCGACCGTTCGCGTGAAGGAGCTGGCCGGGCAGGACGCCGGCGGCTCCTACGACAAGGCGCTGCGCGACCTGTTCGACCTCGACCCCGAGAACGTCACGGCGGTCTCCGAGGTCAGCAACGCGCTGCTCGCCTCGGAAGCGCAGGTGCGGTCATGACCGCGCCGGCGACCGGCCCCGCCCTGCGGCTCGGCACGCGCCGCAGCGCGCTGGCGATGACCCAGAGCCGACACGTCGCCGAGGCCCTCACGGCCGCCACCGGCCGCCCGGTCGAGCTGGTCGAGGTCACCACCGAGGGCGACGTCTCGCGCGCCCACCTGACTCAGATCGGCGGCACCGGCGTCTTCGCCGCGGCGCTGCGCCGGGCGCTGCTCGACGGCGAGGTCGACTTCGCCGTCCACTCGCTGAAGGACCTGCCGACGGCGCCCGAGCCGGGCCTCACCCTCGCCGCCATCCCGGCGCGTGAGGACCCTCGCGACGTGCTCGTCGCGCGTGACGGGCTCACCCTCGGCGAGCTGCCGGCCGGGGCGCGCATCGGCACGGGGTCACCCCGCCGGGCGGCCCAGGTGCTGGCGCTCGGCCTCGGGCACGAGCTGGTGCCGGTGCGGGGCAACGTCGACACCCGCCTGTCGTTCGTGCGCGACGGAGAGCTCGACGCCGTGATCCTGGCGCGCGCCGGGTTGGCTCGCCTGGGGCGGGCCGACGAGGCCACCGAGGTGCTCGACCCGTTGCAGGTGCTGCCTGCGCCGGGCCAGGGGGCGCTGGCCGTCGAGTGCCGAGCCGACGCCGTCGAGCTCATCGAGCTGCTGGCCACCCTCGACCACGCCGACACCCGCGCTGCCGTGAGCGCCGAGCGCGCGCTGCTTGCCGCCCTGGAGGCCGGCTGCACCGCCCCGGTCGGCGCGCTCGCCGAGGTGGTCGAGTCTCTCGATGCCGACGGCGCCACCACGCTCGAGCTGTCGCTGCGAGCCGTTGTTGCTGCCCCGGATGGCTCAGAGACGTTGCGCCGCAGTGCTTCAGGCCCCATCGAGTCGCCCGAGGGGCTGGGTGGCGCGCTCGCCGCCGAGCTGCTCGAGGACGGCGCCGCCGAGCTCGTCACCGCCGAGGTCATGACCGCCGACCACGAACGACCACCTTCGCCCGCCCTCGCACCGAATCCCGCCGAGCACTCACCGGAGCGTGCTTCGTGACAACCACCACCCGTTCCACCTCTCGCGCCACGGGCCGCGTCGCCTTCGTCGGCACCGGCCCCGGCGACCCCGGGCTGCTCACGCTGCGCGCCGTCGAGCTGCTCGGCGCGGCTGACGTCGTCGTGCTCGACCAGCTGCTGCGCGAGGCCGACGTCCAGCGCTGGACGCGCGACGACGTCGAGTTCGTCGACGCCGGCTTCGGCGACGACGGCACGCCGCTCACCGTGGCCGGGCGCGCCAAGCTGGTCACGCGCGCGGCCAAGGGCGGGCGCCGCGTCGTGCGCCTCATGGACGGCGACCCCGCCACCTTCAACGGCCTGGCCGAGGAGGCCGTGGCCTGCCGCAAGGCGCAGGTGCCCTTCGAGGTCGTGCCGGGCGTGTCCGCCGCGGCGGCCGTGTCGGCGTACGCGGGCGTGCCGCTGACCACCAAGTCCTCGCGCGCCGTCCACGTGATCAACCCCGGCGACGGCAAGGTCGACTGGGCGAGGTCGACCGGCTCCGACGTCACCGTCGTCGTGCTGGGCACGCCCGAGTCGTTGTCGGCCGCGCTGGTCGACCTGGCCGAGGCCGGTCGCGACGACTCCTGCCCCGTGGCGATCACCTCGCACGGCACGTCGACCGAGCAGCGCACGATCACCGCGACCCTCGGCGACGCCCCCGCGGCGCTCAAGGCCGCGCGGCTCGACAAGCCGGTCATGGCGGTCGTCGGTGACGCGGTGGGTCTTCGCGAGGAGCTGTCGTGGTTCGAGACCAAGCCGCTGTTCGGCTGGCGGGTGCTGGTGCCTCGGACCAAGGACCAGGCGGGCGCCACCACCGACCGGTTGCGTGACTTCGGTGCGGTGAGCGAGGTCGTGCCGACCATCTCGGTCGAGCCGCCGCGCACCCCGCAGCAGATGGAGCGCGCCATCAAGGGTCTGGTCACGGGCCGCTACGAGTGGATCGGCTTCACCTCGGTGAACGCCGTGCGCGCCGTCCGCGAGAAGTTCGAGGAGTTCGGGCTCGACGCCCGGGCGTTCGCGGGGCTGAAGGTCGCGGCCGTCGGCGGAGTCACCGCGAAGGCGTTGCGCGAGTGGGGGATCGAGCCCGACCTCGTGCCCAGCGGCGAGCAGTCGGCGCAGGGCCTGCTGGCTGACTGGCCGCCGTTCGACGAGGTGCTCGACCCGATCAACCGGGTGTTCCTTCCGCGGGCTGACATCGCCACCGACACCCTCGTCGCCGGCCTGCAGGAGGGCGGCTGGGAGGTTGACGACGTGACGGCGTACCGCACGGTGCGCGCCGCGCCCCCGGCTGCCGAGATCCGCGAGGCCATCAAGACCGGCAAGTTCGACGCCGTGGTCTTCACCTCGAGCTCGACGGTGCGCAACCTCGTCGGGATCGCCGGCAAGCCGCACGCCTCGACCGTCGTGGCCTGCATCGGCCCGGCCACCGCGAAGACCGCCGAGGAGCACGGCCTGCGGGTCGACGTCCTGGCACCCGAGGCGAGCGCTGCGGCCCTGGTCGACGCGCTGGCGGAGTACGGCGCCGGGCTCCGGCTCGCGGCGCTGGAGGCAGGCGAGCCCGTGGTGCGACCGAGCCAGCGCAAGGCCGGGTCGCGGCGCAAGGCGCGCTGACGTGGCGTTCCCGGCGCACCGCCCCCGCCGCCTGCGCTCGACGCCGGCCCTGCGCCGGCTCGTCGCCGAGACGCGGCTGCACCCCGCCGACCTCGTGCTGCCGCTGTTCGTGCGCGAGGGCGTCGACGAGCCGGTGCCGCTGACGTCGATGCCCGGCGTCGTCCAGCACTCCTTGACGTCGCTGCGGGCCGCCGCGCGTGAGGCGGTCGAGCTCGGCGTCGGCGGCCTGATGCTCTTCGGCGTGCCGCGGCAGCGCGACGCCGTCGGCTCGGGCGCGGACGACCCGGACGGCATCCTCAACGTCGCGCTGCGCGAGGTGCGCGACGAGGTCGGCGACGCCATCGTCGTCATGGCCGACCTGTGCCTCGACGAGTTCACCGACCACGGCCACTGCGGGCTGGTGGCCGACGACGGCACGGTCGACAACGACGGCACGCTCGAGCGGTACGCCTCGATGGCGCTGGCCCAGGCCGACGCCGGCGCCCACGTCGTCGGGCTGTCGGGGATGATGGACGGCCAGGTCGGGCACGTGCGCGCCGCACTGGACGACGCCGGGCGCTCCGACGTCCTGATCCTGGCGTACGCCGCGAAGTACGCGTCGGCCTTCTACGGGCCGTTCCGCGAGGCCGTCGAGTCGACGCTCACCGGTGACCGGATGACCTACCAGCAGGACTCCGGCAACGCGATCGAGGCGCTGCGCGAGGTGCGGCTCGACCTCGACGAGGGCGCCGACATCGTCATGGTGAAGCCGGCGCTGCCCTACCTCGACATCGTCCGCGCGGTGGCTGAGGAGTCCGACGTCCCCGTGGCGGCGTACCAGGTGAGCGGCGAGTACGCGATGGTCGAAGCGGCGGCCGCGGCCGGCATGATCGACCGCGAGCGCGCGATCATGGAGTCGCTGCTGGCGATCCGGCGGGCCGGCGCGTCGATCATCCTCACCTACTGGGCCGCCGAGGTCGCCCGCACCCTCTGACCCTCTTCGGCCACCCAGGCCGGTTTGCGCCACCAGGACCGCCTTCCGCTCCGTCATACCGGTCTGAGTGGCGCAACGGCACCCCGACCGGCCCGACGGGCTCCTAGGCTGCGGCGGTGCCCAGCAGCTCCTTCCCCTCCGCGGACCCGTGGCTCCCGCCGCTCGTCCAGCCCCTCTCGGTGGTGCCGCCCCCCGCCGGGCTTCGACCGCGGCCGTTAGCGGCGCGCGTGGTCGCCGGGTTCGCGGCGGTGTTCGCCGATCTCGTGGTCGTGAGCGGCGATCCGTTCACCGACAGCGCGGTCACGGTCTGGGCCCAGGAGCACGTGAGCCGCCACCTGATCATCCAGCCCGCGCTGGCGGCGCTGGTGGTGCTCATGTGGTTCGTCCTGCCCCTCGTGTCCTACCGCCGCCGGGACGCGCTGATGGTGCTGATCCCGTTCTACGGCCTGTGGATCATCGGGATGGCGTTCTACCGCCTCACCGGCCTGCCGTACCGCGACTGGCGTCCGCGACCCGACGAGCGCGACCATCTGGCAGCCGTCGACGGCCTGCCGCGCTACTACGTGCTGCTCGCCCCGGAGTGAAACGGGTGCTCCGAGCGGCGCGGCCGCGCCCGCGTCACACCGCCCGCGGCACGGCCGCCCGTCATCCGAACGGCCCCAACGCGGCCCGAGGTCTGGTTGCGGGGCCCTGCGGCGGGTTAAGGTCTGCCGCTGATCTCTACGATCCCCAGGGGGACCGGTGCGCCGCACCACCGTCTTGACCTCGCTGACGGCGACGGTGGCCGCTCTGCTCGTGCCCCTGGCGCCCGCCGCATCCGGTGCCGCGATCGCGCCGTCGTCCGGAGCCACGCAGGTGGTCGTGGGGAGTGGCGAGGGGTACTCGGGGCCGGCCTCCCGGGCCCTTCTGGAGGGCGCCGGGCACGTCACGCTGGCACCGAACGGCGCGGTGTACGTCGTCGTCGGCGCCGACCTGCTGAGGGTCGACCCGGTCGCCGACCGCGTCACGGTCGTCGAGCGGTTCGACGAGGCGCAGCAGCGCGGCGCGGTGGACGTGGCCGTCGTGGGCACGACGACGTACCTGCTCACGCCGTGGGGGCTCGACCGCCTCGACGGCGGGGGCGCTCGCACCCGGCTGTGGACCGGTCAGGCCACAGCGGTCGACGTCGGGACGGACGGCGTCGCCTGGCTCGCCCGCAGCTACGGCGTCACCCGCGTGCAGCCGGACGGTACGGCGAGCGCGGTGCCCGGCACCGACGTCATGCAGCCGGGGGACATCGCGGTGAGCGACTCCGGCTCGACCGCGTACGTGCTCGACCAGGCACCGGAGCGCTACGGCATCTACGCGGTGACCGCGGCCGGGGTGGGCGAGCGCGTGGCAGGCACCGGCTATCGCGACGACAGCCTGCGCGACGGAAACCTGGCGACGTCCGCCTCGACGGAGGCGGTGGGCGGCCTCAGCGTCGACGGCACCACCATCACGGTCGCGTCGCGCGAGTACCGGTTGGTCGCGAGCTTCCCCATCGGCGGGGTGATCACCGTCCGCTCCACCGGCGACTACGCAGGCGCCGTGGACGGCGTCGCCGGCACCACGGTGGCGACGACTTCCGGCTTCGGTGCCTCGGGCCTCACGCCCGAGTCGGTCGTGCGGCTCACCTCGGGCGGCTCCACCCGCATCCTGGGCGCCGACCCCGCGCGGCAGTGGTCACCCGACGGTGTCCTGGCCGTCGACGCCTACACCGGCAGCCTGCGCGGCGCCGCGCCGATCGACGCCACCCGCCTCGTCTTCGTCACTGCATCGGGCCTGGTGCGCGAGGTGGACGCCGACGGCCGGCTGCGCACCCGTGCGACCCTGGCTCCCATCCGGACGCGCGGGAAGGTCGCGGTCGGGCCGGACGGCACCGCGTACGTCGTCGACGACGCCGGACACGTCGTGCGCGTGCCCTCCAGCGGCTCGCCGCAGACGCTGCCGCTCACCGCGACGGCGGCCGACGTCGAGGTGCTGCCCGACGGCCGCGTCGTCGTCGCCGACACCTCGACCCCGCGCCTGCTCATCGCCAACGCGGACGGCTCCGCGCAATCTGTGCTGGCCACGCTCACCGGCACGCCCTCGGACCTCGGGCTGGACGGCGGCGACGCCGTCCTGGTCGCGGATGACGGCCTGCGTCGCGTGGCTCTGGACGGCAGCGTGACCACGCTGCTGACCGGAGGTCAGCCGACCGCCGCCGCTCGCGGGCGTGACGGCATCTGGACGGGCGAGCTGCAGCGGGTGCTCACGAGCGCGATCGTGCTGCAGCCCGGCGGCGGCCTGGGGGCGTTGCGCGCCGTCTTCGACGTCGGCCACCAGGCCCAGTCCGACGCCGGCGACGCGGTGCTGGTGACCCGGGACGACTCCGTGCTGCGCGTCACGGACGGCGCGGCGGTGCCGGAACAGGCCACCCCGCACGTCAACGCGACTCCCGGCGAAGGCCGGATCACCCTCACCACCGACGACGGCCAACCGATCGACGGCGTCGTGGTAGCCAAGCGCGGCAACCAGCCACCGCGTGACGAGTGGGACGGCGAGCCCGTGGGGTCGACGGTGTTCCGCGTAGGCGGCGAGCTCATCGCACCAGGCGAGCCGTACAGCTTCGCGGTGTTCGGCTCGGTCGGGGCGGTGACGGCCGGGGGCGTCTTCGTCAGGTCGTACGCCACCAGGGCCACCGCCACGGCTGCGGCGGGTCCGGACACGACGCCGCCCCCGCCGCCGTACAGCCCGACGGTCTACAGCGACCACACACAGATCCGGCTGACGTACGGCGACCCGATCTGGCAGGGCACGGACGTGCCGGACGTCGACCACACGGCGGTGCGGTACAGCTTCGGCGACCAGCCCCCGGCGTCTCCGACAGACGGCGTGGGGCTCGACGCGGGGTCGGGGAGCGGCCACGACGTCTCGATCCCCGACCCGGTGAAGGGTCAGCAGTACGGCATCTCGGTGTTCGTCGTGGACTTCCGAGGCAACTTCAGTCGCTGGAGCTCGGTGTCGCAGCTGGACTTCGAGCCGCCGGGCGTGGCGACGGGTGTTGCCGTCACCCCGTCGTACCGCTCCGCCGCTGTGCACTTCACGGCACCGTCGGACGCCGACTACCAGGGCGTCACGTGGGCCATCGCGCCCGGCAACACCGCACCGACGCTGCCGAGCGGGGCGTGGTTCGGTCGGTACCAGGACTTCACAGCGTCGAACCTGGCCATGGACACCACCTACACGATCGCGCTGTGGACCAGCGACGCCGCGGGCAACGTGTCGGCGCCCGTCACCGCCACGTTCCGCACGCTCCTGGACGCCACTCCTCCAGGGCCCGTCACCGGACTCACCGCCCAGGGCGGCAGCTACAGCATCACGGCGAGCTGGACGAATCCCACGGACGCCGACTTCGCGGGTCCGGTCGCCGAGCTGGTCGACCCCGCGAGCGGGGCGACCATGGCCTGCCCCACACTGAACAGCGCCAAGACCTCCTGTACCTGGCGGCTCAAGGGCGGTGCCACGCGGACGGTGCGGGTGCGCACCAAGGACGTCAACGACAACCTCTCGGACGCGGTGGAGGCGACGGCGACGACGCTGCCAGACACCAACGGCACCCCCACCATCCCCGACCCGGTCACCTGGTCGCCCGTCGACCCCACCACCCTGACGGTCCATCTGACGCGGCCCGACGTGCCCGACCTGGCGGCGATGTGGTGGACCCTCCGCTACAGCGGGGAAACCACCGGCTACGCCTCCGGCAGCCCGATCTCGCTGTCCCGCAGCGACTTGGTGCAGAAGATCGCCCTTCCGGACGCGGCTCGTACCTACGACCTCCACCTGTACGCCCAGGACCTCAACGGCAACCGCGACGAGCGCGTGCTGCACGACCTCCACGGTGGGCCGGACCCTGCCGGGCGGCCGTCGACACCGGGCGACGTCGCGGTCTCGTCCCCGGCCGACAACACCCTGCGCGTGACGTGGACGCCGAACCCGTGGTCGGCGCCCGTGACCGGGTGGGTCGTGACCGCCACGGCGGCCGACGGCACGGTGCGCACAGTGCGCACGGCGGGCACGGCCACCGGGGCCACCCTGGGTGACCTCGTCGGGCGCCAGACCTGGTCGGTCGTCATGCACGGCGCGAACGACGTCGGCGAGGGGCCGAACACGCCGCCGCAGGTCCTGCTCGTCGGTGACGCGACCGCGCCCGCGCGGGTCAGCGGCCTGACGGGGTCCTCGGCGTACGACACGGTCACCCTGCGATGGACGAACCCGGCGGCCTTCGACTTCGCCAGGGTGGCCGTCGTGCGCCGCGACCGCACGACCGGAGCCGCCACCACCCTGTACGCCGGCACCGGAACGAGCCTGCGGGCCACCGGTCTGGTGCCGGGACGGTCCTACGCCTTCGAGGTGCGCAGCTACGACAGGCTCGGCAACATCTCGGCGGCCAACACGCTGAACACCACCCAGACGGCCATCAGCGTGAGCTCGGCGTCGACCGTGCGCTACGGGTCCGCAGCGCGCGTCGTTGGTGGCCTGTACCTGAAGGGCCAGAGGCTGGGTGGGCGGTGGGTCAGCCTGTTCGCGCAACCGGTGGGCGCGACGACGTGGGCGCGCGTGGCGTCGACGACCACCGGCTCGACGGGCTACTACGCGTTCTCCGTCAAGCCGGCTGCGAACGTGCGGTACCGCGTCGGGTACTACGGCTCAGGAACCGTCGGCGGCTCCTTCAGCGCCGTGCGGACGGTCTACGTCGCGCCCTTGCTGAGCAACCACGCGAGCCGGACGTCCGTGCGACGCGGGTACACGGTGACGTTGAGCACGACGGTCTGGCCGAACCACGCGCGGCGGGCGGTCGCCTTGCAGCGGTGGACGGGGCGGGCGTGGGTCACCTCGACCTGGCGCTACCTCAGCTCGAGGAGCTCGGCAGGCGTGACCGTGCGCCCGACGTCCCGGGGGTACGTCTACTACCGGTGGTACCTGCCGGCGCACGCAGACCACGCCGGTGCCGTCAGCGCCGCGGTGCGGCTGCACGTGTCCTGAGGCCCGAGGGAACACCCCGCGGCGGTCGTTCGTCCTCACCTGCACTGGCCGAGGGAGCAGGGAGACACCGATGCAGATCACCGAGAGCGCCATCTCGCTCAACGTCCCGGATGTGGAGGCGTCCGCTGCTTGGGTGCAACGGCACCTGGGGTTCTCGCAGGTCATGGCCGCCGATGGCTTCTGCTCGCTCGCCCACCCGCGGGCCGGCTTCAACGTCATCTACCTGCGCACCGGGCTGCCGACGTTCAAGCCCGCTTCCGCGGCCGGCCGGGCCGACGGGCTGCTGGTCGTCTTCACGGTCGAGGACGTCGACGCCGAGTACGCGCGGCTGCAGGCCGAGGGGGTCGACGTCGTGACGCCGATCGAGACCGAGCCGTGGGGTGAGCGGTACTTCCAGATCGCCGATCCCAGCGGTGTCGTCTACCAGCTCGTGCAGTGGGTGACGCCGGACGAGGGCTGACCGAAGCGGTCAGAACGAGATGGGCAACGGCGTGGACTGGGCCGGAGAGCCCGGCAGGCCCGGCACGGCCAGGAACGCGCTGCCCTGGAGGTCAGAGCCGGCGGGTGCCAGGTGGGCGTCGTGCAGCCCGCGCGCGAGGGCGCGTGCCGCCTGCGTCGGCGCCGGTGATCCGTGCCACCACACGTAGGTGCGCCGCGGTTCGCTGCCGGGGCACGCCTGCAGCCCGTCGGGGACGGCGACGCGCGCGGTGACCACACCGGCGGCGCTGAGCTCGCGCTGGGCTGGGCTTGAGCCGCACGCCGAAGGGGCCGACCCGAGTATCTCGGGTCGGCCCCTTCGCGGTTGTGCAGCGGGCAGGACTCAGGCGTCCTTGCCGGCCTCGATCTCCAGGACGATGGTGACCTTGTCGCCGACGAGCACGCCGCCGGTCTCGAGCGCGACGTTCCACTCCAGGCCGAAGTCCTTGCGGCTGATCTCGCCCTTGGCGCTGAAGCCGGCGGTCGGCTTGCCCTCGGCCAGCGGGTTGGCGGAGGCGCCGTTGAACTCGAGCTCGAACGAGACCGGGCGGGTGTTGCCGCGGATCGTCAGGTCGCCGTCCAGCACGAAGTCGTCACCGTCGGTGCGGATGCCGGTGGAGCGGAAGGACAGCTCGGGGTAGGTCTCGACGTCGAAGAAGTCGGCGGAGCGCAGGTGGGCGTCGCGGTTGTCGTCACGCGTGCTGATGCTCGCGGCCGGCACGGAGGCCACGACCGAGGACTCCAGGATGTTCTCGGCGACCGTGATGGTGCCGGTGACCTGCGAGAAGTGGCCCTTGACCTTGCTGACCATCATGTGGCGGACGACGAAGCCGATCTCGCTGTGCGAGGAGTCGATCGTCCAGGTGCCGGTGGTGAGGCCGGGGAGGGTGGTGACGGTGCTGGTGCTCATGAAAGCTCCTTCGGGTCGGGCTCTGGGTGCGGGGTGAGGCGGGGGTGCAACGCTGACTACCTGGTTGCGATATCAACTACCGTAGCCGACGTTGGTTTAGTTTTCAACTTCCGATCCGGTACGCTTGTTCCATGACCGAGACCCGTTGGCTGGACGCCGAGGAGCAGCGCGCGTGGCGCAGCTACCTGCGCGCCGTCCGCCTCCTCGACGAGGAGCTGCGCCGAGGGCTCGAGGAGCACGGCCTGAGCCACCCCGAGTACGAGATCCTCGTACGCCTGTCCGAGAGCGACGAGCGCGTCATGCGGATGTCCGAGCTCGCGGCGAGCGTGGTCAGCTCGCGCAGCCGGCTGACGCACACCGTGGCCCGGCTCGAGCGCGAGGGGCTCGTCGTCCGGCGTGCCTGCACCCGCGACGGCCGCGGCGTCGAGTGCGTGCTCACCGAGCGGGGCATGGCCACGCTCGAGGCCGCCGCGCACACCCACGTCGAGCAGGTGCGCACCCATCTGCTCGACGCCATGAGCCGCGAGCAGTTCCTGGCCCTAGGCGAGGCGCTCAGCCAGGTGTCGCAGCGCCTCGACCCGCACGGCCGCCTCACCGTCTGACCCGCCCCCGCCCCCTCTGCGGTGATCATGCAGGCCAGCGCAGCGGGTGGTCACGGTTGTGGCGCGGTGGCACCCCGCGGCCAACCTATGGCAGCTGGGTGCCCCAGTCGCCATCGGCGAATGAAGTGATCCTCCCCGGACATGCGCCGGCGTGCATGATCACGGGTGGGCGGCCGGACCCGCGGTGCGCTGGCGTGCATGATCACGGGTGGGGAGGGAGCGGGTGGGGAGCTCTCAGGTGGCCTTGCGACAATGCCAGGCGTGACTTACCCCTACGAGGCCCCGGCCAGCGAGGCGCTGCTCGAGCGCGCCCGTCGCGTCACTCCCGGCGGCGTCAACTCCCCTGTGCGCGCGTTCCGCGCCGTCGGTGGCACGCCGCGGTTCATGACCCGCGCCCAGGGCCCCTACCTGTACGACGCCGACGGCCGTGAGTACGTCGACCTGGTGTGCTCGTGGGGTCCGATGATCCTCGGTCACGCCCATCCCGCCGTCCTCGAGGCCGTGCAGTCCGCCGCCGCCCGGGGCTTCAGCTTCGGCACGCCGAGCGAGAACGAGGTGGCGCTCGCGGAGGCGATCGTCGCGCGCGTCGAGCCGGTCGAGCAGGTGCGGCTGGTGAGCAGCGGCACCGAGGCCACGATGAGCGCGATCCGACTGGCCCGCGGGGCCACCGGCCGTAGCAAGATCGTCAAGTTCGCCGGCTGCTACCACGGTCACGTCGACGCGCTGCTGGCGTCGGCCGGCAGCGGCCTGGCGACCTTCGGCCTGCCCGACAGCCCCGGTGTCACCGGCGCGTCGGCGGCCGACACGATCGTCGTCCCCTACAACGACGTCGCCGCGGTCGAGGCCGCGTTCGCCGAGCACGGCGACCAGATCGCGTGCGTCATCACCGAGGCCTCACCGGGCAACATGGGCGTGGTGCCGCCCGAGCCGGGCTTCACCGCAGCCCTGCGCCGCATCACGGCCGCCCACGGTGCGCTGCTCGTCAGCGACGAGGTCATGACGGGCTTTCGGTGCTCGGACGCCGGCTGGTACGGCGTCGAGGGGCCGTACGACGACGGCGCGCCCGACCTGTTCACGTTCGGCAAGGTCATGGGCGGCGGCTTCCCCGCGGCGGCGTTCGGTGGCCGCGCTGACCTCATGGCGCAGCTCGCGCCCGACGGGCCGGTCTACCAGGCGGGCACGCTGTCGGGTAACCCGGTCGCGACCGCCGCCGGCCTGGCCACCCTGCAGCACTGCACGCCCGAGGTCTACACGCGCCTCGCGCAGGTGGCCGACACGATCAGCACGGCGGCGTCTCAGGCCCTGAGCGCGGCCGGTGTGCCGCACGTCGTCCAGCACGCGGCGAGCATGTTCAGCGTCTTCTTCACCGACCAGCCCGTGCGCGACTACGACGGCGCTCGCAGCCAGGACGTCGGCGCCTTCCGCGCGTTCTTCCACTCGATGCTCGCCCAGGGCGTGCACCTGCCGCCGAGTGCCTACGAGGCGTGGTTCGTGTCGGCGTCCCACGACGACGCCGCCGTGAGCCGGGTGCTGGATGCACTGCCGGACGCCGCGCGTGCGGCGGCCCAGGGGGGCGCGGCGTGAGCACTCGCACGATCGTGCACCTCCTGCGCCACGGTGAGGTGCACAACCCCGAGGGCGTGCTCTACGGACGGCTGCCCGGGTACCACCTGAGCGACCGCGGACGCCGGATGGCCGATCTCGTCGCCGACAGCCTGGCTGAGCGCGACGTCACCCGCGTCATCTCCTCGCCCCTCGAGCGCGCGCAGGAGACCGCGGCGCCGATCGCGTCGCGGCACGAGCTGCAGATCGCGATCGACGTCCGGCTCATCGAGGCGGGCAACCACTTCGAGGGCATGACCTTCGGTGTCGGCGACGGCTCGCTGCGTCACCCTGGCCACTGGCCCAAGCTCATCAACCCGTTCCGGCCGTCGTGGGGCGAGCCCTACGAGCAGATCGCGGCGCGCATGCTCGCCGTCGTCGACCGTGCGCGCGACGAGGCTCGTGGCCACGAGGCGGTGCTCGTCTCGCACCAGTCGCCGGTGTGGATCGCCCGGCTCAAGCTCGAGGACCGCCGCCTGTGGCACGACCCGCGCAAGCGTCAGTGCAGCCTCGCTTCGCTCACGAGCCTGACGTACGACGACGACCGGCTGGTGTCGATCGAGTTCAGCGAGCCGGCCGCGAGCCTGCTTCCTGGCGCCAGCAAGATCCCGGGGGCCTGATGCGGCGCGTCGTCTCGATCACCGTGCTCGCTGTGGCGACCTCGCTCGCCGTCGGCAGCTGCACGGGCGGCGGCACCGACACGGTGGCCGGGCAGGCGCGCGCCGGGGACGGCAAGGGCTACGTCGCCGGCGACGGCACCATCGAGCAGATCGCCCCCGAAGACCGCACGACCACGATCACGGTGCGCGGCACGACGCTAGAGGGTGAGGACGTCGACACGGCCTCCTACCGCGGCAAGGTCGTCGTGCTCAACACCTGGGGCTCGTGGTGCCCGCCCTGCAACGCCGAGGCGCCCGACCTGCAGAAGACGTGGACCGAGCTGAAGCCGAAGGGCGTGCAGTTCCTCGGCATCGACCTGCGCGAGGGCCCGGCGTCCGGGCGCGCGTTCCAGCGCAAGTTCGCCCTCACCTACCCCTCGCTGGCGTGGGACGGCGGCGGCGTGCTGCTGCAGCTGAAGGGCAAGGCGTCCGCCACCCCGACGACGCTCGTGATCGACCGGAGCGGACGCCTGGCCGCCCGCATCTCCGGCCAGGCCCAGGCGACGACGCTCAGCGACATGGTCGAGCAGGTGCTCGGCGAGGACGCCAAACCATGAGCGAGCTGGTCGCCTCGGGATCGCTGCCGGTGGCGCTGCTGGTCGCCGCGGTGGCGGGCCTCGTGTCGTTCGCTTCCCCATGCGTGCTGCCGCTCGTGCCGGGCTACCTCGGCTACGTCACCGGGCTGAACGGCGTCGCGCTGGAACGCCAGCGTCGCAGCCGGATGGCGACCGGTGCAGTGCTCTTCGTGCTCGGCTTCACGCTCGTGTTCGTCGTCGTCTTCGCCACCTTCTCCTCACTCACCCAGCTGCTCGTGGGGCACCAGGCGGTGCTGCTGCGGGTCTTCGGGGTGGTCGTGATCGTGCTGGGGCTGCTGTTCATCGGCGCCCTGCCCGGTGGCGGGCGCGTCGTGAAGCCGTCGTGGCGCCCGGCGGCCGGACTCGCCGGCGCGCCACTGCTGGGCGCGGTGTTCGCCGTCGGGTGGAGCCCCTGCATGGGCCCGACGCTCGCCGCCGTGCTCGCTCTCGCCACGGGTGAGGGGGGTGGCGCCTCGCGCGGTGTGCTGCTCGCCGTCGCCTACAGCCTGGGGTTGGGCATCCCGTTCGTCGTCGCCGCCGTCGCGTACGCCGGTGCCTCGCGTGCCCTCGCGGTGCTGCGCCGCCACCAGCGCGGCATCCAGGTTGCCGGGGGAGTCCTGCTCGTCGTGATCGGGGTGCTCATGGTGAGTGGCGTCTGGGTCGAGCTCGTCAGCCGGCTCGGGACGGCGATCGCCGGGTTCGAGGTGGCGGTGTGAGCGAGCCGTCGACGCGTCCCGCCGACCAACCGGTGCAGCCCCAGCTGGGGCTGCTCGGCACGCTGCGCTTCGCCTGGCGGCAGCTGACGAGCATGCGGACGGCGCTGTTCCTGCTGCTGTTGCTGGCGGTCGCGGCCGTTCCGGGATCGGTGCTGCCGCAACGCGGTGTCGACGCCAGCAAGGTGTCGGCGTACCTCAAGGAACACCCTTCGTCCGGCCCGTGGCTCGACCGGCTCGGTGGCTTCGACGTCTACTCGTCGGTCTGGTTCTCGGCGATCTACCTGCTGCTGTTCATCTCCCTCGTCGGGTGCGTGCTGCCGCGGACGCGGCTGCACCTGCGAGCCCTGCGGGCACGACCGCCTCGGGCGCCGTCGCGGCTCGGCCGGTTGCCGGCGTACCGCAGCCAAGTGGTGACGCTCGCCCCGGACGACGCGCTCGACCACGTCCGCACGTCCCTGCGCGCGAGGCGGTTTCGCGTCGACGTCGGCGACGGCTACCTCAGTGCCGAGCGCGGCTACCTGCGCGAGACGGGCAACCTGGCCTTCCACCTCTCGCTCGTCGTGCTGCTCGTCGCCGTGGCCCTGGGGCACCTGCTCGGCTGGCGCGGCGACGTCATCGTGCCGGTGGGCACGACGTTCTCGAACACCGTCTCGACGTACGACACGATCGACCCCGGCCCGTGGGTCGACACCGAGCACCTGCCGCCGTTCTCGGTGACCATCGACAAGGTGTCGGTGCAGTTCGAGACCGGTGCGGCCGAGCGCGGCGCCCCCCGCAGCTTCGAGGCGAACGTCACGACCCGCGCCAACCCGGACGCCGCACCCGAGCGGGGCACGATCAAGGTCAACCACCCGCTGCAGCTCGACGGCGCCAACATCTACATGCTCGGCAACGGCTACGCCCCCGTGATCACCGTGCGCGACAGCACCGGGGCCGTCGTCTACTCCGATCCCACGCCGTTCCTGCCGCAGGACGGCATGTACACGTCCACTGGCGTGGTGAAGGCGCCGGGCGCGCAGCCGCAGCAGCTCGGGATCGTGGGGCAGTTCCTGCCCACCTTGTCGCAGGGGCCGGGCATGCGACGCTCGGTCTTCCCCGACGCCCTCGACCCCGTGCTCGTGCTGACGGCCCTCGAGGGCGACCTCGGACTCAGCAGCGGTGTGCCGCAGTCGGTCTACAACATCGACACCTCGAAGATGAAGAGCCTCAAGATGCCGAACGGCGACACGTTCCGCGCGCTGCTGCGGCCGGGTCAGACCGTGCAGCTGCCGGGGGGCAAGGGCTCGATCACCTTCGACCGCGTCGAGCGCTTCGCGGGCCTGTCGATCCGGCACGACCCGGGCAAGCTGTGGGCGCTGGGGTCGGCGATCGTGGCGATGCTGGGGCTGGCGCTGTCGCTGTTCGTGCCGCGTCGACGCGTCTTCGTACGGGTGCGCCCGGACGACGACGACCCGGCCCGTACCCTGGTGGAGGTCGGTGCGATCGCCCGTGGCGAGGACTCCGGCCTGGACGACGAGATCGACCGTGCGCTGAGCGGCCTGCCCTCCGGCGGGAAGCCGGCAGCGGTGGTCCGATGAGGAGGGGCGCGTGAGCGTCAACGAGACCCTGGCCACGCAGGCCAACATCCTGCTCTACGGCTCCATGGCGAGCTACGCCGTGGCGTTCGTGGCCTACACGACCGACCTCGCGGGCGGCGCCGCTCGGGCCGAGCGTCGGCGTGAGCGCGAGGCCGTCGTCGAGCGCGAGCTGGTGGGCGCCGGGGCGCCGGTCGAGGCGACGTCGGCAGCCGCCGCGTCCGCCGTAGCGACCGACGTCGAGCCCGAGAAGCGGCGCGCGGCGGCCATCGGCACCTCGCTCACGATCCTGTCGCTGCTGCTGCACGCCGGGTCGGTCGCCCTGCGCGGCGCCGCCGTCCAGCGTCCGCCGTGGAGCAACATGTTCGAGTTCTCGACCGCCGGTGCGGCGGTCGTGACGCTCGTCTACCTGCTCGCCCTGAAGTGGCGCGACCTGCGCTACCTCGGTGCGTTCGTCGTCGGGCCGGTGCTGCTGACGCTCGGGCTCGCCGTGACGGTGCTCTACACGCGGGCGGCGCAGGTGGTGCCGTCGCTCAAGAGCTACTGGCTGGCGATCCACGTGAGCGTCGCGTTCATCGCCTCCGCCCTGCTGACCCTCGCCTTCTCGCTCACCGTGCTCTACCTCGCGCAGGACCGCCGCGAGCGCCGCAGCGCGGCCGGCGAGGTGGTGTCGCGCTCGTTCATGGACTCCCTGCCGGGCGCGCGCGAGCTCGACCTCGCGTCGTACCGGTTGCACGCGGTGGCCTTCCCGCTGTGGACCTTCACGCTCGTCGCCGGGGCGATCTGGGCCGAGAGCGCGTGGGGCCGATACTGGGGCTGGGACCCCAAGGAGGTCTGGACCTTCGTCATCTGGGTCGTCTACGCCGGCTACCTGCACGCGCGCGCCACGCGCGGCTGGCAGGGGCGCAAGTCGGCCACGATCGCGATCATCGGTTTCGGCTGCCTGCTGTTCAACTTCCTCGTCGTCAACATCTTCTTCGTCGGCTGGCACAGCTATGCCGGCGTCGGCTGACGGGTCGCCGGGCGCGAGCGGGCCACTCGCCGTCCTGCGCGCCGAGCGGGCGCAGCTCGCCGAGCAGCTGTCGACGCTGCAGCGTGAGTTCGACCGCGTCGTCGATGCCTCGGCGTCCTCGAACGCCGACGACGAGCACGACCCCGAGGGCTCGACCATCGCGTTCGAGCGCGCCCAGCTGGCCGCGGTGCTCGACCAGACGCGCGAGCGCCTCGCCGACGTCGACCGGGCGGTCGGGCAGGTGGCCTCCGGCGACTACGGCCGCTGCGCTCGCTGCGGGCAGCCGATCGACCCCGAGCGCCTGGTGGCCCGCCCGACGGCGACCCTGTGCATCACCTGCGCCCGCGCCCCCCACCCCTGACCGTGCACTTCGGATCCAAGAGTGCACGGGGAGTCGGGGCACGGGGGTTCGGGATGCGGGGGTTCGGGATGCGGCGGACGTGCCGCCGGGGGAGCCTGGCGTCATGACCGATCACCAGCCCGAGCCCCAGATCGACCACGAGCCCGACAAGGAGCACGGCGACCCCGTGATGGAGGAGTTCGAGCGCGACGGTGCCGAGGAGCGCACGCTCGACGACATCGGCGAGGGCGAGACGCAGGACGGCCCGGCCTGACGGCACACTGGGCGGTGTGAGCGTCGCCGTCCGCCGTGCCCTGCCTGCCGAGTACGCCGCCATCGGCGACCTCACCGCCCGCGCCTACCTGGACGACGGCCTGGTGCCCGATGGCTCTGACTACGACGCGACGCTGCGCCGCGCCGACGACCGGGCGTCCCACAGCGAGCTGCTCGTAGCGGTGGACGACGACGGCGCGCTGCTCGGCACCGTGTCGTACGTGCAGGCCGGCTCGCTCTACGCCGAGGTCTCGCGTGAGGGCGAGGCTGAGTTCCGCATGCTCGCGGTCGACCGCAGCGCCCGCGGCCGCGGCGTCGGGCGTCTGCTCGCCCAGGCCTGCATCGACCGCGCCCGCGCGGACGGCGTCGGCGCCGTCGTCATCTCGACAGCCACGAACATGGCACCGGCCCACGCCCTCTACGACTCGCTGGGCTTCGTCCGGCTGCCCGAGCGCGACTGGCGCCCGATCCCCAGCGTGCTGCTGCTGGCCTACCGGCTGGAGCTCACGCCCGCGCCGCCAGCGCCCTGACCGACTCCACGAAGTTCCCGGCGAGCGCCGGCCGCCCCAGGTGCCAGCCCTGGCCGAACTGGACGCCGAACCCGGCGAGGGTGGTGAGCTGGTGCGGGGTCTCGATGCCCTCTGCGACGCACTCCATGCCGAACGACGTCGCGAGCTGCACGACCGTGCGCGCGATCGTGTCGTCGCGGTCGAGGTTGGCGACGAACTCGCGGTCGATCTTCAGCACCTGCAACGGCAGGCGGGCGAGGTAGGCGAGCGAGGAGAAGCCGGTGCCGAAGTCGTCGACCGCCACGGTGATTCCCTTGACGCGCAGGTGCTGCAACGCCTCGCGGGTGCGCTCGACGTCGTCGACGACGTCGCGCTCGGTGATCTCCAGCGTGAGCGCGCCCGGCTCGAGGCCGGCGTCGTCGACCAGCCGGGACAGCTCGTCGGGCAGGGACGGTGTGAGCAGGTCGCGGGCGCTGATGTTGACGGCGACGCTGCGCACGTCGGCGAGACCGGCCTGGCGCCAGGCGGCGAGGGCCCGCACCGACTGCCGCGCGACGGCGAGTGCCAGGTCGAGGCCGAGGCCGAGCTCCTCGGCGAGCGGCACGAAGCGCAAGGGTGAGACGTCGCGGCCGTCGATCTGCCAGCGTGCGAGGGCCTCGGCGCCGACGACGCGTCCGGTGGCGAGGTCGACCACCGGCTGGAACACCGCGGTGACGGCGCCCGGGCGCAGGTGGTCGCCGTCGACGTTGCCGGCCTCGATCGCCTCCCGCAGCTGCTGCTCGACGGCGAGGTCGGCAGCCACCTCCTCGCTCATGGCGGCGTGGTAGAGCACGGCGGTGCCGCGCCCGGCGCGCTTGGCGGCGTACATCGCCGCGTCGGCGGAGCGCAGGAGGTCGGCGCGGGTCTCGATGCCGGCGCCGCTGACGGCCACGCCGACCGACATCCCGATGCGGTACGGCGCGCCGTTGAGGTCGACCGGCTGGTTGAAGAGCTGGACCAGCCGGTGGCCCATCTCCTGCGCCCGCTGGGGGGACGTGGGGGCGCAGACGATGGCGAACTCGTCGCCGCCGAGGCGCGCGGCGCGCTGGTGCGGGCCGAGGAGCGAGGCCAGTCGCCCCGCGACCTCGCGCAGCAGTCGGTCGCCGGCGAGGTGGCCGAGGGTCTCGTTGACGTTCTTGAACCGGTCGAGGTCGATGATGAGCACCGCGACCTGGTCGTCGTCGCCGCCGCTCCGCGCGTGCAGCGCGGTGTCGATGAACAGGTCGAGCGAGGAGCGGTTGGGCATCCCGGTGAGGTTGTCGTGCGTGGTGGCGTGGTGCAGCTCACGCTCGGCGTGCTCGGCGGCGAGCTGACGCCGTCGGGCCTCGTCGCGGGCCGTGCGGTAGGCCGCGCCGGAGTAGGCGACGATGAGGCCGATGCCGGCGAGCAGGAGCGTGCGCAGCGTCCAGCCCGACAGCGTGACGTGGGGGATCGCCGTGCCGGTGAAGTACTGCGTCAGCAGGCCCGCGGAGATGCAGCCCGTCACCCACCACGCGATGCGGCGGGGGAGCAGGAGCGGGTAGACGGCGATGATCGCGTACCACCACTGCAGGACGTGCGAGACGAGGTGCACGTTGAGCAGCGGCAGCGTGAAGGCGATCGCGCTGAGCAGCAGGGCGCGGGTGACCAGGGCGCCCGTGCCCTGCCACCCGGCGAAACCGGCGGCGCCGAGAAGGCCGGTCAGCAGGACGAGCCCGAGCGCTGGGGGACCGCCGCCGACGAACACGACGGCGACCAGACCCAGCGCGGAGAGCATGAGCGGCAGCACCGGCTCGAAGCGGACGGCCGGTCCCGACGCCTCCGGGGCGCCGAGATCAGGGTCGACCGGGTCAGAGCTCACGTGATCGTTGTCGGCGTGCTCGGGGTCATTCTTGACACTGACGGGTGGCGAGGTGTTCGCCACCTCGCCGCGAGGTCAGCGCGACCAGCGACGCAGCAGGCCGGCGATGCTGGCGCGGGGACGGGTTGAGCGGGCGGTGCTGGGCTGCGCGAGCCGCGTGATCTCGGTGATGTAGGCGCGCGCGTACTCCGGGGTGACCATGATTCCTTCTCTGTCGTTGCTTTGGATGTGTTGGCTGTATCGGCCCAACGCCGATGATCCTACCAGTATTCCTCGGCCTCGGCTTTCGATTCTTTAGCACTACGGGGCTTCGGCCTATGATGTGGTGATGGACGCGATCGACCGCCAGCTGGTGGCTGCGCTGCACGACAACGCCCGCGCCAGCTGGGCCGAGCTCGGGCGCTTGGTGGGCCTGTCGGGCCCGAGCGTGCAGGAGCGCGTGCGCCGCCTGGAGGACCGTGGCGTGATCCGCGGCTACCGGGCCGAGATCTCCCCGGACGCCGTGGGCCTGGGAGTCAGCGCGCTCGTCGACCTCTACCAGCGCGACGAGGTGCCCACCGAGGACGTCTCCGAGCAGCTGCGCGCCATCCCCGAGGTGGAGGACTGCTGGTACGTCGCCGGCGACGAGGAGTTCGTCGTGAAGGTGCGGGCGCAGGACGTCGCGGGCCTGGAGGCCGTCATCAGCAAGCTCCGCGGGGTGCGCGGCGTGGCCCGCACGCGCACGACGGTGGTGCTGTCCACGTACTGGGAGGGGCGCGGGCTGCCGCTGCCCCCGGCCGACCCGCCCGCGGGCGACCCGGGCGACCGGGACGACCAGGGCTCGTCGGCGCGCCCGTAGGCTGGACGACGTGACGGTCCTTCGCTACTCGCTGCTGCGCCTGATGCTCCTGCTGGGCGTGCTCGTCGCCCTGTGGCTGCTCGGGGGCCTGTGGGCGCCGCTGCGTGACCCGCTGCTGCTCGTCCTCGCGACCGCGGTGCTCTCGGTCGTGCTCTCCTACTTCGTGCTGCGCGGGCCGCGCGAGGCGATGACCCAGCAGATCGCCGACCGCGTCTCCGGCCGCCTCGCGCCCGCCCCCGCGGACGAGGACGCCGCCGCGGAGGACGCCGAGGCCGCGGGCCCGGTGCCGCCGTCAGCCGTGAAGCCGTCAGCTGCGGAGCCGTCAGCCGAGCGCGAGCCCCAGGCCCAGCAGCACGCCGTAGACGAGCTCGGCGCGCCCGGTGTCGCGCAGCACGGGGATGAGCCCGAGGCCGGTCACACCACCTCGGACGACGCGCACCGCCGGCCAGAGCAGCAGGGCTGAGGCGAGGGCGAGCAGCGCCCACGGGCTCCTGGCCCCCACGGCGACCGCCAGCACGAGCGGGACGGCGACGAGCGCGACGTACAGCCCGCGGGTGCGGGCGTCGCCCAGCCGGACGGCGAGCGTGCGCTTGCCGGCGACGGCGTCGGTGGGGATGTCGCGCAGGTTGTTCGCAACGAGGATCGCGCAGGCGAGGCTGCCGATCGCGACCGCGGCCGCCCAGCTCGCCCACGACAGCCGCCCGGCCTGCGTGTACGTCGTGCCGAGTACCGCCACCAGCCCGAAGAACACGAAGACGAACAGCTCGCCGAGACCGAGGTAGCCGTACGGGCGCGAGCCGCCGGTGTAGAACCACGCCGCGACGATCGCCAGCGCGCCCACCACCAGCAGCCACCAGGCGCTCGCCAGCGCCACCAGCGCGAGGCCGGCGACCGCGGCGACGCCGAACGCAGCGAAGGCGGCCGCCTTCACCGCGCGGGGCTCGGCCGCGCGCGAGCCGGTGAGCCGGAACGGGCCGACGCGGTCGTCGTCAGTGCCGCGGACGCCGTCGGAGTAGTCGTTGGCGTAGTTGACCGCCACCTGCAGTGCGAGCGCCACGACGAGCGCGAGCAGGGCGCGGACCAGGTCGAACCCGTCGAGGGCCGCGGCGGCGCCCGTGCCAGCGGCGACGGGAGCCACGGCCGCCGGCAGCGTGCGGGGTCGGGCACCTTCGATCCACTGCGCGGGGGTCGCCATGCGCACGATCTTCTCGTGCCGCCCCGCGCGGCTCGCACGCGGGTTGGTGCGCCGGTCAGGCGAGCCGTTCGGCCGCCAGGCGAGTGGCGGCGGCGCGGTCGGGCTTGCCGAGCGCCTTGTGCGGGAGGGCGTCGACGCTGACGAGCGCGCGCGGCGCCGCCGCCGCGCCGATTCGCTCGCTGGCCTTGTCGCGCAACGCCTCCAGGGGCGCCGTCCCCACCACGACGGCCACGACCCGCTGGCCCCACTCGACGTCGGGCACGCCCACCACGAGGCACTCCCGGACGCCGGGCACCTCGGCGAGCACGGCCTCGACCGCCTGGGGCGAGACCTTGCTGCCACCGGTGACGATGACGTCGTCGGCGCGACCGTGCACGGTCAGCCGGTCGCCGGCCAGGCTGCCGACGTCGTCGGTCTCGAACCAGCGAGTTCCGTTGCGCTGCAAGAACTTCGGCGACTCCGGCTGGAGGCGGTAGCCGCGTGCGACGACCGGGCCGCCGAGGCGGATGCGCTCGCCGACGTCGACGTGCACGCCGTCGAGCGGGACGCCGTCGTAGACGCAACCACCGCAGGTCTCGCTCATGCCATAGGTCGTCACGACGCTCACGCCGGTGCCCCGCGCGCGAGCGAGCAGGGCCGGCGTGGCGGCGGCACCGCCGAGCAGCACCGCGTCGAACGAGCGCAGCGCGTCCAGAGCGTCCGGCCCGGCGTCCAGGAGGCGCACGAGCTGCGTCGGCACCAAGGCGGTGTAGCGGCGGCCCGGCGCGCGCTCGATGAGCGCCTCGGTGGTCGCGACGAAAGCCCTGGCGCGGAACCCTTCTCGCAGATCGAGCAGCTGCGGGTCGGTGCCGGCCGCGATGGACCGCAGCAGCACCTGCACGCCGGCGACGTGGTGGGGTGCGAGGGCGAGCAGCCAGGTGCCGGGGCCGCCCAGCCGGTCGTACGTCGCGGCCGCCGAGGCCTGCAGCGCCGACGCGGGCAGCAGCACGCCCTTCGGCTCGCCGGTCGACCCCGAGGTGGCGACGACGAGAGCCGTGGGGTCGGTGTCGTCGTCCTCGCCCTCGCGCAGTGTCGTGCCGGCCTGCAGCGACGCGCGAGCGCGTACCGACGCAGGGTCGGCAGACGTCGGCAGGATCGCGTCGCCGCTGCCGTCGAGCGCGGCGGCCAGCAGGTCGAGTGCGTCGCGCAACGGAAGACCGGCGAGATCGACGGCGCTCAGCTGGCGGGACACGTCCTCAGGCTAGGTCAGGCGCCGCCTACTGCGTGTGCTGGGTGACGTTGATGATCGCGCCGTTGGGATCGCGGACGAAGAACCGCCGAAGTCCCCAGTCCTCGTCGGTGATCGGGTACGTGATCTCGGCACCGGCAGTGACCGCGCGCGCGTAGACCTCGTCCACGTCGTCGACCTCGATGGAGACGTCGGGATGCTGGTGCGCCTTGACGTCCAGCGACATGACGCTCAGCTGCACCTCGCGCTGGTCGGTGCCGAAGAACAGGATCCAGTCCAGGCCCTGGCCACCCTCGAGGCCGATGACCCCGGTGTAGAAGGCCCGGCTCGCGTCGAAGTCGCGCGACAGGATGTTCGGCTTGATCCGCTTGACCGCCACACCTGACCCTACTGCGGCGTGAGCGGGGGCCGGCTGGGGTCGCCGTCCGCGCCGCCCACCAGGCCGCCCTCGTACGCGACGACGACGGCCTGTACGCGGTCGCGCAAACCGAGCTTCATGAGCACTCGCGCGACGTGCGTCTTCACCGTGGTGTCACTGATGTACAGCTCGGCCGCGATCTCCGCGTTGGACAGTCCACGGGCCACCAGGCGCAGGACGTCCAGCTCCCGCGCCGTGAGCCGATCGAACGCGGGCTCTGGCACCTGCGGCCGCTCGTGCGCGAACCGGTCGACGAGTCGTCGCGTCAGTGCGGGTGCGAGCAGCGCATCGACACCACGAGCGACTTGGCGGACGGCGGCCACGATGTCCTCGGCGGCCATGTCCTTGAGCAGGAATCCCGACGCACCGGCGCGCATAGCGCGGTAGACGTACTCGTCCAGGTCGAAGGTGGTGAGCATCAGGACCTTGGTGACCGACGCCGAGGCCGTCAGCCGGGTCAGGGCCTCCAGCCCGTCGAGGCCAGGCATCTGCACGTCGAGGAGCAGGACGTCGGGCGTCGTCGCCGCCACGAGCGCGAGCGCCTCGGTGCCGTCGGCCGCCTCCCCGGTGACGGCGAGGTCGGTCTCGGCCTCGAGGATCATCCGCAGTCCGCTGCGCACCAGCGGCTGGTCGTCGGCGATGGCGACGCTGGTCATCAGCCCACCACGTGCGGGGTCCGCAGCGGGAGCACCGCTTGCACGGCGAATCCTCCGTCGGCGCACGGGCCCCAGCTGATCTCGCCGGCGCAGGCGGCGGCCTGCTCGCGGAGCCCGATCAGGCCGTGGCCGCCGCCGAGGATGCCGCTGGGCCGGGTGCCGGCGCCGTTGCGCACGACGATGGTGAGACGGCCGTCGTCGTGGCGCAGTCGCACGCTGGCCGGTGCGCCGCGCGCGTGGCGCAGCACGTTGGTCAGAGCCTCCTGGACGACGCGGTAGGCGAGCGCGTGCACCCGCGGGTCGAGCAGTCTGATGGACTCGAGCTCGGCTGGGTCCGTGCTCAGATCCACGCCCGCCGCGAGCGTGCGCTCCAGCAGCGACGGCAGGTCGGCACCGGTGGCATCCGGCTCGATCGAAGCGGCCGTCATGGCGGCGAGACCGTCGCGTGCGGCGGCGGCTACGGTCGCCATGATGACGCGCGCGCCGTGGGGGTCAGCGGCTGCGAGTCGTCGAGCCGCGCCCGCCTGGATCGCCACCACCGTGAGGCTGTGCCCGATCTGGTCGTGCACCTCGCGGGCGAGCCGCAGCCGCTCCTCGACGACGGCCCGTTGACGAGCCACGGTTTCCTGCCCTTCCAGCAGCCGGTTCGTGACGCGGCTGAGCTCGACCAGCCGACTCGCCTCGTTGACCGCCAGCCCACCGAGCCAGCACAGCAGGAGCATCACCGTCACGCCCAACGGGTCGGACACGCCGACGCCCGCAACCTGGCCGATCGAGCACGCCAGGAGGCCGAGCGCCGCTGCTCGTCTGGTCGACAGGGCGGCGACAGCGAACGCCGAGGCCACGGCGAGCGCCGCACCGCTGAGCATGCCGTCCATCGGGGCGACGAGGCGCGAGAAGGCCGTGGCGGCCACCCACAGGACGACGACGGCGGCCAGCGGGCGCCACCAGACCAGCATGAGGGGCAGGGTGAGCGCGAAGGCGGCCGTCACGGCAACTGCGGCCGGGACGGCGATAGGCACCGTCTGGGTCGACTCGAGGGCCAAACCCGCGCCGATGACTCCTGCACCGAGCACGGCCCACCGCTGGGCGACCGCCCTCAACGGCCCCAAAAACTCTGCTTGAGGTGGTGGTTCGGTGTGCGGGACTTCGACGGGTGCTGTCAGCGCCACGACCTCCTCACGCGTCCGGCTGAGCAGCTGTCGGGCGGCCTGTTCGACGTCCTCGGGCTCGGCGCCGGCGTCCACCTGGTCAGCGAGCCGGCGGAGGCCCCTCAGCAGGGTGGGCCGCAGATGCTCGGCAGTGCGCAGTCGTTCAGCGAGCACCGCGGCCTCGCGTCGTGCCTGCTGCTCATGCACTACCTGGGTGCGCTGGCGCTGGAGCGCGGCGAGCCGCTCACGTCGTGCGCGCACCGCACGGCCGACGGCGGTGGGCAGGACACCGACGAACGCCGTGACGAAGGCGACGCCGCTCACCAAGGACCATCCGTGCATGCTCGGGAGGTCGACCACGAGCACGACACCGAGAGGGAGCAGACCTCCGAGCATCACCACGCGGCCTCGACCGTGCGCGCCCAGCGAGTACGCCGACAGCAGGAGCGCCAGCATCCACACTCCGCCGCTGTCACTCGCGCCAGGCCAGACGCGGGCCTGCACCGTCGTCCCGGCCGCGGCCAGCGCGGTGATCACGACGATCGGCAACGTCGGGCGCACGCGGCGCAGGGCGAGGACGCCCAGCGCAGGCGCTCCGGCCGCGGCGAAGGCCAGCAGCGCGGGCGTCTGCCGATGCAGGGCGACGGCCTCGCCGAGGGCGGCCAGCACGAAGACCGCGGCAACCACCAGGTCGCCTCTGGTCAGGCCCGCACGCGCCAGCACGACCTCCAGCGTAGGCAGCGAAGGCCCTCTCGGCGTCCTCCTTGCGGATGACTGCACCAGGCGGACCCGCCTTCGGCCGTCAGGCGGACGACCCGGGGCCCGGTGCTGCCTAGCGTGGGCGGCATCCCTCGTGAAAGGACCTGTCATGACCACATCGACCCTGCAGCCCGCGGCGCGTACCGACGCGTCGTGGCTGCGGCTCACGCTCGCCGGCATCGCGTTCGCGATCGTCGGTCTCCTGATGATGGGGCTGGCGATGCTCTTGGTGCCGAGCGTCAACGAAGGGGGCGACTTCACTGGCGTCTCCGACTACGTCCTCACCGCGGCGGCGCTCCCGCAAGGGCTCGGGCTGTTGCTGACGGCTTTCGGGGTGCACCGTCTGCAGGGCGGCCGTGACGGTCGTCTGGGCAGCGCCGGGGTCTGGCTGTACGGGGTCTGCGTGACCGAGCTCATCATCCAGTGCATGGCCTCCGTGGCCGTGGGCTCCGAGCTGATCTGGGGGCCGCTCTACCCTGTGTGCGCCTTCGGTCTGATGCTCGGCCTCGCGCTCCTGGCGGCCGGCTCGTGGCGCGTCGGTCTCGTTCCGCGGTGGATGCTGGCGCTCTGGCCCCCGCTAGGGCTCGTGGGATCGTTCCTCGGCGTGGGTCCGATTCCGCTCGTGTTCGTCGGGTTCCTCGTGGCGCTGGCCGTGGTGCTGCGCGAGCGCGTCGGGCGCTGATCCTTCATCGACCCCCAGCGCGCACCGGCCGTCCTCGTCAACGGCAGCTCGCCGTCGGCTCAGGCCTCGTCGTCGGGCAGCGGTACGCGAAAGACCCTGAGCGAGAGCGCCAGCAGGTCGTAGTAGCCGGTGAGGGTCACGAGCTCGACGAGGCGCTCGAGGCCCAGGACGTCGCGCGCGAGCTCGAACTGCTCGTCGTCGAGGTCGCGGTGGTCGAGCAGCGCGACCACCGTGTCGCGGGTCACCGACTCGGTGGGCGACAGCGACGCGGGGCTCTGGTGGTCGCGCAGGGCGTCCAGCTCGTCCTGGGTCAGCCCCACCTGGCGGCCGACGCGTTCGTGCGCGTACCACTCGAACGCGCTGTCGCGGGCGGCGGCCAGGGTCAAGATGGCGATCTCACGGCAGCGATCCGACAACCCCGTCTCGAAGCGGATCGCCGCCCCCAGGCGCTGCAGCGCCATCCCCACCCCGGGGCTGGCCAGCATCGCGTTGAACGGCCCTTCCAGAGCGCCGTCAGAGTCGGTGAGCCGGAACAGCTGGGGCCCAGCGGCCCTCGGGCCGCCGGCGATGGCGTCGTACACCGCTCGGCGCTCCGGAGCCAAGGCGTCCGGCGCGTACTTGGGCAGTCGCTGGTGCACTTGTCCTCCCGTGGCCGGCCGCCGGACCCGTCCGGTCCGCGCTCCGCTGAGCCCGACGGCCACAGTGCACCACGCGACGTGCCCCGGTGCCGGCTGACCCTCCCTCGAGATCGCAGTAGTGGCCGATCGCGGCGTCCTCGGAGTGGCCGCTACTGCGACCTCGGCGACTGCGCCGGCTCAGTAGTACCAGGGGAACGCGGACCAGTCGGGGTCGCGCTTCTCGAGGAACGCGTCGCGGCCCTCGACGGCCTCGTCGGTCATGTAGGCCAGGCGTGTCGCCTCACCGGCGAAGACCTGCTGGCCCATCAACCCGTCGTCCGTGAGGTTGAACGCGAACTTCAGCATGCGCTGGGCGGTCGGGCTCTTGCCGTTGATCTCGCGGGCCCACTGCAGCGCAACGGTTTCGAGCTCGGCGTGGTCGGCCACCTCGTTGACGGCGCCCATCCGCTGCATGGTCTCGGCGTCGTAGGTGCGGCCGAGGAAGAAGATCTCTCGGGCGTTCTTCTGGCCCACCATCTTGGCCAGGTACGCCGACCCGTAGCCGCCGTCGAACGAGCCCACGTCGGCGTCGGTCTGCTTGAAACGCGCGTGCTCGCGGCTCGCGATCGTGAGGTCGCACACCACGTGCAGGCTGTGCCCGCCGCCCGCAGCCCATCCCGGCACGACGGCGATCACCACCTTCGGCATCGTGCGGATCAGCCGCTGCACCTCCAGGATGTGCAGCCGGCCGCCGGACGCCTTCACCCGCGCCTCGTCGACCGTGTCGGCCGTCTCGCCGGTCGCGTACTGGTAGCCGCTGCGGCCGCGGATGCGCTGGTCGCCGCCGGAGCAGAACGCCCAGCCGCCGTCGCGCGGGCTGGGGCCGTTGCCGGTGAGCAGCACGCAGCCGACGTCCGGTGTCATGCGCGCGTGGTCGAGCGCGCGGTAGAGCTCATCGACCGTGTGCGGGCGGAAGGCGTTACGCACCTCGGGCCGGTCGAAGGCGATGCGCACCGTGCCGGCGTCGCGGCCGTCCTCGACGGCCCGGTGGTAGGTGATGTCGGTGAAGTCGAAGCCCTCGACCTCTCGCCACGCCGACGGGTTGAAGATCTCGCTCACGCGCTCACTGGTCACATCGGCGAGGATAGGGGCGTGCTGCCCGACCTCGACGCCCTGCTGGCCGCCGCGCACGTCGTGAGCCTGCCGATGCGCGTGCGGTTCAGGAGCATCACGACCCGCGAAGCCGTTGTGCTGCAAGGGCCGCACGGCTGGGGCGAGTTCTCACCCTTCGTCGAGTACGACGACGCCGAGGCCGCGCGCTGGCTCGCGGCGGGAGTCGAGTCGGCGTGGTCGCCGCCAGTGTCGCGCGTGCGTGACGCCGTCCCGGTGAACGCCACGGTGCCCGCGGTGCCGGCGGCTGACGTGGCAGCAGTGCTCGAGCGCTTCGACGGCTGCCGGACGGCGAAGGTGAAGGTTGCCGAGCCGGGCCAGTCGCTGGCGGACGACGTCGTGCGCGTCGGCGAGGTGCGCCGGCTGCTCGGGCCCACCGGCCGGGTGCGGGTGGACGCCAACGGCGCCTGGAGCGTGGACGACGCGCTGCGGGCTGCCCAGGCGCTTGCGCCCTACGACCTGGAGTACCTCGAGCAGCCCTGCGCGACCCTCGACGAGCTGGGCGAGCTGCGGCGGGCGCTCGCCCGCTCCGGCGTCGACGTCCTCGTCGCGGCCGACGAGAGCATCCGCAAGGCCGACGACCCGCTGAAGGTCGCCGCCGCGGGCAGTGCCGACGTCGTCGTCGTGAAGGTCGCCCCGCTGGGGGGTGTGCGCGCCGCCCTCGAGGTGGCCGAGGCGTGCGGGCTCCCCGTCGTCGTGTCATCGGCGCTCGACACGTCCGTGGGTATCGCGGCAGGCGTCGCGCTGGCCGCCGCGCTGCCCGACCTGCCGTACGCCTGCGGGCTCGGCACCGTGGGGCTCTTCGAGCGCGACGTCGCGTCGACCCCGCTGCGGCCTCGCGCTGGTGAGCTCAGTGCCGCGGCGGCCAGTGCGGTGCACCCCGACCAGCTCGCCGACGTCCTGGCTGGCCCCGAGCGTCAGCGGTGGTGGCGCGACCGGCTGGCCCGCTGCCACGCCGTGCTCAGCGCACGATCCTGACCCCCGCCGCGTCGAGCACGGCCCACACCACCTTGCCACCGCCGGCAGCGGGTAGCGCCCCTGACGTCGCGGCCAGCGTCTGCACGATGCGCAGCCCGCGGCCGGACAGGCTGTGAGGGTCGACGGCCGGGGTCACCGGCGGCTCGTCGCCGCGGTCGCGGACGGCCACGCGCAGCCGACCGTCGTGCTCGGCCAGCTGGACGTCGACGTCGCCGTCGGTGTGCTGCACCGCGTTGGTCACCAGCTCACTGACGACCAGGGGCCCCGCTTCGAGGTGCTGCGGCACCTGCCAGTCCAGGCACGTGCGCGTGAGGAACGCCCTGGCCGCGCGCGCGGCGAGCGCGTTGCCCGTCACCGCCAGGACCGCCGTCCGCTGGGCGCCGCCCGTTCGCAGCTGCGACCACGCGTGCAGCAGGGACGACGAGCGCTGCAGGTGCCGCCCGCCCGGCCGGGCCGCCACCTCGGCCCAGCCTGCGTCGTCGGCCCAGACCACGACCACCGGCGTGGCCCGCCAGCGCGCGACGTGACGTCCCAGCCCCGCCAGCGCGGTCACGAGCGGCTCGTCGGCCGCGGCGTCAGGCGGCAAGGCGCACACCAGCCCCAGCGGGCACTCGGCCAGCGCGAGCTGCACGGTGAGGTCGAGGGCGGCCACGGCGTCCGGACCGGACTGCAGCACCTCGACCAGCCACACGCCGAGGTGCTGGTAGGCGGTGACCTCGTGCTGGCTGCCCAGCGTCACGCGGGCCGACCAGCTGGAGTCGGCCCAGCTGCGCTCTGAGGGGAGGGTCCGACCAGACCACGCAGGCGGTGCGATCGGTGTCATGGCCACTGCCTCGCATCCGAGCGCGGCACGGACGACTCCACGAGAACGCCCACCCACGCCTGCAGGAAACGTACGCCGGGCCGTCGCTCGGTGGAAGAGGTGCGGCAGGATCTCACCGTGAACCCGAGCACCGCCTGCGCCGAGGTCGTCGTCGACGAGCTCGTCCGCCACGGAGTACGCGACGCCGTCCTGTGCCCTGGCTCGCGGTCGGCCCCGCTCGCGTTCGCGCTGCACGGCGCCGACCGCGACCAGCGGCTGCGGCTGCACGTGCGCCTCGACGAGCGGGCCGCGGCGTTCCTCGCCCTGGGGCTCGCCAAGGGCAGCGGGCGGCCCGTGCCCGTCGTGACGACGTCCGGCACCGCCGTGGCCAACCTGCACCCCGCCGTGCTCGAGGCGTCGCACTCCGGCGTCCCGCTGCTGCTGCTCACCGCCGACCGGCCGCCCGAACTGCGCGGCACCGGCGCCAACCAGACCACCGACCAGCCTGGGATCTTCGGCTCCGCCGTCCGCTGGCAGCACGACCTCGGCACGCCCGACACGCGGCCCGGTCAGGTGCCGGTGTGGCGCTCGACGGTGTCGCGAGCGATCGCCGCTGCCACCGGCGTGCGCGGCGAGCAGCCCGGCCCCGTGCACCTCAACCTGCCGTTCCGCGAGCCGCTCGTGCCGGGCGAGGGCCCGGAGCTCGCCGAGCCCCTCGGTGGGCGTCCGGACGGCGCACCGTGGACCGCGCCGGTCACCGGACCGGTGGTGAGCCGCGTGCTGTCGGCCCCTCCCGTGCCCGACGACGGGCGGCGGACCCTGATGGTGGTGGGCGACCTGCCACTCGAGGACGTCGACTGGGGCGCCGCCGCGGCCGAGCTCGCGGCCTCGCGCGGCTGGCCGCTCATCGCGGAGCCGTCGAGCGGGGGAGCGCGCTCGCACGCGCTGCCCCACGGCACGCTGCTGCTCTCGGCGACGGACTGGATGGCGTCCCACCGGCCGGAGCGGGTCGTCGTCGTCGGGCGGCCCACGCTCGCCCGGCCGGTGTCGCGGCTGCTCGCCGACCCCGGTCTCGACGTCGACCTCGTCGTGGCGCCGGGGCCCTGGCCGGACCCCGCGGGACGCGCCCGTTCGGTGCTTCCGCTGGAGTCGCTGCTCGTGCAGGGCGGCGGCGCGGCAGCCGAGGCGTCCGGCTGGGTCGCCGAGTGGGCGGACGCCGCGTCCCTCGTGTCGGCCGCCGTGGCGGGTCCGGTGGCCCAGAGCTGGCCGTCCGGGGTCGCCGTGGCCCGCACGCTCACCGGCGCCGTGGCCCCGGACGCCCAGGTCTTCGCCGGGTCGTCGAACTCCGTGCGCGACCTCGAGCTCGCCGCGACGCCCGGGCCGCGGGTGGTCGCCAGCCGCGGTCTCGCCGGCATCGACGGGTGCCTGTCGACGGCGTCCGGGCTGGCGCTCGCGAGCGAGCGGCCGACGTACGCGCTCGTGGGTGACCTGACGTTCCTGCACGACGTCGGCGGGCTGGTGGTGGGGCCGCCCGAGCTGCAGCCCGACCTCACCGTCGTGGTGGTCAACGACGACGGCGGAGGGATCTTCTCCCTGCTCGAGCCGGGGGCGTCGCAGCACGCCGCGGCGTTCGAGCGGGTCTTCGGGACGCCGCACGATGCCGACCTGGCCGCGCTGAGCCGGGGGGCCGGTGCTCGATTCACCAGCGTGTCGGCGCCCGACGAGCTGGCCGAGGTGGTCGCGGCGCCGCCGAGCGGCCTGCACGTCGTCGAGGTGCGGGTCGACCGCACCGGGCACCGCGACCTGCACGCGCGGCTGCGCGCGCTGGCGGCCGACGCCCTGCGCTGACTGCGTGGGCCGGTCAGGCCGCGGCGGGGTGGCGCGAACCAGCCTGGGTGGCGCACACCAGCCTGGGCGGCGGAAGGGTGGGGCTCAGGCGCGGTCGAGGGCGTCGCGCATGGGCACGAGCTTGGCGTCGGACTCCGCGAGCTCGCGCGCCGGGTCCGACCCCGCGACGATGCCGCAGCCGGCGAACAGCCGCACCCGGTGCGGGTCGGCGCCGTCGAGCTCGGCACAGCGCAGCGCGATGCCCCATTCGCCGTCGCCGCGGCCGTCGGTCCAGCCGACCGGGCCGGCGTACCGACCGCGGTCCATGCCCTCGAGCTCGCGGATCAGCTCGACGGCGGCCGCGGTGGGCGTCCCACCCACGGCGGCCGTGGGGTGCAGCGCCGCCACCAGCGTGAGCGACGTCGCGCCGTCCGACAGCACACCCGCGACGTCGGTGGCCAGGTGCATGACGTTCGGCAGGTGCAGCACGAACGGCGCCTCGGGCACGTTCATCGACGTGCAGTGCGGTGCGAGGGCGTCCGCGAGCGAGCGGACGGCGTACTCGTGCTCCTCGAGGTCCTTGCTCGAGCGCGCCAGCGACGCGGCGAGCGCCAGGTCGTGATCGTCGTCGCCGGTTCGGCTGATCGTGCCGGCGAGCACGCGGGAGTGCACCAGGCCCCGCTCGAGGCGCACGAGCAGCTCGGGGGTGGCGCCGACGAGTCCGTCGACGGCGAACGTCCAGCAGCCGGGATAGCTCTCGGCGAGCCCGCGCAGCAGCCAGCGGGGGTCGACGGGATGCGCGGTGCGGGCCTCCAGGTCACGCGCCAGCACCACCTTGTCGACGTCGCCGCGCGTGATGCGCTGCACCGCCTGCGCGACCACGCCTTCCCAGTCGGCGCCGGACATCGTGCCGTCGGCGTACGTGACTGCGCCCGGCGCGCGCGCCTCGTGGCGTGCCAGGCTGGCGGCGGCCGGCAGCGCCCCCTGCGTGGCGGTGGTCGTGACCCACCAGCGCCCGCCGCGGTGCCCGACGACGACCGCGGGCACCGCCAGCACGCTGCCGGGCGACCCGGCGTCGAAGGTGAAGGAGCCGAAGGCCACCGGCCCGGTGCCCGGCAGGTCGACCTCGTCGCGGACGACGGCGCCGGACACGGTCTCGGCCCACCACCGCTGGGCCTGCTCGAAGCGGTCGTCGCCCCGGGAGGCGAAACGAGCCGCCTCACCCCAGCCGACGAGTCCCTCGCCGCGGCGCACCCACGAGACGCAGGGCTCGTCGGGCAGCAGGTCGAGCAGGGGGCCGGGGTCGTCGAGCGCGACGGTACGCACGACGAGCGGTGCGGCGGCTCCGGACGCGGCGACGGTCACGTCGATCAGCGTAGGCGGCGCCCGCCCGGTGTGCCCCACGCAGGGTGCGCTGGCGTGCATGATCACGCCAGGAGGGCGGGCGTGATCATGCACGCCAGCGCACCGGGCCTCGCCGGGCCAAGGCCGCGTGCGCGAGGATGGCGCCGTGACCCGAGCCCACCTCGACAAGCGCCCCGACGAGGTCGCCGCGATGTTCGACACCGTCGCCGCGCGCTACGACCTCACCAACGACGTGCTCAGCCTGGGCCAGGACCGCCTGTGGCGTCGGGCCGTCGGTCGCGCCCTCGACCTGCGGCGCGGCGAGCGCGTCCTCGACCTCGCAGCCGGCACCGGCACGAGCAGCGAGCCCCTCGTGGCGGCCGGCGCCGACGTGGTGCCGGCCGACTTCTCGCTCGGCATGCTGCGCGTCGGCAAGCGCCGACGTCCGGACCTGCAGCTCACCGCGGGCGACGCCACGCGCCTGCCCTTCGCCGACGGCTCGTTCGACGCGGTCACCATCTCGTTCGGCCTGCGCAACGTCGTCGACACCGGCGCCGCCCTGCGCGAGATGCTGCGCGTGACTCGACCTGGGGGCCGGTTGGTCATCTGCGAGTTCAGCCACCCCGTGTGGGGGCCGTTCCGCGCCGTCTACGTCAACTACCTCATGCGGGCGCTGCCGCCGATCGCGCGCCGCGTGAGCTCCAACCCCGACTCCTACGTCTACCTCGCCGAGTCGATCCGCGACTGGCCCGCGCAGGAGCAGCTGGCCGGCCTGCTACAGCAGGCCGGCTGGGCCGACGTCGCGTGGCGCAACCTGTCGGGCGGCATCGTCGCGTTGCACCGTGCGGTGCGGCCCGCCTGATCATCGCCGTCTCCGGATGCGGACCCGGCCAACCCCGGCTTGACTGGCCTCTCGAAGCACCCGCGTCGACACGGACGCCGACCGAGGAGGCAGGCATGGGAGCCGACGACAAGCTGAACAACACCGGCGAGGACCTCAAGGGCAAGGCCAAGGAGGCCGCCGGCAAGCTCACCGACGACGAGCGCATGGAGGCCGAGGGCAAGGGCGACCAGTCCAAGGCCGACCTGAAGAACGCCGGCGAGAAGGTCAAGGACGCGTTCAAGCACTGAGCGTCCTGACCCCGAGATCGTGATGGCGACCGGCTCCCCGACGGGGGGGCCGGTCGCGTCGCGTCCGGCTGGCCTAGACTCACCGATGCGTTCGTGAAGCCGATCACAAGCGGTGGACGGCGCACCGCGGCCCCCGTCCGCCCGGCCGCCTCCGGCGGCCCTAGGATGAGGTCGCTTCGGGCCCTGTGGGCTGCCCTGCGGCCACCAGGCCGCGAGTCGCCCGGCAGTCACCGCCCGAGCCACGCAACTGACGAGACAGAGGGGAGCGAGACGGCGTGAACCCCTACGTGCCGATTCTCGTCCTGTTCGCTTTGGGAGCAGGCTTCGCGGTGTTCTCCGTGGCCGCCGGCTCCGTGGCGGGCCCCAAGCGCTACAACCGCGCCAAGGTCGACGCCTACGAGTGCGGGATCGAGCCGTCCCCGCACGCGGCGGGCGGTGGCCGCTTTCCGGTCAAGTACTACCTGACCGCCATGCTCTTCATCATCTTCGACATCGAGTCGGTGTTCCTCTTCCCGTTCGCGGTGGGGTTCCAGCGGCTGGGTGTCTTCGCGCTCGTCGAGATGGTGCTGTTCATCCTCACCGTGTTCATCGCGTACGCCTACGTGTGGCGACGCGGCGGACTGGAATGGGACTGAGGCCTTCATGGGTATCGAGGAGAAGCTCCCCGCCGGCTTCCTGCTGACGACCGTCGAGTCGCTCGCGGGATACATGCGCAAGAGCTCGGTGTGGCCGGCGACGTTCGGTCTGGCCTGCTGCGCCATCGAGATGATGGCCGTCGGCACGCCCGACTACGACATCGCCCGCTTCGGCATGGAGCGGTTCAGCGCCACGCCGCGCCAGGCCGACCTGATGATCGTGGCCGGCCGGGTGAGCCAGAAGATGGCCCCCGTCGTGCGCCAGGTCTACGACCAGATGCCCGAGCCCAAGTGGGTCATCTCGATGGGTGTCTGCGCGAGCAGCGGCGGCATGTTCAACAACTACGCGATCGTGCAGGGCGTCGACCACATCGTGCCGGTCGACGTCTACCTGCCCGGCTGCCCGCCCCGGCCGCAGATGCTGCTCAACGCGATCATCACCCTGCACGAGCAGATCCAGAGCATGCCGCTCGGCGTCAACCGCGAGCAGGCGGCTCGGGCCGCCGAGGCCGCGGCGCTGCAGTCGACGCCCACCGAGCACATGCACGGGCTGCTGCGATGAGCGACGCGACGAACGAGCCCGGCCGGAAGGACGACGTGAGCGAGCCCCGCGAGGCCGACGAGAAGGCCGCTGGCCAGACCAAGCCGACCTCGGCGGTGGCCCAGGAGGCCGCCCCGACGACGGCCGAGGTGCACAAGTCGCCGGTCGACCAGCCCGAGGTCACGCACGCCGAGGTCGTCGACGTCCGCACGGGCATGTTCGGCGTCCAGGACGCGGGTGACACCTCCGGCTACGGCGGTCTCGTGCGCCCCGTGGTGTTCGCCGCTCCGGCGCAGCGCCCGCTCGACGGGTGGTGGGAGGACGCCGTCACCGACCTCGAGGCGGCGCTGGGCGACGAGGGCGTGACCTTCGACGACGCGATCGAGAAGGTCGTGGCCGAGCTCGGCGAGCTCACGCTGTTCGTGCGGCGCGAGGCGCTGCCCGTGGTCGCGCGCACCATGCGGGACGAGCCGAGCCTGCGGTTCGAGATCTGCACCGGCGTGAGCGGCGTGCACTACCCGCACGAGACCGGCCGCGAGCTGCACGCCGTCTACCACCTGCTGTCGATCACCCACGGCGCCCGCCGCGTGCGGCTCGAGGTCGCCTGCCCGGACGGCGACGCCTGGATCCCGTCGGTCATCGACGTCTGGCCGGGCAACGACTGGCACGAGCGCGAGACGTGGGACATGTTCGGCATCGTCTTCCGGGGCCACCCGGCGCTCACCCGGATCCTCATGCCCGACGACTGGCCGGGCCACCCCCAGCGCAAGGACTACCCCCTCGGCGGCATCCCCGTCGAGTACAAGGGCGCGCAGGTACCGCCGCCCGACGAGCGGAGGTCGTACAGCTGATGAGCGACCAGACCATCACCCCCGGCGCCACCCCGGACTCCCAGCGCGTGGACGCCGACCCGTACGGCGCCACGGACGCCGGCGCACCCCTCGAGGGCGCGGTGTTCAACGCCTCCGGCGGCGACTGGGACGACGTCGCCGAGGAGGCGGCCGCCCTCGGCGAGGAGCGCATCGTCGTCAACATGGGGCCCCAGCACCCCTCCACCCACGGCGTGCTGCGGCTCATCCTCGAGATCGACGGCGAGAGCGTCACCGAGGCCCGGGCCGGCATCGGCTACCTGCACACCGGCATCGAGAAGAACATGGAGTACCGCACCTGGGTGCAGGGCGTCACGTTCTGCACGCGCATGGACTACCTCACGCCCATGTTCCAGGAGGCCGCGTACTGCCTCGGCATCGAGAAGCTGCTCGGGGTCACCGACCAGATCCCCGAGCGGGCCTCGATCATCCGCGTGCTGATGATGGAGCTCACGCGCATCTCCTCCCACCTGGTGGCCACGGCCACCGGCGGTATGGAGATGGGCGCCACCACCGTCATGACGGTCGGCTTCCGCGAGCGCGAGCGCATCCTGGCCGTGATCGAGAACATCACCGGCCTGCGGATGAACAACGCCTACGTCCGCCCCGGCGGGGTGGCGCAGGACCTGCCGCCGGGCGCCATCGACCGCATCCGCGACATGGTGCCGGCCGTGCGCGCCGGTCTGGGTGAGCTCGAGGCGCTGCTCAACGAGAACCCCGTGCTCAAGGGCCGCATGGTCGACGTCGGCTACCTCGACCTCACCGGCTGCATCGCCCTCGGCGTCACCGGCCCGGTGCTGCGCTCGACGGGCCTGCCGCACGACCTGCGCAAGGTCGCGCCGTACTGCGGGTACGAGACCTACGACTTCGAGGTCATGACCCGCGACACCTGCGACGCCTACGGGCGCCTGCGGATCCGCCTCGACGAGTGCTACGAGTCGCTCAGCATCATCGAGCAGGCGGTCGACCGGCTGCAGAACACGTCCGGGCCGGTGATGATCGACGACAAGAAGATCGCCTGGCCCGCCCAGCTCGCCATCTCCTCCGACGGCATGGGCAACAGCCTCGACCACATCAGGCACATCATGGGCACCTCGATGGAGGCCCTGATCCACCACTTCAAGCTGGTCACCGAGGGCTTCCGGGTGCCGGCCGGCCAGGTCTACCAGGCCGTGGAGTCGCCGAAGGGCGAGCTCGGCGTCCACCTGGTGAGCGACGGCGGCACGCGTCCCTACCGCGCGCACTTCCGCGACCCGAGCTTCAACAACCTGCAGGCCACGGCCGCGATGTGCGAGGGCGGCCAGCTGGCCGACGTCATCGTCGCCGTCGCCTCGATCGATCCCGTCATGGGAGGGGTGGACCGCTGATGCCCGCGGACGACCAGGCCACGTTCGCCGTCGCAGGCGCCGCCGAGGGGGCGGACGCCTACCCCGACGACGTGCGCACCCGGCTGGACGCCGACAGCGCCGAGATCATCGCGCGTTACCCGCAGGCCCGCTCGGCGCTGCTGCCCATGCTGCACCTCGTGCAGAGCGAGGACGGCTTCGTCAGCCAGCGCGGCATCGAGTACTGCGCGCAGCGCCTCGACCTCACCACCGCCGAGGTGGCCGGCGTCGCGACGTTCTACACGCAGTACAAGCGCCACCCCAACGGCACCTACACCGTCGGCGTCTGCACCAACACGCTGTGCGCGATCATGGGCGGCGACGCGATCTTCGACTCCCTGTCGCAGCATCTCGGCGTCGGTCACGACGAGACGACCGACGACGGCGCCATCACCCTCGAGCGCGTCGAGTGCAACGCGGCCTGCGACTACGCCCCCGTCGTGATGGTCAACTGGGAGTTCTTCGACAACCAGACGCCGTCGTCCGCCCGCGACCTGGCCGACCGGCTGCGCGCCGGTGACGCGGTGCAGCCCACCCGGGGCCCGAGCCGGGTCTGCACCTTCAAGCAGGTCTCGCGCACGCTCGCCGGTTTCCCTGACGGCCTGGCCGACGAGGGCCCCGGCGCCGGCGAGCCCACCCTGCGCGGCCTGCAGCTGGCCCACGAGAAGGGCTGGACGGCGCCCCAGACCTCCGCCCCCAACGCGGGAGCCGCATCCGAGCAGGTCGCCGCCGAGCACGTCGCCGACCCTGCCCACCCCAGTGCCAACGACGCCGCCATCGCCTCTGGCACGCAGGGCGCCGCGTCCACCCAGCCCGCGAAGGAGGACTGAGCCATGACCACGCTCACCCCGATCCTCAGCGAGTTCTGGGACGCCGACCGCTCGTGGTCGATGGAGACCTACGAGGCGCACGACGGCTACCAGGCGCTGCGCAAGGCGCTCGGCATGGCGCAGGCCGACGTCATCACGACCGTCAAGGACTCCGGCCTGCGCGGGCGCGGCGGCGCCGGCTTCCCCACCGGCATGAAGTGGGGCTTCCTGCCCCCGCCGGACGGCGGCCCTCGCTACCTCGTCGTCAACGCCGACGAGTCCGAGCCGGGCACCTGCAAGGACATCCCGCTCATGATGGCGACGCCGCAGTTCCTCATCGAGGGCGTCGCCATCACCTCGTACGCCATCGGCTGCAACCACGCCTTCATCTACGTGCGCGGCGAGGTCGTGCACGTGCTCCGCCGCCTGATGCGCGCGGTCGAGGAGGCGTACGCGAAGGGCTACCTGGGCAAGAACATCCTCGGCTCGGGGTTCGACCTCGACGTCACCGTGCACGCCGGCGCGGGCGCGTACATCTGCGGTGAGGAGACCGCGCTGCTCGACTCCCTCGAGGGTCGTCGCGGCCAGCCGCGGCTGAAGCCGCCGTTCCCCGCGGTGGCGGGCCTGTACGCGCGCCCGACGGTGGTCAACAACGTCGAGTCGATCGCCAGCGTGCCGCCGATCCTGCTCAAGGGCGCGGACTGGTTCACGTCCATGGGCACCGAGAAGTCCACGGGCTTCGGCTTCTTCAGCCTCTCGGGCCACGTCAAGCACCCGGGCCAGTACGAGGCACCGCTGGGCATCACGCTGCGCGAGCTGCTCGACATGGCCGGCGGCATGCGCAGCGAGCAGAGCAAGCTGAAGTTCTGGACGCCGGGCGGATCGTCGACGCCCATCTTCACCGCCGAGCACCTCGACGTCCCGCTGGACTTCGAGTCGGTCGGTGCCGCGGGCTCGATGCTCGGCACGCGCGCGCTGCAGATCTTCGACGACACCACGTGCGTCGTACGGGCGGTCGACCGCTGGATCGACTTCTACGCCCACGAGTCCTGCGGCAAGTGCACGCCGTGCCGCGAGGGCAACTACTGGATGAAGCAGGTGCTGCACCGGCTCGAGCACGGCCAGGGCACGGAGGCCGACCTCGACAAGCTGCTCGACATCTGCGACAACATCCTCGGTCGCGCGTTCTGCGCGCTCGGAGACGGTGCCACGAGCCCGGTGACGTCGAGCATCCAGTACTTCCGCGACGAGTACCTGCGGCACCTGCCGTCCGCTGAGAACCCCAGCGGTGGCTGCCCGTTCGACCGCGCAGCCTCCGCCCTGTTCGCACCTGAGGTGATCGCAGCACCATGACGACGACGACCAGCGTCACCACCCCCTCGGGCGGGGACGCCGCCAAGCGCGACGACCTCGTCTCGATGGTCATCGACGGCGCCACCGTCGAGGTGCCCAAGGGCACGCTCGTCATCCGGGCCGCCGAGCAGGTGGGCGTGCAGATCCCGCGCTTCTGCGACCACCCGCTGCTCGAGCCGGTCGGCGCCTGCCGCCAGTGCCTGGTGGAGGTCTCGACCCCCGGTCCGGACGGCTCGCTGCGCGCCATGCCCAAGCCGCAGGCCTCCTGCACCCTCGCCGTCAGCGAGGGCATGGTGGTCAAGACCCAGCGCACGTCGCCGGTGGCCGACAAGGCCCAGCACGGCGTCATGGAGTTCCTGCTCATCAACCACCCGCTGGACTGCCCGGTCTGCGACAAGGGCGGCGAGTGCCCGCTGCAGAACCAGGCGCTGTCGAACGGCCGGCCCGAGACCCGCTTCGACGACGTCAAGCGCACGTACCCCAAGCCGATCAACATCTCGAGCCAGGTGCTGCTCGACCGCGATCGCTGCGTGCTGTGTGCGCGCTGCACCCGCTTCAGCAAGCAGATCGCCGGCGACCCGTTCATCGAGCTGGTCGAGCGCAGCGCGCTGCAGCAGGTCGGGATCTACGCCAAGCAGCCGTTCGAGAGCTACTTCAGCGGCAACACCGTGCAGATCTGCCCGGTGGGCGCGCTGACGGGTGCCGCCTACCGCTTCCGCGCCCGGCCGTTCGACCTCGTGTCGGTGCCGTCGGTGTGCGAGCACTGCGCGTCCGGCTGCGGCCTGCGCACCGACCACCGCCGTGGCGTGGTGCTGCGCCGGCTGGCCGACAACGACCCGCAGGTCAACGAGGAGTGGAACTGCGACAAGGGGCGCTGGGCCTTCCAGTACGCCACGCTCGACCGTCTCACCCACCCGCTCGTGCGCGACACCGACACCGGCGAGCTGCGCGTGGCCTCCTGGCCCGAGGCGCTGTCCGTCGCCGCCGAGGGGCTGCGCGCCGCCCGCGCGGCCGGCGGCGTCGGCGTCCTCACCGGCGGGCGCGTGACGCACGAGGACGCCTACGCGTACGCCAAGTTCGCGCGCGTCGTGCTGGGCACCAACGACGTCGACTTCCGCGCCCGGCCGCAGTCGGCCGAGGAGGCCGAGTTCCTGGCCCACGCCGTGGCGGGGGCCTGGGTCGGCGCCGAGGGCGTCAGCTACGACCAGCTCGAGCAGGCTCCGGCCGTGCTGCTGGTGGGGCTGGAACCCGAGGAGGAGTCGCCGATCGTCTTCCTGCGCCTGCGCAAGGCCGTGCGGGCGCACCGCCAGCAGGTCGTCTCCATCGCCAGCTGGGCCACCCGCGGGCTCGAGAAGCTCGACGGCCGGCTGATCCCGGCCGGTCCCGGCACCGAGGCCGAGGTGCTCGACGCCCTCGCCGAGGGCCTGGCCGAGGTCGAGGACACCACCCAGCTGCTGCGCGCCGAGGGCGCTGTGGTGCTGGTCGGCGAGCGGCTGTCGCAGACGCCCGGCGCCCTGTCGGCGGTGCTGCGCCTGGCCGAGGCCACCGGCGCTCGCATCGCCTGGGTGCCCCGGCGCGCCGGTGAGCGCGGCGCCGTCGAGGCCGGTGCGCTGCCGAACCTGCTGCCCGGGGGCCGCCCGGTCGGCGACGCCGCAGCGCGCGTCGACCTGGCCGCGGCCTGGGCCGTCGACGGCCTGCCCGAGCAGCCCGGACGCGACACCGCCGCCATGCTGGAGGCCGCGCGCAGCGGCGAGCTCGGCGGCCTGGTCGTGGGCGGTGTCGAACCGGCTGACCTGGCCGATCCCGTGGCCGCGGTCGAGGCACTCGACGCCGCCGGGTTCGTCGTCTCCCTCGAGCTGCGGCCGAGCGCCGTCACCGAGCGCGCCGACGTCGTCCTGCCGGTCGCCGCGGTCGCCGAGAAGGGCGGCACGTTCTGGACCTGGGAGGGTCGCGAGCGGCCCTTCGGTATCGCGCTGGAGACCAACGCGCTCAGCGACTACCGCGTGCTCGACCTGCTGGCCGACGAGCTGGACGTCCCGCTGGGCCTGCGCGACCTCGCCAGCGTGCGGGCCCAGGCCGCCGAGATCGCGGTGTGGGACGGCGAGCGGGCTGCGGCGCCGTCCGTGCCGGCCGCCGAGCCCCCGGCGGTCGGCCCCAACCAGGCCGTGCTGTCGACGTGGCACCTGCTGCTCGACGCCGGCCGGCTGCAGGACGGCGAGCCCTGGCTCGCCGGCACCGCCCGTAGACCGGTGGTGCGTCTGTCGGCCGCCACGGCCGCCGAGGTCGGTGTCGCCGAGGGCGACCTGGTCACCGTGTCGACCGAGCGCGGTCAGCTCACGCTCCCGCTGGTGGTCACCGACATGCCCGAGCGGGCCGTGTGGCTGCCCACGAACCAGACGGGATACCCGGTGCGTACGCTCCTCGGGGCTGATTCCGGCTCCGTCGTCACGCTCAGCAGGGGAGGTGCGGCATGACCACGGCCCTGCTCACGGCCAACCCCGGCGCCGCTGACTTCAGCGACACCACGTGGTGGCTGGTCGTCATCAAGGCGCTGGCGATCTTCGTCTTCTTGATGCTCAACACGCTCATCGTCATCTGGTTCGAGCGCCGGGTCATCGGGCGCATGCAGCAGCGGCCGGGCCCGAACCGCACCGGCCCGTTCGGCCTGCTGCAGACGCTGGCCGACGGCATCAAGCTGGCGCTGAAGGAGGACATCATCCCCAAGGCCGCCGACAAGGCGGTCTACATCATCGCCCCGGCGATCGCCGGTGCGATGGCGTTCGTGTCCTTCGCGATCATCCCGTTCGGTCCCGAGGTCTCGATCTTCGGGCACCGCACCCCGCTGCAGCTCACCGACATCCCCGTCGCGGTGATCTTCGTGCTCGCCGTCGCGAGCGTCGGCGTCTACGGCATCCTGCTGGCCGGCTGGTCGTCGGGTTCGACGTACCCGCTGCTCGGTGGACTGCGCTCGTCGGCGCAGATCGTCAGCTACGAGATCGCCATGGGCCTGTCGCTCGTGCCGGTGTTCCTCTACGCGGGCTCGATGTCGACGTCCGAGATCGTGCACGCGCAGACCTCGCAGTGGTTCATCATCCCCGCGATCTTCTCGTTCGTGGTCTACGTCATCACGATGCTGGGTGAGACCAACCGCCTGCCGTTCGACCTCGCCGAGGGCGAGGGTGAGCTCACCGGTGGCTTCCACACCGAGTACTCCTCGCTGAAGTTCGCGATGTTCTTCCTCGGCGAGTACGTCAACATGCTCACCGTCTCCGCTCTCGCCACCACCTTGTTCCTCGGCGGCTGGCGCGCCCCGTGGCCGCTGTCGTCGATCAACGACGGCATGTTCAACCACGGCTGGTGGCCGATCCTGTGGTTCGTCGTCAAGCTGTGGATGTTCCTGTTCTTCTTCGTCTGGGTCCGCGGCTCGCTGCCCCGGGTGCGGTACGACCAGTTCATGCGGTTCGGCTGGAAGTTCCTCATCCCCGCCAGCCTGCTGTGGATCGTGGCCGTCGCGACGATCCGCGCGCTGCCCGACATCACCGACACCGGACGTCGCGGCCTGTTCATCGCCATCGGCGTGCTGGCGCTGATCGGTGGCGCCATTGCCTGGGCCGTCGACTCGCGCTCGGCCCGCCGCGCGGACGAAGGCGGCTGGGACCTCGGCGAGATCGACCCGTTCGCCGGTGGCCACCCCGTGCCACCACTGCCCGGCCAGACCATCGCGGTGACCCGCGGGCCCCGCCCGCGGCCCGCGGACTCGGAGCGCGCGCTCACCGGCGCGGCCCCGAGCACCACCGAGGAGGATCTTCGTGGCTGACGGATCACTGCGTCCGGCCGGCGACTCGACGCCGGCGCAGGGCGGGCGAGGCCATGCCGAGCCCCGCGAGCCCCGCAAGAGCGACAAGAAGCGGCTGCTGGCCACGCTGGCGCCCCAGGTCGCGGGCTTCGGCGTCGCCTTCTCGACGATGTTCAAGAAGGTCGCTACCGAGGAGTACCCCGAGAAGCCGCGCGGCACCGAGCCGCGGTACCACGGCCGGCACCAGCTCAACCGTCACCCCGACGGTCTGGAGAAGTGCATCGGCTGCGAGCTGTGCGCCTGGGCCTGCCCGGCTGACGCCATCTACGTCGAGGGCGCCGACAACACCGAGGACGCGCGCTACTCCCCGGGTGAGCGCTACGGCCGCGTCTACCAGATCAACTACCTGCGCTGCATCTTCTGTGGGCTGTGCATCGAGGCGTGCCCCACGCGCGCGCTCACGATGACCAACGAGTACGAGCTCGCCGACGACGCCCGCGGCAAGCTCATCTTCGAGAAGGACCAGCTGCTCGCGCCGCTGCGCGCCGGCATGCTCGCCCCGCCCCACCCCATGCCCGAGGGCGCGAACGACAAGAGCTACTACCGCGGTGAGGTCGACAAGGCCACGCCCGAGCAGCAGGCGTGGGTCGAGGAGCGCGCCGGTCAGCTCGGCGACGAGTCGGCCTCGGCCCTCGGCCCGCAGACGCAGGGCACGGCACTGGCCGAGGAGGCCCGTCGATGAACGCCATCGTCCTGCCGGCCCAGCTGCTCGCGGCCGGTGACCCGTCGCCTGGCTCGGCCGAGACGGTGATGTTCTGGATCCTCGGGCCGATCATGGTGCTCGCCGCGCTCGGTCTGGTCTTCGCGCGCAAGGCGGTGCACGCGGCGCTCGGCATGGCGGTGGTCATGGTGAGCCTCGGGGCGATCTACCTGGCTCAGGACGCCGACTTCCTCGGCGTCATCCAGGTGTTCGTCTACACCGGTGCCGTGATGATGCTGTTCCTGTTCGTGCTGATGCTGGTGGGCGTCGACTCCTCGGACTCGATGATCGAGACGATCACCGGCCAGCGCTGGGTGGGCCTGCTGCTCGCGATCGGACTCGGCGTGCTGCTCATCGCCGGCGTCGGCTCCGCGACCTTCGGTCAGCCGCTCGGCCTCGCCGACGCGAACGCGGACGGCAACGTCAACGGCATCGCCAACCTCATCTTCGGCAAGTACGTGTGGGCCTTCGAGGTCACCAGCGCCCTGCTGATCACCGCCGCCATGGGCTCGATGGTGCTGGCGCACCGTGAGCGGCTCGGCATCAAGCGCACCCAGCGCGTGCAGGCCGAGGAGCGGTTCCGCACCGGCAGGATGCCGGCGGGCCTGCCGGCCCCGGGCGTCTTCGCCCGCCACAACGCCGTCGACACCCCGGCCCTGCTGCCCGACGGCACGCCGAGCGAGCTGTCGGTGTCGCGGGTGCTGCGCATCCGCCAGCAGGTGCGCCCTGCCGACGACTTCGACCGTGACGTCCCGGCCATCGAGCAGGACGTCGAGGAGGGGGGCCGGCGATGAACCTGACCAACTACGTGTACCTGGCGTCGATCCTGTTCGCGATCGGTGCGGTCACGGTGCTGCTGCGGCGCAACGCGATCGTGGTGTTCATGGGCGTCGAGCTCATGCTCAACGCGACCAACCTGCTGTTCGTGACCTTCGCCCGCATGCAGGGCAGCCTCGACGGTCAGGTGGTGGCGCTGTTCGTGATGCTCGTCGCGGCCGCCGAGGTCGTCGTCGGGCTCGCGATCATCCTGAGCATCTTCCGCGCCCGCCGCTCGGCCTCGGTCGACGACGCCAACCTGCTCAAGCTCTGACGGGCACGAGAACCGAAACGGAACCGATACCCAGATGACCACCACATCGCTCCTCGCGGCCGAGGGCACGTCGCAGGTCGCCGCAGCGTCGGGCGTCTTCTCCCTGACCTGGCTGCTGATCGGGCTGCCGCTGCTCGGCGCCGTGGTGCTGCTCTTCGGCGGCCGGCGCACCGACCGCTTCGGCCACCTGCTCGGCACCGCCGCCTCGTGGGCCGCGTTCGTCGTCGCGGCGCTGCTGTTCTTCGCCATGGTCGGCAAGGGCTCCGGCGAGCGCGCGGTGGGTCAGCACCTGTTCACCTGGGTGCCCGCGGGGTCGTTCAAGGTCGACGCCGGGCTGCTTCTCGACCCGCTGTCGATGGCCTTCGTCCTGCTCGTGACGTTCGTCGGCTCGCTGATCCACGTGTACTCGATCGCGTACATGGAGCACGACGCCGACCGGCGGCGCTTCTTCGGCTACCTCAACCTCTTCGTGGCCTCGATGCTGCTGCTGGTGCTGGCTGACAGCTACCTGCTGCTGTACGTCGGCTGGGAGGGCGTCGGCCTGGCGTCGTACCTGCTCATCGGCTTCTGGTACCAGAACTCCGCGTACGCGGCCGCCGGCAAGAAGGCGTTCGTGGCCAACCGGGTCGGCGACTTCGGCCTGTCCGTCGCGATCATGATCATGTTCGTGCAGTTCGGCGGGGTCGACTTCCGCTCGGTGTTCGCGGGCGCGAGCGGCGCGTCCGAGGGTGCGCTCACCGCCATCGGCCTGATGCTGCTGCTCGGAGCGTGCGGCAAGTCGGCGCAGTTCCCCTTGCAGTCCTGGCTCGGTGACGCCATGGCCGGCCCGACGCCGGTCTCGGCGCTCATCCACGCGGCCACGATGGTCACCGCCGGCGTCTACCTCGTCGTGCGCTCGCACCCGATCTTCGACCTCGCGCCCACCGCGCAGCTGGTGGTCGTCATCGTGGGCGCGATCACGCTGCTGTTCGGTGCGATCGTCGGCTGCGCGAAGGACGACATCAAGAAGGCTCTCGCCGCCTCCACCATGAGCCAGATCGGCTACATGATGCTGGCTGCCGGCCTCGGCCCGATCGGCTACGCGTTCGCGATCTTCCACCTGCTCACGCACGGCTTCTTCAAGGCCGGCATGTTCCTCGGGGCCGGGTCGGTCATGCACGGTATGAACGACCGCGTCGACATGCGCCGGTTCGGCGGCCTGTCCGGCGTCATGAAGATCACCTGGATCACCTTCGGGCTCGGGTGGCTCGCGATCCTGGGCGTCCCGCCGTTCGCCGGCTTCTGGAGCAAGGACAAGATCATCGAGGCCGCGTTCATCGGCGAGGGCTGGCGGCCGTGGGTCTTCGGCCTGGCCGCGCTCATCGGCGCCGGGATCACGGCGTTCTACATGTCGCGCCTGTTCTTCATGACCTTCCAGGGCAAGCGGCGGTGGGAGGACGACGTCCACCCGCACGAGTCCCCGCTGCTCATGACCGTGCCCATGATGGTGCTGGCGGTCGGCTCGGCCTTCCTCGGCCTGATCCTGGGTCCGACGAACCTCATCACCAACTGGCTGGCGCCGGTCGTCGGCGAGCACGCCGAGGGCGAGCCGGTGATCGCCGTCCCGGTGCTCATGGTGCTCACCCTGCTGCTCGTGGTGATCGGCATCGCGCTGGCCTGGATGCAGTACTGGCGCGCCCAGGTGCCCCTCGTGGCGCCGACCGGCTCGCTGCTCACCCGCGCGGCCCGCCGCGACCTGCTGCAGGACGACGTCAACGAGGCCGTGCTCATGCGCCCGGGCCAGCACCTGACCCGCTCGCTGGTGTTCGTCGACAACAAGGGCGTCGACGGCGCCGTGGGCGGCTTCGCCGCACTCATCGGCGGGACGTCGGCCCGGCTGCGTCGCTGGCAGAACGGCTTCGTGCGCTCGTACGCCCTCAGCATGCTGGCCGGCGTCGTCGTCGTGCTGGCCGCGCTGGCGGTGATCCGGTGAGCGCCCCGGTGACCGACCCGGTGACTGACCTCAGCTGCCCTGACCACCCGCGACGCGGAACGGACCGATGATGCAGAACTTCCCCTGGCTGACGGTGATCGGCGCCGTGCCGCTCGTCGGCGCGGTGGTCGTGGCCCTGCTGCCGCGTGGACTGGCCGGGCGGGCCAAGCAGGTCGCCCTCGCGGTGTCACTCGTGCCGCTGGTGCTGACCATCGCCATGGCCCTGCGCTTCGAGGCCGGCGGCCCGCAGTTCCAGTTCACCGAGCACCACCGCTGGATCCCGCAGTTCGGCGTGAGCTACGCGGTCGGCGTCGACGGCATCGCGCTGGTGCTCGTGGCGCTCGCCGTCGTCCTGACGCCGGTGTGCATCCTGGCCGCCTGGCACGACGTGCCCGAGGTCGGGCGGCGCGAGCAGAACTACTTCGCGCTTTTCCTCGTGCTCGAGACGATGATGGTCGGCGTCTTCGCGGCCACCGACGTGTTCTTGTTCTACGTCTTCTTCGAGGCGATGCTGATCCCGGTCTACTTCCTGATCGGGTCCTTCGGCGGGGCGCAGCGCCAGTACGCAGCGGTGAAGTTCCTGCTCTACTCCCTCGCCGGCGGTCTGGTGATGCTCGTCGGCGTCATCGCGCTCTACTTCGCCGGCCCCGGGGGCGCGGACGGCTTCCTGCTCAGCAAGCTCACCGGCCTCGACATGGGGGTGGGTGCCGAGCGGCTGATGTTCCTGGCCTTCTTCTTCGCCTTCGCGGTGAAGGCCCCGATGTTCCCCGTGCACACCTGGCTGCCCGACGCTGCGGCCGAGGCTCCCGCGCCGGTGTCCGTGCTGCTCGTGGGCGTGCTCGACAAGGTCGGCACCTTCGGCATGATCCGCTTCTGCCTGCCGCTGTTCCCAGACGCCTCGCGCTGGGCGACGCCGGTCGTCATCGTGCTGGCGCTGGTGTCGATCATCTACGGCGCGCTGCTCGCGATCGGGCAGACCGACCTGCTGCGGCTGATCGCCTACACGTCGGTGTCGCACTTCGGCTTCATCGTGCTCGGCATCTTCGCCATGACCTCGCCCGGCCAGAGCGGCTCGACGCTGTACATGGTCAACCACGGCTTCTCCACCGCGGCGCTGTTCCTCGTGGCGGCCATGCTGATCCGACGGCGTGGCTCGCGTCGGATCCCCGACTACGGCGGCTGGCAGCGGGTCACCCCGCTCATCGCGGGAGTGTTCCTCCTGGCCGGCATGTCGAGCCTGGCGCTGCCGGGCCTGTCGAGCTTCGTCAGCGAGTTCCTGGTGCTGGTGGGCACGTTCAGCCGGTACCCGGCGGCCGGTGTCGTGGCCACCGTGGGCATCATCCTGGCCGCGCTCTACATCCTGCTGATGTACCAGCGCATGATGACCGGCCCGCGCCCCGAGACCGTCACGGGGACTCGCGACCTCGGGGCACGCGAGGCGTGGGTCGTGGCGCCGCTGATCGTCGCGATCATCGGGCTCGGTGTCTTCCCCAAGCTCGTGCTCGACGTCGTCGACCCGGCCGTGAAGAAGACCATGACCCAGGTGGGGGTCACCGACCCCGCGCCGCGGGTCGCCCCTGCAGCTGAAGGGACCTCCAAGTGAGCGCGCTGGTGACGGCGGACGTCACGGCACCGTCGGTCAGCTACCACCTGGTGGCGCCGATGCTGATCGTCCTCGGGACGGCGCTGGTCGGCGTCCTGGTCGAGGCGTTCGTCCCGCGGCGCTGGCGCTACGCGAGCCAGGTCAGCGTCACGCTGGTCGGCCTGATCGCGGCCTTCATCGCCGTCGTGCTGGCCAGCGACCACACCAAGGCGAGCACGCTGGCCCGAGCGGTGGTCATCGACGGTCCGGCGCTGTTCTTGCAGGGCACGATCCTGGTGCTGGCGATCCTCGCGGTGCTCACGATGGCTGAGCGGTTCGCGGGCAACGAGGGCGACGCCTTCACCTCGCAGGGGGCGAGCGTGCCCGGCTCGGCGTACGAGGCGGCCACCGCCCGCGCCGGCTGGGTGCAGACCGAGGTCTTCCCGCTGACGCTGTTCTCCGTGGCGGGCATGATGCTCTTCCCGGCCGCGGGCGACCTGCTGACCCTGTTCGTCGCGCTCGAGGTGCTGTCGCTGCCGCTGTACCTGCTCACCGGCCTGGCCCGCCGTCGCCGGCTGCTGTCGCAGGAGGGCGCGCTCAAGTACTTCCTGCTCGGGTCGTTCTCGTCGGCGTTCTTCCTGTTCGGAGCGGCGCTGCTGTTCGGCTTCTCGGGCTCGCTCTACCTCGGTGACATCGCCCAGGCGATCGGCACCCGCACCAACGCCGACGCGATGCTGCTGATCGGCATCGCGATGGTGGCGATCGGGCTGCTGTTCAAGGTCGGCGCCGTCCCGTTCCACGCCTGGACGCCGGACGCCTACCAGGGTGCTCCCACCCCGGTCACCGGCTTCATGGCCGCGTGCACCAAGGTCGCGGCCTTCGGCGCGATGCTGCGCGTGTTCTACGTCGCGGTGAGCGCGGCGCGCTGGGACTGGCAGCCGATCGTGTGGGGTGTCGCCATCATCACGATGGTGGTCGGTTCCGTCCTGGCCATCACCCAGACCGACATCAAGCGCCTGCTGGCCTACTCGTCCATCGCGCACGCGGGCTTCGTGCTCACCGGCGTGCTGGCCTTCGACCGCGCCGGCATCGCGGGCACGCTGTTCTACCTGGCGGCGTACGGCTTCACCACGATCGGCGCCTTCGCCGTCGTCACGCTGGTGCGCGACAGCGCCGGCGAGGCGACGCACCTGTCGCAGTGGGCCGGCCTGGCGCGCCGCTCGCCGCTGCTGGCCGGCGTCTTCACGCTGTTCCTGCTCGCCTTCGCGGGCATCCCGTTGACGTCGGGTTTCACCAGCAAGTTCGCGGTGTTCTCGGCGGCGATCGCGAACGGCGGCACCTGGCTGGCGGTGGTCGGTGTGATCTCGAGCGCGATCGCGGCGTTCTTCTACGTCCGCGTCATCGTGCTGATGTACTTCTCGGCGCCGGCGCCGGACTCCGAAGGCACCCTCGTGGCGGCGCCGAGCGCCTTCACCACGATCGCGATCGGCATCGGCGCGCTCATGACGATCCTGCTGGGCGTCCTGCCCGGCCCGCTCCTCGACCTGGCGAGCCGCTCGGCTCTGTTCCTGCCTTGACGACGCCATGACCGACCTCACGAGCGCCAGTGGAGCCGAGGCCTTCGGGCTGCTGCTCGACGACGCCGACCTCGGGGCCGCCGTCACCGACGGCATGGCGCGGGTCGAGCAGGGGCTGCGCGAGTCGGTCGGTCACGTCGACAACTACATCGCCACGACGGCGGGGCACCTGCTCGGGGCGGGTGGCAAGCGGTTCCGGCCGTTGCTGACGCTGCTCGCCTCGCAGGTCGGCCCGCAGGCGGGCAAGGTCTCGGACGACGTCGTCAAGGCGGCCGTGGTCGTCGAGCTGACCCACCTGGCCTCCCTCTACCACGACGACGTCATGGACGAGGCGCTCATGCGCCGGGGCTCGCAGTCAGCCAACGCCCGGTGGGGCAACACGGTGGCGATCCTCACCGGCGACCTGCTCTTCGCGCGGGCCTCGCAGGTGGTGTCGGATCTCGGCGCCGACGCGGTGCGCGTGCAGGCCATGACGTTCGAGACGTTGTGCTCGGGCCAGATCCGCGAGACGGTCGGACCGGCCGAGGGCCAGGACCCCGTCGAGCACTACCTCGCGGTGCTCGCCGAGAAGACCGGAGTGCTCATCGCGACCGCGGGTCGCTTCGGTGCGTGGTTCTCCGGCTGCGACGAGGCCACCACCGAAGTCATGCGCCAGTACGGCGAGCGCATCGGTGTCGCCTTCCAGCTGGCCGACGACCTCATCGACCTGTCGTCCCAGGCCGAGCAGTCGGGCAAGACGCCGGGCACCGACCTGCGCGAGGGCGTGGCCACGCTGCCGGTGCTGTTCGCCCGCGAGTCCGACGACCCGGCCGACGCGCGCCTGCGCGAGCTGCTCGACGGTGACCTCACCGACGACGTCCGGCACGCCGAGGCGCTCGAGCTGCTGCGCCGTCACCCGGCCATGGAGCGGGCGCGGGCGCAGACGCGCGAGTGGGCCGAGGCCGCCCGGCAGGCGCTCGAGCCGCTGCCCGACAGCCCGGTCAAGGCGGCCCTGGCCACGCTGGCCGACGGCGTCGTCGAGCGCACCGCCTGACCCACCCCCCTGCGCGGCCCTTCCCGTTGATCACGTCAAGTGGGTGACACGCCGCTTGTCGAGGGGTGCAACCCTCGACAAGCGGCGTGTCCCCTCGGGAACCGGATCAACGGGCGGGGGGAGAGCCTAGGGGCGGCGTCCACAGGGGCCAGGAGTGTGGTTGACGGTGGCCACCAGCCTGCGAGAAGATCGTCCGGCACGCCGTGGGGCGCGGAGCGTGGGCGTGGCAGGAGGGGCTCGAGGGTGGACGTCACGTTGTTGAGCGCGTTCGTGCGGGTGTCGGAGATCGGGTCGATCTCTGAGGCGGCGCCGGTGCTGGGCTACTCCCAGCCGGGGCTGAGCCAACGGATCCAGTCGCTCGAACGCCGGCTGGGGTGCCGGCTGTTCGAGCGCGGCCCGCAGGGGGTGCAGCTCACCGACACCGGTGCGGCCGTGCTGCCCTACGCACGGATCCTGCTCACGGTGGCCGACGAGCTCGCCGCCACCGCGCGGCGCCCCGTCGGCTAGGGCGCCTGCTCCGGCACGGTGGTCGCGACGAGGGCGCGGCTGCGCCGTCGTCGCGACGCCTGCACCGAGTCGACGGTGAGCACCACCAGGGCCGACCACACGATCGCGAAGCCCACCCACCGCGAGAGCGGCACGCTCTCGCCGAGCAGCAGCACGCCCACGAGCAGCTGCAGCACCGGCGTGACGAACTGCAGCAGACCGATCGTCACGAGCGGCACGCGCCGAGCCGAGGCCGCGAACAGCAGCAGCGGCAGCGCCGTGGCCACGCCGGTGGAGGCGAGCAGCAGCCCGTGCCAGGGGGCGTCGACGGTCATGGTGCCGCGCCCCGTCACCTCGAGCCACACCAGCGCCGCGGCGGCCAGCGGGAAGAGCAGCGCCGTCTCGGTGGTGAGGCTCGCGACGGCACCGACGTTCACGCCCACGCGCTTCTTCATGAGCCCGTACGTCGCGAACGACGCCGCGAGCGACAGCGCGATCCACGGCGGCCGCCCGTACCCCGCGGTGAGGACGACGACCGCGACCGCTCCGAGGCCCACAGCCACCCACTGCGGCCGGCTGAGCCGCTCGCGCAGCACCAGCACCCCGAACAGCACGGTGACCAGTGGGTTGATGAAGTAGCCGAGCGCCGCCTCGACGACGTGCCCGGAGTTCACGGCGTAGACGTAGATACCCCAGTTGAGCGCGATGCACAGCGCGGCCACGGCGAGCGTCGCCAGCTGGCGGGGTGCGCGCAACAGCGGCCGCACCCACGCCACCTGCCGGGTCGCGGCGAGCAGCAGCAGGCACACCACGAGCGACCAGGCCACGCGGTGCACGACGATCTCGACCGCACCGGCCGGCTTCAGCGCGCGGAAGTACAGCGGGAACGCGCCCCACAGCAGGTAGGCGCCGGCGCCGTAGACGGTGCCGCGCCGCAGCTCGCGTGCCTCGGCGTCGTCGTCAGAGGCGCTCACGCGCCCCCGCCGACCGTCCAGGTGTCGTTGCCCGCGATGAGTGACTGCAGGGCCTCGGTGGTAGGCGGGCCGTCGGCGCTGGCGGTCGTCACCTGCGCGCGCACGAGGTCGTCGTACGTCGGGCGCTCGACGTCGCGGAAGACGCCGACCGGCACGTGCGTCATGTCGGGGGAGTCCAGGCGCGACAGCGCGAACGCGAGCGAGGGGTCAGCGGCGTGCGCGTCGTGCACCAGCGCGGGGCGCCCGTCGGACGCCGGCACCACGGCCAGCGAGCCGTCGGCCTCGCGCACCACCACGCGGGCCTCGTCGCCCTCCCCGAGGGTGAGCGGCTCGCCGTGCTGCAGCCGCAGCAGCCGGGCCTGCGCCTGGTCGCGGTCCTTGAGGACGTCGAACGCCCCGTCGTTGAAGATCGGGCAGTTCTGGTAGATCTCGACGAGTGCGGTGCCGCGGTGCTCGGCCGCGGCACGCAGCACCTCGGTGAGGTGCTTGCGGTCGGAGTCGAGCGTGCGGGCCACGAAGGTCGCCTCGGCGCCGAGGGCCAGCGACACCGGGTTGAAGGGGTTGTCGACCGACCCGGCGGGCGTCGACTTGGTGACCTTGCCCGTCTCGGACGTCGGCGAGTACTGCCCCTTGGTGAGCCCGTAGATCCGGTTGTTGAACAGCAGGATCTTGAGGTTCACGTTGCGCCGCAGCGCGTGCACGAGGTGGTTGCCGCCGATGGAGAGCGCGTCACCATCGCCGGTGACGACCCAGATCGACAGGTCAGGGCGCGAGACCGCGAGCCCGGTGGCGATGGCCGGCGCGCGCCCGTGGATCGAGTGCATCCCGTAGGTGTTCATGTAGTACGGGAAGCGGCTCGAGCAGCCGATGCCGGAGATGAACACGATGTTCTCCCGGCGCAGGCCCAGCTCGGGCAAGAAGCCCTGCATCGTCGCGAGCACCGCGTAGTCACCGCAGCCCGGGCACCAGCGCACCTCCTGGTCGGAGGTGAACTGCTTCTTGGTCTGCGGCGCGGCGCCGTCGGGCAGCCGGGGGACGTCAGCCAGCCCGGAGGGCATGCCGAGGTCGATGGTCATGAGCGCACCTCCTGGGCGATGACGGGTGCTCCGCTCGCCGCGGAGATGACCTCGGCGAGCTCGGTGGTGGTGAACGGCAGGCCGCGCACCTGGTTGTAGCCGGTGACGTCGACGAGGTACTTCGCGCGCAGCAGCATCGACAGCTGCCCGAGGTTCATCTCGGGCACGATCACCTGGCGGTACGCGCGCAGCACCTCACCGGTGTTGGCGGGGAACGGGTTCAGGTGCCGCAGGTGCGCTTGGGCGACCCGGCCACCGGCGGCCCGCACGTCGCGCACCGCCGCGCTGATCGGCCCGAACGTCGAGCCCCACCCGAGCACGAGCACGTCGGCGCCGCGGCCCTCGGCGTCCTCGGGGTCGTCGACGACCAGCGGCGGCACCGACCGTGCGACGCCGTCGACCTTGGCCTGGCGCAGCCGCACCATGTGGTCGTGGTTGTCGGGGTCGTAGCTGATGTTGCCCGTGACGTCGGCCTTCTCGATGCCGCCGATGCGGTGCTCGAGACCGGCCGTGCCCGGCACCGCCCACGGGCGGGCGAGCGTCTCGGGGTCGCGCAGGTAGGGGCGGAACACCGGCTCACCGGCGTCGTCGACGGCGTTCGGCGCGCTGGCCAGCTCGACGTCCATGGCCGGCAGCGCCTCCAGCTGCGGCACCCGCCACGGCTCGGACCCGTTGGCGAGGTAGCCGTCCGACAGCAAGAACACGGGCGTGCGGTAGGTCGTGGCGATGCGCACGGCCTCGACCGCGGCGTCGAAGCAGTCGGCCGGTGAGCTGGCCGCGACGATCGGCACCGGCGCCTCGCCGTTGCGGCCGAACATCGCCTGCAGCAGGTCGCTCTGCTCGGTCTTGGTGGGCAGACCGGTCGATGGGCCGCCGCGCTGGATGTCGCAGATGACGAGCGGCAGCTCGAGCGAGACAGCCAGCCCGATGGTCTCCGACTTCAGGGCGACGCCGGGGCCGGACGTGCTGGTGACGCCCACGGCCCCGCCGAACGACGCGCCGAGCGCCGCCCCGATGCCGGCGATCTCGTCCTCGGCCTGCAGCGTCGTGACGCCGAAGCGCTTGAGGCCCGACAGCGTGTGCAGGACGTCGGACGCCGGCGTGATCGGGTACGAGCCCAGCACCAGCGGCCGCCCGGCGAGGTGCGCGCCGACGACGAGGCCGTAGGCCAGGGCGATGTTGCCGGTGATGTTGCGGTAGGTGCCGGGCGCCATCGGGGCGGGAGCGATCGAGTAGCGCACCGCGAAGTCCTCGGTGGTCTCGCCGTAGTTCCACCCCGCGTGCAGCGCGGCGAGGTTGGCCTTCAGGATCTCGGGCTTCGCCGCGAACTTGGCGTGCAGGAACGCCTCGGTGGTGTCGGTGGGCCGGTCGTACAGCCACGACAGCAGGCCGAGGGCGAACATGTTCTTCGCCCGCTCCTTCTCCTTGCGGGTCAGCTCGAAGTCGGCCAGCGCCTCGACCGTGATGGAGGTGAGCGGCAGCGGGTGCAGGTGGTACGACGCGAGCGTGTCGTCGTCCAGGGGGCTCGTGGTGTAGCCGACCTTGGCGAGGTTGCGCTTGCTGAACTCGTCGGTGTCGACGATCACGGTCGCGCCGCGGGGCAGGTCGCGCAGGTTGGCCTTCAGGGCGGCGGGGTTCATCGCGACGAGCACGTCCGGTGCGTCGCCCGGCGTCATGACGTCGTGGTCGGCGAAGTGCAGCTGGAAGCTCGAGACGCCCGGCAGCGTGCCCTGCGGCGCGCGGATCTCGGCGGGGAAGTTGGGCAGCGTCGACAGGTCGTTGCCGAGCGCCGCGGTCTCGGACGTGAAGCGGTCGCCCGTCAGCTGCATGCCGTCGCCGGAGTCACCGGCGAATCGGATCACCACGCGGTCCAGCTTGCGGACGGCCTTGCCGCTCGTGGGGTGCTTCATCTGCGCCGTCATCGCCCTGTTGTCGAGGTCTTCGCTACCTACGCCATCGTAGGTCGTGTGCTGGGCGCATGACCCGCCGGCCGCCATCTGGACGCAGGCGCTCACGCCACCCGGGGCGCGGCGCTGGTCTGCGGCGGCACACCGAGTACCCTCTAGGCGAGTTTGACCAAGGGGTGACCACGACGACGCACGACGGCTACCGGCACGAGGCACTGCTCTACCGGGACGACGCCGACTACCTCGCCGGCACGGTGCCGTTCCTCACCGATGCCCTGGCCCACGGCCAGCCGGCCATGGTGGCGGCCCCGCCCGACCGGCTCGACCTCGTGCGTTCCGCGCTGCCCGCGGGCGGGGCCGGCATCCACTTCGTCGACATGGTCGAGCTCGGCCACAACCCCGCGCGGATCATCCCCGCGTGGCAGTCCTACCTCGACCGCTTCCCCGGCCAGGCCGTGCGCGGCGTCGGTGAGCCGGTGTGGGCCGGGCGTCGGCGCGCCGAGATCGAGGAGTGCCACCTGCACGAGACGCTGCTCAACGTCGCGGTGCCGCCCGAGACGCCCCTCTGGCTGGTCTGCCCGTACGACGTGGAGGCGCTGGGTGAGCCGGTGGCGCTCGCGGTGCAGCGCAGCCACCCGACGTACGTCGAGCGTGGCCAGCTGCGGGGGAGCCCGGTGTACGCGGGGCTCATCGAGCTGCAGGACGTCTTCGGCGGCGCGCTCGACGAGCCCACCGCGCCGGTGCGCGAGCTGCCCTTCGGTGACCACGACCTCGGGCGCGTGCGTCAGGCAGTGCGCGAGCACGCCGCGGCGCTGAGCCTGAGCCACGACCGCGTGGACGACGTCGTGCTGGCCCTCACTGAGCTGGCGACCAACAGCCTGCGCCACGGTGGCGGGCAGGGCCTGCTGCGCACGTGGTGCGAGCCGGACGCGCTCGTGTGCGAGGTGAGCGACTGCGGGTGCATCACCGACCTGCTCGTCGGGCGGCGCGCGCCGCAGCCCAGCGACGAGGGCGGCCGTGGCGTGTGGATGGCCAACCAGCTCTGCGACCTGGTGCAGGTGCGTTCGGGGGACGCCGGCACCGTCGTCCGCACCTACACCTGGCTCTAGCCGAGCCGCGTCACGCCCCCTCGGCCGGCGTCAGGCCGCCAGCGACCCGGCGAAGATCTGCCAGGCCAGGGCTGACTTGGCCACCAGGCTGAGCACCAGATAGGCCTTCTCGCCCACGAGGTACCGCCGCCACCCCCCGACCTTGCGGTACTGCAGCCACTGGTTGAGCGCGAAGCTGTTGAAGAAGACGAAGAGCGACACGAAGATCCCGACGACGAAGCCGGGCACCTGGTCGGCGGCGACGAGGTTGTAGCCGATCGCGAGCCACGGGGCCGCGCCCGCGATGCAGCCGAACCAGAACGGCAGCATCGTCACCCGCTGCGTGCTCGGCGGGTTCATGGCCTCCTGCAGCCAGCCGAACAGGATCATGGCGACGTTGGCGGCGGCGATCCCGATGAGCGCGGAGATCCCGTCGATGCCGGTGTAGAGCGCGATGAGCACCACCATGAGCGTGGCGCTGACGGAGTACTCGGCCCACCGGAAGCGGTTGATGCCGGCGGCCAGTTCGGTCTCGTAGGTCCGTCTGAACACGGTGGCCGTCAGCAGGTGGTCGAGCGCCGCGAGGCCCAGGAACACCGCGACGGCCGGGCCGACCGGCACGTCGAACAGCGGCTCGGGTGCACCTGCCGGTGTCCCTGGTGGCCCGGCGGGCAGCGACCGCGTGACGGTGACTGCGAAGTCCTTCGCGAGCAGCAGCACCGCCGCCGCCTGGCCGAGGTGCAGCGCCGTGAGCGCGAGGTTCCACCGGCGCAGCGACCGCAGGTCGCGCTGCTCGGTCTCGGTGCCCATGCACCGATCATCGCGCGTGGGCGGTGGCGAGGGACCCAGACCGAGGAACTCGCGGCTAGGCTGCGAGCGTGGGCCAGCTGCCGCCGTACGCCGTGGTCGGGATCGTCGTCCTGACCGGCATCGCGCTGTTCCTGGCCGGCACGCAGGGCACGCGCCTGCTGCGCCCCGCGGCGCCCACGGCCGCCAAGCTCATGACGTACGAGTGCGGGGTCGACCCCGTCGGCGAGGGCTGGGCGCAGACCAACGTGCGCTACTACCTCTACGCCTACCTCTACGTGGTGTTCGCGGTGGACGCGATGTACCTGCTGCCGTGGGCGACGGTGATCCGGCTTCCCGGCTTCGGCTGGCGGACCCTCGCCGAGATGGGCGTGTTCCTCGGCGTGCTGGCGGTCGGGTTGGCGCACGCCTGGCGCCGCGGCCTGCTGCGCTGGGTCTGATCCGGCGGGACGTCGGGCCCTGCCGTTCGCACGGCGGGTGAGCGCACGCTCGAGGTGGTTGCTGGAGGTGGTCACCCGTGCCGGTGATGTGGGTGTCCTTCGGAGTCGTGATCGTGGCCGCGGCGGTGCGCGCGCGCCGCAGCGTGCGGGCGCTGCAGGTGGGTCTCGTGGCGGTCGCGGGGCTGTTCGTGCTGGCCGGTGCGCTGGTGAACGCGGCGTACCTGATGCGGGGGGACGACTACGCGACCTTCGCGAGCGGCTCGACGATCGGCTTCGTGCGTGACACGTGGGCCTCGCTCGTCGTGCCGCACCACCACCTGTTCATCGGTCTGCTGGTGGCCTTCGAGGCGACCGTGGGCGTGCTGGTGCTGCTCGGGCCGCGTGCCCGCGAGGTCGGGCTGGTGGCGGCGATCGTGTTCCACGTGCTGCTGGTGTCGTTCGGCTGGGGGTTCGCGCTCTGGTCGGCTCCGATGGTCGTGGCGCTCGGGCTGCTGCTGCGGGCGTCGCGCCGTCGTCCGGACGCCTTGGCGAGCTGGAGTGGTGCGCCGACCTCCCGCGGGACGCCGCGCCGTACTTTGCACGGCGTCTGAGCACTTCACGCGGCGTCGACGCCGCGTGAAGTGCTGGCGCGCCCACTTCACGCGATCACCGGGGAGGCCCCGCGGATGGGTGGGGGAGGGTGGCGTGCGCAGTAGGGTGGCGGCCGTGGCTGTCGACCTCCCGGCTCCCCGTGTGGGCGCGCTCGCCGAGGCCGCCCCGCGCCCGCTGCGGCTGGTGCTGAACTGGGGACGGCGCTACAGCCTGTGGGTGTTCAACTTCGGCCTGGCCTGCTGCGCGATCGAGTTCATCGCGGCTTCGATGGCGCGGCACGACTTCATCCGCCTCGGCGTGATCCCCTTCGCGCCCGGTCCGCGGCAGGCCGATCTGATGATCGTGAGCGGCACGGTCACCGACAAGATGGCGCCGGCGATCCGGCGGCTCTACGAGCAGATGCCGGAGCCGAAGTACGTCATCTCCTTCGGCGCGTGCAGCAACTCCGGCGGACCGTACTGGGACTCCTACTGCGTCACCAAGGGCGTCGACCAGATCATCCCCGCCGACGTCTACGTTCCCGGCTGCCCACCGCGGCCCGAGGCGCTGCTGCAGGGGATATTGCGGCTGCAGGAGAAGATCGCCGCTGAGTCCGTGACCGGCGAGTCGATCGCCCGGCGCCGGCGTCCGGTGTCGGCGGCGCAGGTGACGCGGCCGCTCGTCAGCCCGGACGACGGCGGTGCGGTGCGTCCCGCCGGGGCCGACGCATGACCGCCGCGATCGGTGAGCCCGATCTGGTCGCCCGCCGCCTCGGCAGCGCCATGGGCTTCGACGGCGAGCTCGCGGCCGAGGACGCGAACGGCGTCGTGTGCGTCGACGTCCCTCGCGAGCAGTGGCACGACGCGATGCTGGCCGCCCGTGACTCTTTGGGCCTCGACTTCTTCGACTGGCTGAGCGGTGTCGACGAGCCGGCGGCCGACCCGGCGTCCGTGGACGTCGTCGCGCACCTCGTCGTGTCGCAGTCCGGTGGCGACGGCATCGGCGACAGCGCGGGCCTGGTGCGGCTGCTACTGCGCACCCGCGTGCCGGCCGACGACCCGGTGCTCGCGAGCGTCACCGACGTCTGGCCCGGCGCCGCCTGGCACGAGCGCGAGACCCACGAGATGTTCGGCCTCGACTTCGCCGGCTTCGACGACGGCCAGCGCACGCTCGACGGCGAGCCGTTGGGCCTGCGCCCGTTGCTGCTGCCGGACGGCTTCGAGGGCACGCCGCTGCGCAAGTCGTTCGTGCTGGCCGCCCGTGCGAGCAAGCCGTGGCCGGGCGCCAAGGAGCCCGGCGAGAGCGACACGGCCGCCTCGCCGTCGCGCCGCAAGATGCTGCCTCCCGGCGTTCCGGACGCCGAGTGGGGGCCGCGCGAGCCCGGCGCCGCCGTCCAGGGTGCGGCCCAGCCCGGCGACGGACCCGACGATGGACCCGGCGATGGACCCGGCGACGGACCCGGCGATGGCTGACGCCCTCGAGGTGGTGGTGCGCGTCGTCGCGGTGCTCGCGGCGTTCCTCACCCTGCCGCTGCTGGTCGGCCAGACCGAGCACAAGGTCATGGCGCACATGCAGGGCCGGCTCGGGCCGATGTACGCGGGCGGCTTCCACGGCTGGGCCCAGCTGGTCGCGGACGGCGTGAAGTTCATGCAGAAGGAGGACGTCACGCCGGCGGCTGCCGACCGGCGGGTCTTCCGGCTAGCGCCCGCGGTCGCGCTCGTGCCCTACCTCGTGGCCATGGTCGCGATCCCGCTCGCGCCCGGCGTGGTCGGGGCCGAGCTGGACGCCGGGTTGCTCTTCGTCCTGGCCGCCAGCGCGGTGGGCGTGCTCGGCACGCTGATGGCCGGCTGGAGCAGCGCCAACAAGTACGCGCTGCTCGGCGGACTGCGCGCGGCCGCGCAGCTGCTGTCGTACGAGCTGCCGATCGTGCTGGCCGCCAGCAGCGTCGCGATGGCCGCCGGAACGCTGTCACTCGTCGGCATCGGCGAGGCGTGGCGCCCGTGGTGGCTGGTGTGGCAGGCGCCGGCCCTCCTCTGCTTCCTCGTCGCGGGCGTCGCCGAGCTGCAGCGCCCGCCGTTCGACATGCCGGTGGCCGACTCCGAGATCGTGTTCGGCCCGTACACCGAGTACACCGGCCTGCGCTTCGCGTTCTTCCTGCTGAGCGAGTACGCCGGCATCGTCGTGCTCTCGGCGCTCACCGCGGTGCTGTTCCTCGGCGGCTGGCACGGCCCGTTCAGCGACGCGCTCGGCTGGCTCTGGACGCTGCTGAAGACCGGCGCCGTCGCCGTCCTCGTCATCTGGGTGCGCGTGGCGTGGCCGCGCCTGCGCGAGGACCAGCTGCAGGCGTTGGCCTGGAAGGTGCTCGTCCCCCTGGCGCTGGCTCAGCTGGCGCTCACCGGACTCGTGGTGGTGATGATCTCGTGAGCGACCGACCTCAGCCCAAACCCGGCAAGCCCGGCCTGCCCGGACTCATCAAGGGCCTCGCGGTCACGGCCAAGAACCTCACGACGCCGAGCCACACCGCCGAGTACCCGGACGTCGAGCCGTCGCTGCCGCCGCGCAGCCGGGGCGTCATCGCGCTGGTGCAGGAGAACTGCACCGTCTGCATGCTCTGCGCGCGCGAGTGCCCCGACTGGTGCATCTACATCGACTCGCACAAGGAGACGCTGCCCGCGGCCACTGAGGGCGGCCGCGAGCGCCAGCGCAACGTGCTCGACCGCTTCGACATCGACTTCTCGCTCTGCATGTACTGCGGCATCTGCGTCGAGGTCTGCCCGTTCGACGCGCTCGAGTGGAGCCCGGAGTTCGAGTACGCCGAGCTCGACATCAAGGACCTGCTGCACGACAAGGAGCGGCTGTCGCAGTGGTTCGCCACTGTGCCGCCCCCGCCCGGCCCGGAGGCCGGCGCCGCCGAGCCCAAGGAGGTGGCGGCGGCCCTGCGCCCGGCGCGCCCGCGTCGTCCGGTGCGCCCGCCGGCGGGTGGCGCGGACGGCGGCGCCGCGCCGCCGCCGGGGGAGCAGGCGTGAGCGCGCGCGACGTCCTGTTCGTCGCCCTGGGGGTGCTGACGGCGGCGGCGGGCCTGCTCGCCGTCAGCTCGCGCCAGGTGGTGCACGCGGCCCTGTGGCTGGTGACCGCGCTGGGTGCGCTCGCCGGGTGCTACCTCGTGCTGGGCGCCGAGGTCGTCGCGCTCGTGCAGGTGCTGGTGTACGTCGGCGCGATCGTCGTCCTGGTGCTGTTCGCGCTCATGCTCACGCGCGCACCGATCGGGCGGTCTGCGGATCTCGACGCCCGCTGGCCCCAGCGCGTCGCTGCCGCTGCGGCGGGTGGCGCCGTCGCGGCCCTGCTGGGCACGACGCTGGTGCTGGCCGTCGGTGGGCGCGCGGTGGCCGTCGACGAGGGTCGCGCCGCGGCCGAGCCGCTCGCCCGCTCGCTCTTCGGTGCGTGGGCGCTGCCGTTCGAGGTGCTCTCGCTGCTGTTGCTGGCCGCGCTCGTGTCGGCCCTCCTGCTCTCGCGTGAGCGGGGTGAGCGGTGATCCACCTCGCCTCCCCGCTGCTCCTGGCGGCGGTGCTCGCGGGCTGTGGCGTCTACGGCGTGCTGGCCCGACGCAACGCGGTGCTGGTGCTGATCGGCATCGAGCTGATCCTCAACGCCGCCAACCTGCTGCTCGTGACCTTCGACGTGGCGTACGCCGACCGGCTGCACGGCGGGCAGGTGCTCACCCTGTTCGTCATCACGGTGGCGGCGGCCGAGGTGGGCGTGGCGCTCGCGGCGGTGCTGCTGCTGTTCCGCCGCCGCGGCGACGTCGACCTGCAGCGCGCCCGCGACCTCGCCGAGCGCGTGGACGTCCCGTGAGCGCCCTGGCCTGGGCCGCGCGGGTCGCCGTGCTCGCGCCGCTGCTGGCGGCGCTGGCCGGCAGCTTCGTCCCCCGGCACGGACGTCGCGCGGCGGCCGGGGTGGCGCTGGCGGGCACCGCGGTCGCGCTCGTCGCCGCGCTGGCCGAGCTGGCGCTCGCCGGCGACGTGCGGCGCGTGGCGCTCCTCGGCTCGGTGCCCACCGGTGGCGGTGTCGTGCACCTCGACCTGCGGGCCGACGACCTCAGCGCGGTGGTCGCGGTGATGGTGGCCGTCGTCGCGCTGTGCGTGCAGCTGTACTCGACCGCCTACCAGGCCGCGGACCCGCGCTACCGCGCGTTCGCCGCGACGGTGTCGCTGTTCACCGCGGCGATGATGCTGGTGGTGCACGCGGACGACCTCGTGCTGCTGCTCATCGGCTGGGAGGCGATGGGCCTGTGCTCGTACCTCCTGGTGGGTCACGAGAGCGAGCGCGAGGCGGCGCGCGCCGCGGCCGTGAAGGCGTTCCTGGTGACGCGGGTCGGTGACGTCGCGTTCGTGATCGGCATCGTGGTGCTGTGGGTCGCGGGCGGCACCACGCGTCTCAGCACCCTGCTCGAGCCGGCCGCGCTGCAGGCGGTGGGCACGCCGACGCTCACTGCTGCCGCCCTGCTGCTGATCGTCGGTGTCATCGGCAAGTCGGCGCAGTTCCCGCTGCACACCTGGCTCCCCGACGCCATGGAGGGCCCGACGCCGGTGTCGGCGCTGATCCACGCGGCGACGATGGTCGCGGCGGGCGGCGTGGTGCTGGCCCGGCTGCTGCCGCTGCTCGGCCACGCCCCCGCTGCCCGCGCGACGCTGGCGGTGGTGACGGCCGTGACGATGCTCGGCGCGGCGCTGGTGGCCCTCGTGCAGACCGACCTCAAGCGCGTGCTCGCGTGGTCGACGATCAGCCAGGTCGCCTACCTGCTCGCCGCGCTGGCCGTCGTCCCGGTGGCGCTCGGGCCGGCGTCGTCGGTGGTGCACCTGCTGTCGCACGCGGGCTTCAAGGCCCTGCTGTTCCTTTCGGCCGGCGCGCTGGCGCACCAGGTGCACAGCACCGCCCTCGGTGACCTCGCCGGAGCCGGCCGGCGCGCGCCGGCCGTCGCCGGGCTGTTCACCGTCGGGCTGGCCTCGCTGGCCGGCGTGCCGCCGCTGTCGGGCTACTGGTCGAAGGAGGCCGTGCTCGGCGCGGCCGAGGAGGCGACGCACGGCGGCTGGGCGTGGACGGCCTGGCTCGTGCTCGTCGTCGGGCTGCTCACCGGTCTGGTCACCGCCGCCTACTGCGGCCGCACGTGGTGGCTCGTCGTGCGCGAGACGCCGCGCGAGGCCCACGCCGAGATGGCGGACGTCGAGGACGCCGGAGCCGAGGTGGCCGCGGCCGAGGGGGCGGTGCCCGTGACGCCGGTGCCCCGCGCCATGACCGTGCCCCTGGTGGTGCTCGCCGTGCCGGCCGTGGCCGGGGGGCTGCTGCTGATCGGTCCGGCGGCGCCCGGCCAGGTGCACGTCGGCATCGCGACGGCGGTGCTCGGCGCGGTGCTCGCCCTGCTCGGGGCCGGCGGGGCACTGGCGGTGGCCCGACGCTCGGGCGATCCGGCCGCGCTGCTACCCGTTGCGGCGCAACGGGTGCTGGCGTCCGGCTTCGGCATCGACCGAGCCCAGCACGTCGTGGTGGTGCGGCCGGCGCGCGCCCTGGCCCGGCTGCTGACGGCCGGTGACCGCGACGTCGTCGACGCGTACGTCCGCGCCCCGGCCACGCTCAGCCGCTGGGCGGGGCTCGTGCTGCGCCGCACGCAGACCGGCAACCCCACCGGGTACCTCACCTGGGTGGTCGCCGGCGGCGTCGTCGCCGCCCTCGTCGGGGTGGGGCTGCGATGAGCGCCCTGCTCGTGCTGCTGGTCGGGCTGCCGCTGGTCAGCGCGCTCGTGCTGATGCTCGCGCCGCGCCGGCTGGGTGAGGACGTCGCCCCCACCGTCGGGGTGGTCGCCAGCGCGATCACGGCACTCGCGGCCGTGCTCACGCTGGCCTCCGCGCCCTGGCGCGCTGCCGGCCCGGCGCTCGAGATCGACGTGCCGTGGGTGCCCACGCTCGGGGTGCGGCTGCACCTGGTGCTCGATGGCATCAGCGTGCCGCTCGTGCTGCTCACCGCCGGGCTCGGCCTGGCGGTCACGCTGCACGTCGCGCGCCGCCCACCGGCTACTGACCCGGGGCTCACGCCGTCGACCCGCTCGCTCGTCGCGGCGCTGCTCGCCGTCGAGGGCGGCGCGCTCGCGACCTTCACCGCCGCCGACCTGATCGTGTTCTTCCTCGCCTTCGAGACGGTGCTGATCCCGATGTGGGCGATCGTGCGGTGGTGGGGCGACCCGCACGACGCCGCAGCCCGGCGCGACGCCGCAGCCCGCTTCGTGCTCTACACCGCGCTCGGATCGGCCGTGATGCTGCTGGGGTTGCTGGTCGTGGCGCTCGACGCCGGCACGAGCGACCTCGTGGCGCTCGCCTCCGCGCACGGCGACGGCATGGGCCGCACGGCCCAGGTGGTGGCGGCGGCCCTCCTGCTCGGCGGTCTGGCGGTGAAGGTGCCGGTGTGGCCGCTGCACACGTGGCTTCCGGCCGCGCACACGACCGCGCCCACGGTCGGCTCGGTGCTGCTGGCCGGAGTGCTGCTGAAGATGGGCAGCTACGGCATGGTGCGGATCGTCGTCCCCGTGGTGCCGCAAGGGTTCTCGGTCGTCGCTCCCTATCTCGCGGCGTTCGGTGTCGTCGGGATCGTCTGGGGTGCGCTGGTGTGCCTCGTCGAGCGCGACCTCAAGCGGCTGGTGGCGTACTCGTCGGTGTCGCACATGGGGTTCGTGACGCTCGGCATCGCCACCGGCACGCCTCAGGGGCTGCAGGGCGCGCTGTTCGCCAACGTGGCACACGGCATCATCACCGCACTGCTCTTCCTCGTCGCCGGTGGGCTGAAGGACCGCACCGGCAGCGGCCTGCTCGCCCGCATCGGCGCCGGTCTGCGCGACAGCCGCCCGCGGCTCGGCGCGCTGCTCGCCGTCGGCTGCATCGCCGGTCTCGGGCTTCCCGGGCTGGCCGGGTTCTGGGGTGAGCTGCTCGCGATCTTCGGTGCGTGGCAAGGCTTCTCGGGTGGGTCGGTGACGTACTGGCGGGTGCTCGCGGTCGTGGCGGCGGTGGGGACGGCGCTCGCCGCGGCCTACCTGCTGCGCGTGCTGCGCACGGTGTGGCACGGCGTCCCCGCGGCTACGGGCGGTGCGGACGCCGGCGACCCCGGCGACCCGAGCGACGCCAGCGCGGTGGAGCTGTGGGTGGGTGCGCCGCTCGTGGTGCTGACGGTGGCGCTCGGGCTGTTCCCGTGGCTGGTGCTGCGGCTCACCGAGCCGGCCGTTCAGGCGCTCCTCGCGGTCGCGAGGGGGACGATCTGATGGGCGTCCCCGCGGTCGACTGGCTCGCCGTCGCGCCCTCGCTGCTGCCTGCGGGCGGAGCGGTCGTCGTCCTGGCGGTCGACGCGGTGCTGGGACGCGGGCGCGCGCCGCGGGTGCTCGGCGGGATCGGCGTCGCGAGCCTGCTGGCGGGGCTCGTGACGCTGGTGCCGCTCGCGTCCGGCACGCGGCGCACCTTCTGCGCGGCGGCAGGCTCGTGCGGCTGGGTGGCGAGCCACCTCAGCTTCGCGCTGCAGCTCGTCGTGCTCGTGAGCGCGCTGGTGACGCTGCTGCTCGCCCTGGCCGACCTGCGCACCGGCTGGCCGGACGTCGACCGGACGGCGCGGCCCCTGGCCGAGCTGCTCGTGCTCGTGCTCACCGCGACGGCGGGAGCGGCAGCGCTCGCGGCGGCGCGCGACCTGGCCACCTTCACCGTCGCGCTCGAGACGGCGTCGCTGCCGCTGGTGGGGCTCGTGGCCCTGCGCCGCGACTCGCGCGGCGCCGAGGCCGGCGTCAAGCTGCTGCTCACGGCGGTGCTGTCGTTCGGCCTGCTGACGCTCGGCGTGGCGCTGCTCTACGCCTCGACAGGGTCGCTGTACCTGGGTGCGCCGGTGTCCGAGCAGCTCGGTGACCTCGCAGTCGTGCACGGGCTGGGCCTGGCGCTCGTCGTGGCCGGCGCCGCCTTCAAGCTCTCGCTCGTGCCGTTCCACCTGTGGACGCCCGACACCTACGCCGGCGCGCCGCTGCCCGTGGCGGCCTTCCTGTCGACGGTGTCGAAGGCGGCCGGGCTCACTGCCGTCGTCGTGGTGCTGGCGGTCGGGGCACCCGAGCGCAGCACCGTGTGGGCCGCGCCGGTCGGTGTGCTGGCCGTGCTCACCATGACCGTCGGCAACCTCGTGGCGCTGCGCCAGGACGGCGCCGTCCGGCTGCTCGCCTGGTCGACCGTCGCGCAGGCCGGGTGGGTGCTGCTGCCGCTGGCCGGGGCCGTGGGGCACGGCCGGGTGCCCGGCGCGGTGTCGGCGTCCGTCGCCTACCTGCTGGCCTACGTGACCGCGACGGTCACGGCCTTCGCCGTCGTGGCGCGCACCGCCCGGGTGCACCGCGACGGCGAGCGCCACCGGCTGACGGCGTACGCCGGCCTCTGGCGCGAGCAGCCGGCGCTCGCGCTGGTGCTCGCCTTCGCGCTCGTCTGCCTCGCGGGCCTGCCGCCGGGGGTCATGGGGCTCGTGGCGAAGGTCGTGGCGATCGTGCCGGTGGTGGGCGCCGAGGCGTGGTGGCTGGTCGGGTTCGCCGTGGTCAACGTCGTGCTCGGCGTCGCGGTCTACCTGCGCTGGGCGGTGCAGGTGTTCTCACCGCGCGTTGACGGCGAGGTCGTCCCCGAGGCACCGCCCACGCCCCTCAGCGCCCGGCTCGCGCTGTCGCTGGCGGCCGCCGGGTGTGTGGCGCTGTCGGTGCTGCCCGAGGGGCTCATCGGCCTGCTCGCCGGCGCCCCGCTGCACTGACCCCGGTGATCACGTGAAGTAGGTCCCCAGCACTTCACGCGGCCCGGACGCCGCATGGAGTGCTGGCATCCCGTGCCAGGCTCGGGACGCCGTCCGGCCGCCGGGAACGTTGGACGCCGGTCCGTGCGTTCCACCCACAGCCGCGCACGGTGCGCCGGCGACTGCACTCGGAAGGACGACATGGGCCACCAGCACTTCAACGGGCTCAAGACCGCGGCGCTGCTCGGCGGCATCTTCGGCCTGCTGCTGCTCGTCGGTGGGGTGATCGCGGGCGGCCGGTTCATCTGGGCTTTCGCGCTGTTCGGCCTGGCGATGACCGCCTACGGCTACTGGAACAGCGACAAGATCGCGATCCGCGCCATGCACGCGCGCCCGGTGAGCGAGGCCGAGCAGCCGGCGATGTACCGCATCGTGCGCGAGCTGTCGACGCGCGCCCAGCAGCCGATGCCGCGCCTGTACGTCTCGCCGACCATGGCGCCCAACGCCTTCGCCACCGGCCGCAACCCGCGCAACGCCGCCGTCTGCGCCACCGAGGGCATCCTGGCGATCCTCGACGAGCGCGAGCTGCGCGGCGTGCTCGGCCACGAGCTGATGCACGTCTACAACCGCGACATCCTCACCTCGTCCGTCGCCGCGGCGATCGGCGGCGTGATCACCTCCGTCGCGCAGATCGGCCTGTTCTTCGGTGGCGGCTTCGGCGGCAGCGACGAGGACCGCCCCAACCCCATCGCCATGCTGCTCATCGCGCTCGCCGCCCCGCTCGCCGCCGTCGTGATCCAGATGGCCATCAGCCGCACCCGCGAGTACGACGCCGACGAGGACGGCGCCAACCTCACGAGCGACCCGCTGGCCCTGGCGTCGGCGCTGCGCAAGCTCGAGTCCGGCACCCGCCAGCTGCCCCTGCCGCCCGACCGCGAGCTGGTGAACTCCAGCCACCTGTTCATCGCCAACCCGTTCCGCGGCGACGGCTTCAGCAAGCTCTTCAGCACCCACCCGCCGATGGCCGAGCGCATCGCGCGGCTGGAGTCCATGGCCGGCTACCGCCGCTGACCTTCCCCCGTTGATCACGTTCAGTGGGCGACACTCCGCTTGCCGAGGGTTGCAACCCTCGGGAAGCGGAGTGTCACCTAGGTAACGTGATCAACGGGGAGAGGGCGCTGGGTCAGGCGCGTGGCACCAGCACGCCACGGTCGAGCTCGGCGAGGGACGCGCACCCGGCCAACCCCATCGTGAGCTCCAGCTCGGCCACGACGTGCTCGAGGACGGCGGTGACGCCGGCCTCACCCGCCAGTGCCAGGCCGTAGGCCCACGGTCGCCCGATCCCGACGGCGTCGGCGCCCAGCGCGAGGGCGACAAGGGCGTCGGCTCCCGAGCGCACGCCGCTGTCGAAGATCACCGGCACCCGCCCGGCCACCCGCTCGACGACGCCGGGCAGCGCGGCGAGGGACGCGAGCGCGCCGTCGACCTGGCGTCCGCCGTGGTTCGACACCCACACGCCGTCGACGCCGGCGTCCAGCGCTCGCGAGGCGTCGTCGGCGTGCTGGATGCCCTTGAGCACGATGGGCAGCCGCGTGCGCTCGCGCAGCCAGGCCAGCTCGTCCCACGTGAGGCTCGGCCGCGAGAACACCTCGAGGAAGGTCTCGACCGCCGCCCGCGGCAGCGGCGAGCGCAGGTTCGCCCGCGTGCTGCCGGGGTGGTGGCGCGCCATCGACAGCAGCGCCGCGACGGCCGCGGGGGTGGGCCGCTCGCGCTTCCCCCCGGACGCCGACCCCGCCCTCACCCGCTCGCGCACCAGCTCGGCGAACACCGGGTCGGCGGTGTACTGCGCGATGCCGAGGCCGTGCGCGAACGGCAGGTACCCCAGGTCGAGGTCACGCGGACGCCACCCGAGCGTGTGGGTGTCGAGCGTGACGACGAGCGCCTCGCACCCGGACGCCTCCGCGCGCCGGACGAAGCTGTCGGCCAGCTCGTCGCGGTTGCTCCAGTAGAGCTGGAACCAGCGCGGCCCGCTCGCCGCGGCGGCGACGTCCTCCATCGAGTGCGACGCTTGGCTCGACTGCACCATCGCCAGCCCGAGCCGGGCGGCCGCGCGGGCCACCGCGAAGTCGGCGCCACGGTGCGCGAGCTCCAGCACGCCGATGGGGCAGAGCAGCAGCGGCGCCGGGAGCCGGCGACCGAACAGGTCGGTCGAGGTGTCGGGCGCTGAGACGTCCCGCAGCATGCGCGGCACGATCGCCCAGTGGTCGAAGGCCGCGAGGTTGGCCCGCGCCGTCCGCTCCTGGCCGGCCGAGCCGGCGACGTAGGCGAAGGCCCGCCGCGACATCCGCTGCTCGGCCGCCGCCTCGAGCGCAGCCCCGGACGTCGGCGCCACCGGGCGCCGCCCGTACACCCCGGCGCGGTAGATGGCCGCCTGCACGGCCCGGCCGACGCTGGCCACGGCCGTCAGCGGTAGTTGGTGAACTGCAACGCGACGTCGAGGTCGGACTCCTTGAGCATGCGCTGCACGGCCTGCAGGTCGTCACGCGACTTGCTCGTGACGCGCAGCTCGTCGCCCTGGATGTGCGCCTTCACCGACTTCGGCCCCTCGTCGCGGATCAGCTTGGAGATCTTCTTCGCGCTCTCCTGGCTGAGCCCCTCCTTGAGGGTGGACTCGATGCGGAACTCCTTGCCGGAGGCCTTGGGCTCGCTGGAGTCGAGCGCCTTCAGCGACACGCCCCGGTGCACGAGCTTGGACTGCAGGACGTCGAGCACGGCCTTTGCGCGCTCCTCGCTGTTGGCCTTGATGAGGATCATCTCGCCGCTCCAGCCCACCGAGGCGTCGGTGCCCTTGAAGTCGTAGCGCTGCGCGACCTCCTTGGCGGCCTGGTTGAGCGCGTTGTCGACCTCCTGGCGGTCGACCTTGCTGACGACGTCGAACGAGGAGTCGGCCATGGTGTCCTCCTGGTGGGACGGCTGGTGGGGGATCGGGTTTCGGATCGGCAGGGCGTCCTTGCTATCCTTCCATCCGCCGGAACCCGGGGGCACTTCGGTGCTCGCGCCCGGCACGGCAGGTTGCCCGAGCGGCCAATGGGAGCGGACTGTAAATCCGTCGCGAAAGCTTCGAAGGTTCGAATCCTTCACCTGCCACTCGCTGGACGCACCCGACCCCCACCTCTGGTGGGGGTCGCGTGCGTTGCGGGACGCCGCGGCGTCCCGCGCTCTCGGAGTGCCCAGGGGTCAGGTCGCTGACCCAGGTGTGGCCAGAGGTCAGCTCGCGCCGTGGCGGTCGGTGCCCGCCGTCGGCTGAGCCCGACTCGCCCTACGGGTTCGGCTGCGAGGATTCGCGCACGACGAGCAGCGGCGTCAGCCGTTCGGACTCGACCTCCTCGCCGCCCAGTCGCTTCATGAGCAGGTGCACCGCCTTGACGCCCATGTCGTGCATCGGCGATCGCACGGTGGTGAGTGGCACCGGCAGCGACCCGGCGAGCGGGACGTCGTTGTAGCCCACGACCGCGACGTCGGTGCCCACCTGCAGGCCGGCCTCGCGCAGGGCGCCCATGGCGCCGATCGCCGCGAAGTCGTTGGTGGCGAACACCGCTGTGGGCCGCCGACGTGAGGCCAGGATCTGCTGCATGGCGTCCCGGCCACCGGGCGTGTCGAAGTGCGAGTGCACGACCTTCGAGCGCGCGATGGTGATGCCGGCCTCGGCGAAGGTGTCGACGAAGCCTGCGGTGCGGTCGATTCCGGTGCTGGCGTAGGGCTCGCCGGCGATCACCGCGACGTTGCGGTGGCCCAGCTCGAGCAGGTGCTGGGCCGCGAGCCGGCCGCCCTCGTAGTCGTCGCACGTCACCGACGGGTGGTGCGACGCGCGGCGCGAGACGAGCACGAACGGCACGCCCTGGTGCGCGACGTCGTCGAGGAAGGTGCCGTCGATGTAGGCGTCACCGAAGATCATCGCGTCGACGCGACGGGCGAGCACCATCTGCGTGCGCAGCCGCTGGGCCACGGGGTCGTCACCGGTGTTGGCGACGAAGGCGGAGAACCCGAACGACGCCGCGGCCTCCTCGACCCCCTCGTAGATCGTGGCGAGCACGATGTCGACGAGGCGGGGCACCAGGACGCCGATGAGCTGGCTGCGGCGGGTCCGCAGCCCCGTCGCGTGGGGGTTGGGCTGGTAGCCGACCTCGAGGGCGATGCGCCGGATCCGCTCGGTGGTGGACGCGCCGGCGGTGCGTACGCCCGTGCCGGTGCTGCCGTTGAGCACGCGCGAGACGGTCGAGACGTGGACGCCGGCGAGCTCGGCGACGGTGCGCAGCGTCGCCCGCCCCGACGCGTCGACGTAGGGCAGCCGGCCCTCTTCGCCCCGAATGGTCATGCACCCGCCCTCTCGTCTGGTCGACATTTTTCCATCAAGACCCTTGACGGCTGCGACCCACGCCGGATTGAATCTGCGCAATCGTTCGGCGCAAACGTTAGCGCTAACGGTAGGGCGAACCCCAGTACCGGGAGGTCGGTCAGTGCGCGCAGTGACGGTGCTCGCCACGGGCGGGACGATCGCGAGCCGCACCAACGCTCAGGGCAGCACGGTGGCGAGCGCGTCGGGCGCCGAGCTGCTCGAGCGGCTGGGCCGGCTCGACGTCGACGTCACCGTGCGCGACGTCTTCCGCGTCGGCAGCTACCTCATGACGCTCGAGCGCATGCACGAGCTGGCCGGGCAGGCCCAGCGCGTGCTCACCGACCCGGCGGTCACGGGCCTGGTCGTCACCCACGGCACCGACACGATCGAGGAGACGGCGTTCTTCCTCGACCTGTTCGTCGGCTCCGACCGGCCGGTCGTCGTCACGGGCGCGCAGCGGCCCGCCGACGCGCCCGACACCGACGGCCCGCGCAACCTCGCCGACGCCATCAGGGTCGCTGCAGAGCCTGCGGCACAAGGGCTCGGGACGGTCGTGGTCTTCGACGGCGCCGTCTTCGCCGCCGCTGGCGTCCGCAAGGTCCAGACGCTCGCCTCGCACGCGTTCGGTGCGCCCGACCACGGCCCGCTCGGCTGGGTGTACGGCGACTCGGTGAGCCTGTCGCGGCGCCGTGGGCCCCGGCGCGTGCTGCCGGTGGCGGACTTCGACGCCGCGCGGGCCCGCGTCGACATCGCGGCGTGCTACCCCGGAGCGGACGCGACGGCGCTGCGCGCCCTGGCGGCGGCCGGAGCCCGCGGCATCGTGCTCGAGGCCACCGGCGCCGGCAACGCGAACCCCGACATCTGCGCCACGGTCGAGGAGCTGACGGCGCAGGGCGTGGTCGTCGCGACGTCGACCCGCGTCGCCTGCGGCCCCGTCGCCTCGATCTACGGCGACGGCGGGGGCGCCGACCTGCTCGGCGCCGGCGCGGTGCCCATGGGGCTGCTGCGTCCGGGCCAGGCGCGCGTCCTGCTCGCCGCACTGCTGGGGGTGCACGCCGACCCCGACAAGGCGCGCGTCGCCCTGCACGACCACCTGTCCAGCTGACTCCCCGTGTCACACCGCCTCGGCTGCCGCAGCTGAGCCAGAAGAAGAGGAGATTGCCTTGCCGAAGGAAATTCTCTGTGCGTTCGGCGTCGACGTTGACGCGGTCGCCGGATGGTTGGGTTCCTACGGCGGTGAGGACTCACCCGACGACATCTCGCGAGGGATGTTCGCCGGTGAGGTGGGGACCCCCCGTCTGCTGAACCTGTTCAAGAAGTACGACCTGCCGAGCACGTGGTTCGTGCCGGGGCACTCCATCGAGACGTTCCCCCAGCAGTTCCAGCAGATCGTCGACGCCGGGCACGAGATCGGGGTGCACGGCTACAGCCACGAGAACCCCATCGCGATGAGCCGTGAGCAGGAGACGGCGGTGCTCGACCGCTGCATCGACCTCATCCAGAACGTCACCGGACGCCGCCCGACCGGCTACGTGGCGCCCTGGTGGGAGTTCTCCAACGTCACGAACGAGCTGCTGCTCGAGCGTGGCATCAAGTACGACCACTCGTTGATGCACAGGGACTTCACGCCGTACCGCGTCCGGGTCGGAGACAGCTGGACGAAGATCGACTACTCCGCCTCGGCCGACGACTGGATGAAGCCGCTGGTGCGTGGTGAGGAGACCGACCTCATCGAGATCCCGGCGAACTGGTACCTCGACGACCTGCCGCCGATGATGTTCATCAAGTCCAGTCCCAACAGCCACGGCTTCGTCAACCCTCGCCAGCTCGAGGAGATGTGGCGCGACCAGTTCGACTGGGTCTACCGCGAGATGGACTACGGCGTCGTCACCTTCACGATCCACCCGGACGTCTCGGGGCGTCCGCAGGTTCTCCTGATGCTCGAGCGCCTGATCGAGCACATCAACCAGCACGAGGGTGTCCGGTGGGCCACCTTCGACCAGATCGCGGACGACTTCGCCGCCCGCCACCCCCGCAACGGAGACAGCGCATGAGTGACCTCGCCACGCCTCTCGAGGGGGAGGAGTCCGCCCGCCAGCGGGCGCGCTTCCCCCACTTCACGCGCAAGCAGACCAACACCGCCATGGTGCTGGCGCTGCTCGCCTGGACCGTGGCCGTCTTCGACTACGGCCTGTTCGGCACACTGCTGCCGGCGATGCAGGACGACTTCGGCTGGTCGGAGTCGACCGCCTACCTGGTCAACACCCTCATCGCCGTCGGCACGGCGATCGTCGCGTTCGGCGTCGGCCCGGTGATCGACCGGCTCGGCCGCCGCCGCGGCATGATGCTGACGATCGGCGGCACTGCGGTCGCGTCGGTGCTGACCGCGATCATCCCCGCGCGGCTCGGTGCCGTCAGCAACACCGCGATCGTCGCCGTCCGCTCGCTCGGCGGCCTCGGGTTCTCCGAGCAGTCGGTGAACGCGACCTACCTCAACGAGGTCTTCGCGATCACCGAGGACGAGAAGAAGCGCGAGCGTCGCGGCTTCTGGTACGGCATCGTGCAGGGCGGCTGGCCGCTGGGCTTCCTGCTGTCGAGCGCCCTCGCACTCGTGCTGCTCGACCGCCTGGGCTGGCGCGCGATGTACCTCGTCGCGACGCTGCCAGCGGTGGTGCTCATCATCGTGATCAGCAAGAAGCTGCGTGAGACGCCGCAGTTCGAGCTGCACCAGCGCCTGACGCGGCTGAAGAAGGAGGGCAAGTCCGCCGAGGCCGAGCGCCTGGCCGCGGAGTACGGTGTCGAGCACACCGAGAGCGCGCCGATCGCGCGCATCATGCAGCCCGAGCTGCGCCGCAACACGATCGTGCTGTCGCTGGCGTGGATCATCAACTTCTTCGGTATCAACATCTTCAGCGTCCTGGGCAGCTCGGTGCTGGCCAACGCCAAGGGCGTCGAGCTCAGCACGGCGTTCTGGATGCTGATCGTCATCAACCTGGGCGCGTACTTCGGCTACGTCTTCCACGGCTGGCTCGGCGACCGCATCGGCCGCAAGAAGACCATCGTCATCGGCTGGATGATCTCGGGAGTGGCCTTCGCGGCCATGCTCTCGCCGGTCGTCGACACCGCGGCGCTCATCGTCGCCACCTACGCCATCGGGCTGTTCTTCCTGGTCGGCCCGTACGCCGCGATCATGTTCTACATGGGTGAGTGCTACCCGACCGACTGCCGCGGTACCGGCACCGTGATCATCGGCGCCATGAGCCAGCCCGGCACGATCCTGGGTGGTTTTCTCTTCACGGCCGTTGCGGCGGCGTGGGGCACGGGCCCGGCCGCGCTCTGGGTCGGGGCGCTCGGCACCTTCCTGTCCGGCGTCCTGATGCTGTTCGCCAAGTCGGTGCCGCAGCTCGAGCACTGAGTCCGGTCGCTCACCGCCGTCGAGCGGAGGGGGCGCGCCTGCCGCGCCCCCTCCGCCACGACCCCCACGAAGGGTGCATCACATGCCAGGCAGCACCAGCGGCCAGCAGGTCGCCGTCATCACGGGCGCCGCGAGCGGCATCGGTCGGGCGCTCGCCGTGCGGTACGCGCGCGAGCGCGTCAACGTCGTCATCGGCAGCTACCCCGGCGACCCGCACGACCCGCACGAGACGCTGCGCCAGGTCGAGGCCGAGGGCGGTACCGGCCTGGTGGTCGACGTCGACGTCCGCGACGCCGGGCAGGTCGACGAGCTCGCCCGCCGGGCCCACGAGACGTTCGGACGCATCGACAAGGTCGTCGCCAACGCCGGCATCCTGCGCCGGGCCCCCCTCGCCGAGCTCACGGACGACGCTTGGGACGACATGCTCTCGGTCGACCTCACCGGCGTGCTGCGTACCTTCCGGTCGTGCTCGCCGTACCTCGGGGAGGGCGGTGCGATGGTCGCTGTGTCGTCGATCGCCGGTGGCGTGTACGGCTGGGAGGACCACGCGCACTACGCGGCCGCCAAGGCCGGTGTGCTCGGCATCTGCCGCAGCCTGGCCGTCGAGCTGGCTCCGCGCGGCATCCGCGTCAACGCCGTGATCCCGGGCCTCATCGAGACGCCGCAGTCGTCCGACCCGGTCAACTCCTTGGGGCCCGAGGGTCTCGAGCGGGCCGGCGACGACATCCCGTGGGGTCGCGTGGGACGCCCCGAGGAGGTCGCCGACGTCATCTGGTTCCTCACCTCGAACGACTCGCGGTACGTCACGGGCCAGGAGCTCGTCGTCGACGGCGGCCTCATCGTGAAGATGCGCGCATGAGCGGCGTCCTGAGCGGGCAGACCGCACTGGTCACCGGAGGGGCCAGCGGTATCGGGCGGGCGATCGCGGCGGCGTTCGTCGACAGCGGCGCGCAGGTCGTGGTGCTCGACCGCGATCCAGCGGTGAGCCAGGAGGCAGCCGAGGCCCTGGGCGCGCGCGGAGCGGTCGCGGCCGACGTCACCGACGAGCAGGCGGTGGTGCGCGCGGTGGCCGAGGCGGAAGAGCAGCTGGGCCGCATCGACGTCCTCGTGAACTCCGCGGGCATCCTCACGCAGTCGCCGCTGGTCGAGATGTCGCTGGCCCAGTGGCAGCAGACGATCGACGTCGACCTCACCGGCGTGTTCCTCCTGTGCCGCCACGTCGTGCCCGGCATGGTGGCCCGCGGGTTCGGGCGGGTCATCAACATCGCCTCGCAGCTCGCGCTCAAGGGTGGCACGTCGCTGACGCACTACAGCGCCGCCAAGGCCGGCGTCATCGGCCTCACCAAGTCCCTGGCGCTGGAGGTGGCGCGCGACGGCGTCCTGGTCAACGCGATCGCCCCCGGACCCATCGAGACGCCACTCGTCGACGGCATCTCCGAGGACTGGAAGCAGGCCAAGCGGGCCGAGCTGCCGCTCGGGCGGTTCGGCACGCCGGCCGAGGTGGCACCCACGGCGGTGCTGCTGGCCAGCTCACCGGGCGGCGACCTGTACGTCGGGCAGACGCTCGGCCCGAACTCCGGCGACGTGATGCCGTAAGGGGGATCCACCATGTGCGGGGCCTGCAGCAGGAAGGTGGCGACCGACCCGTGGTCCGGTGTGCTGGCCACGCGCCGGGCCCGGTGGGAGGCGACGCGCACGGTCAACGACGTGCTGCGGCGCGCCGGCCACCCGGCTCGCGTCGACGTCGGCAGCGGCCCGTGGGTGGTGCGCTCGGGCACCGGAGCCGCCGCGCTCGCCGACACGGTGACCGACGTGTGGCGCCGGCTCGTGGCCGTCCGGCCGATCGACGAGGCCCACCTGGCCGACCCGGGTGACGCGAGCCGCTCCCCGGTGGTGCTCGCGGTGTTGGACGCCGCCCGGCACGTCAGCGCGAGAGGCGTTGCGACACAACGAACCGAGTGAGACGGCGACATGACGAAGAGGGTGAGTGCATGACGGTGAAGGTCACGATCAACTCCGACATGGGGGAGTCCTTCGGGATCCACTCGTTCGGCAACGACGACGCCCTGCTGCCCCACATCGACACCGCGAACATCGCGTGCGGATTCCACGCCGGCGATCCGGTGGGTATCCACGAGACCGTCGCCAAGGCTGCGGCCGCAGGTGTGACGGTGGGGGCGCACCCCGGCCTGCCGGACGCCGTGGGCTTCGGGCGGCGCGAGATGAAGCTGTTCCCCGAGGAGGTGCGCGACCTCGTGCTCTACCAGGTCGGTGCACTGAAGGCGTTCTGCGACATCGAGGGAGTGCCGCTCGACCACATCAAGCCGCACGGCTCGCTCTACGGCATGGTCGCTCGCGACGAAGAGCTGATGGACGCGCTGTGCGACGTCGCCGTCCACTACGGCGTCCCGGTGTACGGCATGACGGGGACGGCGCACGAGCGGGTCGCGCAGCGGCGCGACGTGCCGTTCGTCGCCGAGTTCTACGTCGACCTGGGCTACCGCGCCGACGGCAGCCTCATCATCGCTCGCCGACCGCACGCGACGGCGCCGGAGCTCGCGGCCCAGCGGGCCGTGCGGGCGCTGCGGGAGGGCGTCGCCGAGGCCGACACCGGCGAACGCATCCCGGTGAGCTTCACGAGCATCTGCGTCCACTCCGACACCGCCACCGCCGTCGCGGTGGCGGCGGCGGTGCGCGACGTCATCGAGTCCGCCGACACGGACGTCACCGAGAAGGGAAGTCAGCATGGCTGAGCACGTCGTCCACTCTCCGCTCCCCGGGGTCTTCTACCGCAGGCCCTCACCCGACGCCGACCCGTACGTCGAGCCGGGTGAGCAGGTGACGGCGGACCAGACGATCGGCCTGGTCGAGGTGATGAAGCAGTTCGCCGAGGTGAAGGCCGGGGCCGACGGAACACTCGTGTCGTTCGTGGTCGAGGCCGAGCAGGTGCTGTCGCCGGGCGAGCCGGTCGCCACCATCGAGGTCGCCTGATGCGAAAGCTCTTCATCGCCAACCGCGGTGAGATCGCCGTGCGCGTCGCCAGGGCGGCGCGCGAGCTCGGTATCTCCACGGTCGCGGTGTGCAGCGAGGCGGACGTCGACGCGGTGCACGTGCGCTACGCCGACGAGCACGTGGTGGTCGGCCCCGCACCCGCCGGCCAGAGCTACCTCGACGTCGACGCCGTCGTCGCGGCGGCGAAGGGGTGCGGTGCCGACGCCGTGCACCCCGGGTACGGCTTCCTGTCGGAGAACGCCGACTTCGCCGAGCGCGTCATCGGTGCGGGGATGACCTGGGTCGGTCCCTCGCCCGAGGCGATCCGGCTCATGGGCGACAAGGCACGTGCTCGGGCCAGCGCCCAGCAGGCCGGCGTCCCGACGATCGCCGGGTCGGACGGTGCGGTGGTGGACCTCGCGGCCGCCCAGCGCGTGGCGGCCGACGTCGGTTACCCGGTGGCCATCAAGGCCGCGGCGGGCGGCGGTGGCCGAGGCATCCGCGTCGTGGGCTCCGACGACGAGCTGCGCTCCCAGCTGCCCGTGGCGCAGGCCGAGGCGCGGGCGGCGTTCGGCAGCGCCGAGGTGTACCTCGAGCGCTTCGTCCCCCGGGCCCGGCACATCGAGGTGCAGGTGTTCGGCGACGGCACCGACGTGATCCACATGGGCACACGCGACTGCTCGATGCAGCGCCGCCGGCAGAAGGTCGTCGAGGAAGCCGGCGACCTCGGCCTGCCCGCCGACGTCGAACGCGCCATGACGGATGCCGCGGTGCGGCTGGCGAGCGCGGTGTCGTACCGCGGCGCGGGCACGGTGGAGTTCCTCTACGACGCCGAGCGGAAGGACTTCGCGTTCATCGAGATGAACACCCGCATCCAGGTGGAGCACCCCGTCACCGAGATGGTGTGGGGTTTCGACCTCGTGCAGGAGCAGCTGCTGGTCGCTCGTGGGCAGGCGCTGTCACGGTTCCAGGACCAGCACCCACCGCGCGGGCACGCCATCGAGGTGCGGCTGAACGCCGAGGACCCCGCGACGGGGTTCATGCCCAGCCCGGGACCGCTCACGCGCTTTCGCCTCCCCGGCGGCCCCTTCGTCCGCGTCGACTCGGGGTACGAGGAGGGCGGTCAGGTGCCGCCGTTCTACGACTCGCTGCTCGCCAAGGTGATCGTGTGGGGGGCGACGCGCGACGAAGCGATCTCCCGGCTGCGCCGCGCGCTCGCCGAGGTGGAGGTGGAGGGCGTGGCCACCACCGTCGGCTTCCTGCGCGACGTCGTCGACCTGCCCGAGTTCCGCAGCAGCGACCACCACACCCGGTTCCTGGAGGAGTGGATGGCGCGAGAGGAGGTGGCGGTGTGAGCGCCGCCGTGGCGAACCCCCGCTACTCCTGGGGTGGCGACGAGCACCTCGTGGTGCAGATCGCCGAGGCGATGAGCCTGGAGGCCAACTTCACCGCCATGGCGATGAGCAAGGCCCTCGCCGACGAAGGCCTCGACGGCGTGGTCGACATCTGTCCGGGCAACGCGTCCTTGCTGATCCGCTTCGACCCCGACGTGATCCATCCCCGTCAGCTCGAGGCCGTCGTCCGGCGCATCGAGGTCGGCGTCACCGAGGCGCCACGGCTGGGGCTCGACACGCGCATCATCGAGGTGCCGGTCTGGTACGACGACCCGTACACGAACGAGACCGGAGCCCGCTTCCGCGACCGTCACCAGCGGCCGGAGGGCAACGACCTGGAGTTCGCGGCGATCGCCAACGGGCTGGACTCGGTGGAGGCGTTCATCGAGGCGCACTCCGGCTTGCCGTGGATCACGTCCATGGTGGGGTTCGTCGCCGGACTGCCGTTCATGTTCCAGATGGTCGAGCAGGAGCGGCAGCTCCAGGTGCCGAAGTACATCCGGCCGCGCACCGACACACCGGCCCTGACCGTCGGCTACGGCGGCTGCTTCTCGTGCATCTACTCGGTGCGCGGGGCGGGCGGCTACCAGATGTTCGGTCTCACCCCGGCGCCGATCTTCGACCCCGAGCAGCGGCTGCCCGACTTCGCGGACTTCATGGTGTTCTTCCGCCCTGGGGACATCGTGAAGTTCCGTCCCATCGACGAGGCCGAGTACCGCGGCATCCAGGCGGAGGTCGAGGCCGGCACCTACCGGTTCCGGACGGCGCCCGTGAAGTTCACCCTGGAGGACTTCCTCGCCGACCCCGACCGCTACAACGCAGGTCTCCTGGAGGCACTGAATGTCCATTGAGGTCATCTCGCCGGGACTCGGCTGCAGCGTGCAGGACCGCGGGCGGCCCGGCTACTACGACGTGGGCATCCCGCCGTCGGGTGCCCTCGACCTGCAGTCGGCGCTCGCGGCGAACCTGTTGGTGGGCAACGGCCCGGACGCCCCGGTGATCGAGGCCGCGTACCTCGGCCCGCAGCTGAGGTTCACCGAGCCGGCCGTCATCGCGGTGACGGGCGCGGCGATGGAGGCCCGGCTGAACGGCGACGTCGTGCCCCAGTGGGAGTCGCTGGCGGTCGCGACCGGGGACGAGCTGACGTTCGGGTACCTGCAGCAGGGAGCGCGGATCTACCTGGCGGTCGGCGGCGGGATCGACGTCCCCGCCGTGCTGGGCAGCCGGTCGACCTACGCCGTCGGAGGCTTCGGCGGTTTCCAGGGCCGCGCGCTGCAGGCCGGGGACGTCCTGGCGCACGGTGCAGGGGGCACGCCCGGCCGCGTCGTCCCCGATCACCTGCGCCCCGCCCTGTCGCGCGAGGTGGACGTGCGAGTGGCGCTCGGGCTGTACGACTACCGGCTGACGGCGGCCGGGCTCGACCGCTTCCTCGACTCGACCTGGGCCGTCAGCCCGGTCGCCGACCGCATGGGCCTGCGCTACACCGGACCGGAGCTGGAGTGGGTCGACCGCGAGCAGCCGTTCGGCGCCGGCTCCGACCCGTCGAACATCGTCGACGCCGGCTACCCCATCGGCTCGATCCAGGTGCCCGGCGGCGTCGAGCCGATCGTGCTGCACCGCGACGCGGTGTCAGGAGGCGGGTACGCCATGGTCGCCACGGTGATCAGCGCCGACCTCGACCTCGTCGCGCAGTGCGCGCCCGGCACCCAGACGCGCTTCGTCCCGGTGTCGCTGGACGCCGCGGTCGAGGCGCGGGAGGCCGCCCGGCAGGTGCAGCAGCAGCTGCGATCGGCGCTGCAGTGACGACGGGGCGGCCGCGCTGCGGCCGCCCCGTCGGGCTCGTCTGCTGGATCGGCTGCGGGACTACCTGGTCACCCCACCCGCACGGCGTCGCGCAGCCGCTGCGAGGTCTCGGCCAGCGCGTGGGCGGCCTCGCGGATGCGGGCGAGCTCCGCCGTCGTGTGCCGGGACGCCGCGTCGACGCCCTCGAGCGTCACGGTGACCTCGCGGCCGCCGTCGGCCGCCTGGGTCAGGCTGGCCGCCATGAGCGAGGTCGTGGCCGTCTGCTCCTCGACGGCCCCGGCGATCGTGGCCTGGAAGTCGTTGATCCGGCCGATGATCTCGCCGATCTGGGCGATCTGGTCGGCGGCCTGCGACACCGCGCCCTGGATCGACTCCACGCGGGCCGAGATGTCGCCGGTGGCGCGCGCCGTCTCCTGCGCGAGCTCCTTCACCTCGCCGGCCACGACGGCGAAGCCCTTGCCGGCCTCGCCGGCGCGGGCTGCCTCGATGGTGGCGTTGAGGGCCAGCAGGTTGGTCTGCTCGGCGATCGTCGTGATCACCTTGACGACGCTGCTGATCTGGGCCGACGACTCGCCCAGCGCCGCCACCGTGTGGTTGCTGCCCTCGGCCAGCTGCACCGCCTCGCTCGCGATCTTGGCCACGGCGTGGGCGTTCTGCGCGATCTCGGTGATCGACGCGCCCATCTGGTGGGTGCCGGAGGCCACCTGGTCGATGCCCGTGCTCACCGCCTGGGCCGACGCCACGGCCGTCTCGGTCTGCTGCGCCGAGCGCTCCGCGGCCGCGGAGATGTCATCGCTGGTGCTGACGAGGGCGTGCGCGGCGTCGTCCAGCTCGGTGACGGCGGCGCCGACGTCGGCGGCGACGGCGGCCGACCGGTCGAGCGTGGCGTTGAGCGCGACGGCGAGCTGCTCGAGCTCGGTGCGGCCCCGTCCCTCGTGCAGGCGCGTGGTGAGGTCACCGCTCGCGAGCACGCGCGTGGCCGACCGGATCGGGCGCACGATCGTGCGACCGATGAGCAGGGCGGCACCGCCGACGAGCACCAGGACACCGAGCCCGCTCAGCAGGAGCTTGAGGGTCTCGTGCCAGGCGACCGACCGGACGTCGTCGACGTAGATGCCCGAACCGACCACCCAGCCCCACGGGGCGTAGCCCGCGACGTACGACACCTTGGGCTGCGGGTCCTTGAAGCCCGGCTTCGGCCACTGGTAGTCGACGAAGCCGGAGCCCTTGGCCTGCACGACCTTGGTGAACTCCACGAACAGGTGCTTGCCGTCGGGGTCGACGTTGTCGGTGAGGTCCTTGCCCACCAGCTCTGGCTTCATGGGGTGCATGAGCATCGTCGGGTGCATGTCGTTGACCCAGAAGTACTCCTTGCCCGAGTAACGCAGCCCGCTGAGGGTGGCCAGAGCGGCCTGCTGCGCCTGCTCCTTCGTCAGCTCACCGGACGTCACGCGGTCGCCGTAGTACGTGACGACCCCGAGCGCCGTCTCGACGACGCCCCGGGTGGCGGTCTTGCGCTCGGTCATGATGCGCGACGTCATCTTCGACGAGGCGACGAGCGCGAGCACACCGACGCCGACGGCGAAGAGCGCGACGATCGCGACGAGGCGGGCGTGGATGGACAGCGTGGTGAGGCGCTTCATAGAGGGTGCTCCGGTCAGGGGAATCGAGTCGTTCGCCCTTCTCATCGGCAGCGCCCGGGGCCAGTCAAGAAACATGGCCCAGATCACGTATCGCCTCGGCGGCGCGGGCGGTGCGCCGATCTGGTGCCCGGTGAGCGGTTCGTCCCAGTGCGCGCCACCCGATGAGCTCGGTCAGGTCGGCGACACCTCTTGTGCCACCACCTCGCGCGCTCTTATAGTCAATGGGCTAGCCCATTACCCAAATGAACGGGACGACGATGGACTCCGAGGCGTTCGACCGCGCGGTGACGCGGCACGAGTCGCGCGCCCTCGACTTCCTCGAGGCGCTGGTGCGCCAGCCGAGCCACCTCGGCCACGAGGTCGGTGCCCAGGAGGTCTTCGCGGCCGAGCTCGCTGACCTCGGCTTCACCACGACGGTGCTGCCCTTCGACGACGGCCTCGCGGACGACGAGCGGGCTGGCGTGCTGCAGGACGTGCCGGGCCCACGCCAGAACACCTACGCCTCGCTGACCGGAGAGCTGCGGTCGTCCCTGCTGCTGCACGGCCACATCGACGTCGTCCCGGCGAGCACGCCCGAGCTGTGGGCGTCCGACCCGTTCGAACCGCGCCGCGACGAGGGCCGCCTGTACGGTCGCGGCGCGGGGGACATGAAGTGCGGCTTCGCCATGGCCACGCTGGCGCTGCGGGCGCTGCGCGACGTCGTCCCCGACTTCGGCACGTGGTCGCTGGGGTTCCTGGCCGCCGTCGAGGAGGAGTGCACGGGCAACGGCACGCTGTCAGCGGCTCGGCAGGGCGTGCTCGCCGACGCCGTGGTGGCCGTCGAGCCGACCGGGCTCGACCTGCTGCTCGGCGGGGTCGGCATCGTCTGGGTCGACGTCACCGTCGTGGGCCGCTCCGCGCACGCCGAGGCCGCGCACCTCGCGGTGAACCCGTTCGACCTCCTGTGGGAGCTCGTCGCCGACCTGCGCCGCTGGACCGCCGAGCTGTCAGCGGCCGAGCGCGACCCGGTGCTGCGCGACGTCGAGAGCCCCTACAACCTCAACGTCGGCGTGGTGTCGGGCGGCGACTGGCCGTCGTCCGTGCCGGGCAAGGCCACGGCTCGCCTTCGCCTGGCCTACCCCACCGCGTGGACGCCGGAGCAGGCCGAGCACGAGGTGGCCGCCCGCATCGCGCGCTGCGCCGCCGCCAGCGGCCGGTTCCCGCAGCCGCCGCAGGTGCGCAGCAGCGGGTTCCGGGCCCCGGGGTACCACCTCGACGCCGAGCACGACCTGGCCGTGCGGCTGCGCCGCGCCCACCAGGCGGCCCACGGTCGTGAGCCGGCGGCCTACGCGCTCGGCAGCACCACCGACGCCCGCACCTACATCCGGTACTTCGACACCCCGGCGATCTGCTTCGGGCCCACGGCGGCCAACATCCACGGGATCGACGAGTCGGTGGAGATCGCCTCGATCGCAGCGGGTGCCCGCACGCTCGGTCGGTTCGTCGCGGACTGGTTCGAGGAGCCTGGAGGAGCCCGGACGTGAGTGACCTCATCGAGCTGAGCCTGGCGGGCGTCCTGGACGGCGGCGCCGAGGGGCTGCTGGGCCCGCGCCCGGCCACCAAGAACGTCGGCGAGCAGCTCGCCGAGCGACTGGTCACGGCGGTCGCCCTCGGCGTCTACGTCCCGGGCCAGCGGCTGCCGAGCGAGCGCGAGCTCTCCGAGCTGGTCGGCGTGTCGAGAACCGGTGTGCGCGAGGCGATCCACCGTCTCGCCGACGCCGGGTACGTCGAGGTGCGCCGCGGTCGCCAGGGCGGTGCGTTCGTCCGCGCCGACTGGGGTCCGCAGTCGCACGACATGATCCGCCGCTACCTGCTGCCCAACTGGGAGCGCTTCCAGGCGGTGCTCGACGCCCGCCTGCACATCGAGGGCACCATCGCGCGCGTCGCCGCCGAGCGTCGCACCGCCTCCGACATCGACCGCATGCGCGCAGCCCACCGGGCGTACACCGGCGCGGCCGACCGCGACGCCTCCCGAGTCGCCGACCAGCAGCTGCACCTGGCGGTCGCCGAGGCGACCGGTAACCCGGTGCTGACAGCGCTGTCGGTGCAGATCCGCTCGCGGGTCAGCCTCGGGCTGGGCGCCGAGCCGTACACCTCGTCGGTGCGGGACAAGGCCGCCGTGCAGCACGAGCAGCTCGTCGACGCCATCGCGGACGGCGACGCCGAGCTGGCCGCCCGGCTGGCCCAGGAGCACTTCGGACTCACCGAGCGGTTGCTGCGCAAGCTCGTGCGCCGGGTGAGCAAGGAGCTCGGCTCATGAGCTCCTACGGCCGCTTCGTGCTGCGGCGGCTGCTCATCACGATCCCCGCCCTCGTGGTGATGAGCGTCTTCGTCTTCGCCATCATGCGGCTCATCCCCGGCGACCCTGTGCGCTCGATGCTGGGCTTTCGCGCCACCCCGGAGAACGTCGTCGTGATCCGTCACCAGCTCGGACTCGACCGACCGGCGGTGGAGCAGTACTTCTCCTGGGTCGGTGGCATCCTGCACGGCGACTTCGGCCAGGACTACGTCAGTCGCGTGCCGATCTCCGAGCTTCTCGCGCAACGGTTCCCGGTGACCCTCGAGCTCACGGTGCTGTCACTCGCTCTCGCGCTGCTCGTCGGAGTGCCGCTCGGTGTGCTCGCGGCGTCTGGCTCGCGCTGGGTGCGCCGGCTCACCGACGGCTACGTCGTCGCCGGCGTCAGCATCCCCGACTTCTGGCTCGGCATCATGCTGGTGCTGCTCTTCGCCGCCGTGCTCGGCTGGCTGCCGCCGTCGGGGTACACGCCGCTCTCCGAGTCCCTCGGCGACAACCTGCGCTACCTCGCCCTGCCGGTGCTCACGCTGGCGGTGGGGGAGAGCGCGTACCTGCTGCGCACCACGCGCGGTGCCATGGAGTCGGTGCTGCGGCGGCCCTTCATCCGGTTCCTCGAGGCCAAGGGCGTGAGCCGGCGCGGCGTCGTCTGGCGGCACGCGCTGCGCAACGCGGCGATCCCGATCATCACGGTCACCGCGATCCAGTTCGGCGTGCTGCTCGGCGGCGCGATAGTCGTCGAGAGCCTCTTCGCGCTACCCGGTGTGGGCCGGATGGTCGTGACCGCCATCAACCAGCGCAACTACCCCGTGGTGCAGGCCGGCATCCTGTGCGTCGCCGCGCTCTTCATGCTCGTGTCGGTGCTCACCGACCTGCTCACCGGCTGGGTCGACCCCCGGATCGCTGACGGGCAGGAGTCATGAGCGCCTCGACGGTCGCGGACGTCGCGACACCACCGGTGCGTCGGCGCAGCCTGGGTGCCGGCTGGGTCGGACTCGGCCTGCTCGGCGTCATGGCCGTGCTCGCCGTCCTCGCGCCGCTCGTGGCGCCGCACGACCCCGAGGCGGTCGACCCGGCCCAGATCATGCAGCCGCCCAGCGGTCTGCACCTCTTCGGCACCGACGCGCTCGGCCGCGACGTGCTGAGCCGCACCGTCTTCGCGCTGCGCACCAGCCTCGCCGTGGCGGTGGGATCGGTCGCCCTGTCAGCGTCCCTCGCCATCCCCCTGGGTGCGCTCGCCGGCTACTTCCGGCGCTGGGTCGACACCGCGATCTCGCGGCCGCTCGACCTGCTGCTGGTGCTGCCGCCCCTGCTGCTCGCCGTCGCGCTCATCACGATCCTCGGGCCGGGCGCGCTGGTCGCCGGCATCGCGATCGCACTCATCTACCTGCCCATCCTGGCCCGGGTCATGCGCGGCAGCGCGCTGGAGACGGCGTCCCTGCCGTACGTCGAAGGGGCTCGCGCGCGCGGAGCGGGCCACCTGCGGGTGCTCACCGGTCACCTGGTGCCCAACGCCGTCGGGCCGGTGCTGGTGCAGGTGTCGATCCTCGGCGGCTTCGCGCTGCAGATCGAGGCCGCGCTCAGCTTCCTGGGTCTCGGCACGCAACCGCCGACGCCGTCGCTGGGGCTGATGCTGGCCGACGGCCGCAACACCCTCACGCAGGCGCCGTGGGCCGAGGTCTTCCCCGGTCTCGTGCTCGCCCTGGCCGTGCTCGGCTTCATCCTCGTCGGCGACGCCCTGCGTGCGCGCCTCGACCCGCACGGGTTGTCCGAATGAGCGCCGCCCTGGAGGTCGCGAACCTGCGCGTCGACTACCCGAGCGCCTCGGGAGCCATCTCGGCCGTCGACGGCGTGAGCCTGCGCATCGAGCGCGGCGAGCTCGTCGGCCTGGTGGGCGAGAGCGGCTGCGGCAAGTCCACGCTCGCGAACGCCGTCATGGGCCTGCTGCCCGAGGGTGCGCAGGTGTCGGGTTCGATCACGGTCGCCGGCGAGGAGCTCGCGAACGCCTCGCCGCAGCGCCTGCGCGAGCTGCGCGGCCGCGCCCTGGCGATGGTGTTCCAGGACCCCGCGACGAGCCTCGACCCGACGTTCAGCATCGGGTCGCAGGTGCGCGAGGCGGTGCTCGCGCACCAGCGCATCGGGCGCAAGGCCGCCACCGAGCGAGCCGTCGACCTGCTGACGCAGGTCGGCATCCCGGACGCCGCCGCCCGGTTCGGCACGCCGCCGCACCGCTTCAGCGGCGGCATGCGCCAACGCGTCGTCATCGCGGCCGCGCTCGCCAACGACCCCGCGCTGCTGCTGGCCGACGAGCCCACCACCGCGCTCGACGTCACCATCCAGGCGCAGATCCTCATGCTGATGCAGCGCCTGGCCCGTGAGCACGACACCGCGGTCGTCATCATCACGCACAACCTGGGCGTGGTGGCGCAGACGTGCGACCGGATCGCCGTCATGTACGCCGGGCAGCTCGTGGAGCAGGGCACCACGGCCGAGCTCTTCGCGAGTCCGCAGCACCCGTACACCCGCGCCCTGCTCGCGGCCCTGCCGACGTCCGAGGCGCAGCCGGGCCAGCTGGCCGTGATCCCGGGGCAGGTGCCCGACCTGTCCGGTGACCTTCCCGGCTGCCGCTTCCTCAGCCGGTGCCCGCTCGCCCACGACCGGTGCCGCGAGAAGCCGCAGCTGCGGCGCAGGGGTGGCACCGAGGTCGCCTGCTGGGCCGTCGAGGAGGGCCGCGATGAGTGAGCTGCTGCAGATCGAGGGCCTGACCAAGACGTTCTCGGTGCCCGCGGGCCTGTTCTCCTCGCGCCCCGTCTCGGCTGTGGCCGACGTGTCGCTGGCGATGGGCCGCGGCGAGATCCTCGGCCTGGTGGGGGAGTCCGGCAGCGGCAAGTCGACGCTGGCCCGCTGCGTCCTGGGCCTCACCCGCCCGACCGCCGGACGCATCCTGTTCGACGGTGAGGACGTCACGCGGCTGCGACCCTCGGCCCTGCGCGAGTACCGGCGGCGCGTGCAGCCGGTGTTCCAGGATCCCTACGCCAGCCTCGACCCGCGGTGGACCATCGGGCGCACGATCCGCGAGTCGCTCGACGCGTTCGGCATCGGGTCGAACCGCGATCGCGACGCGCGGGTGATCGACCTGCTCGAGCGGGTCGGCCTGCGGCGCGAGCACGCCGACCGTCGTCCGGCCTCGCTGTCGGGTGGTCAGCGCCAGCGGGTGGGTATCGCTGCCGCGCTCGCCAGCCGGCCCGAGCTGATCGTCGCCGACGAACCGGTCTCGGCCCTCGACGTCAGCGTGCAGGCGCAGATCCTCAACCTGCTCGCGTCACTGCGGGCCGATCTCGGCGTCTCGGTGCTGTTCATCACCCACGACCTGTCGGTGGTCGAGCACCTGTGCCAGCGCACCGCCGTCATGTACCTCGGCCGGCTCACCGAGGTGGCGCCCACCGAGACGTTCTTCGCCGCACCGCAGCACCACTACAGCGTGGCCCTGCGCGACGCCATCCCACGCCCTGACCCTGCGCACCGCCTCGAGCACGTGCCGCTACGAGGTGAGATCCCGAGCCCGCTCTCACCGCCCTCGGGCTGCCGGTTCCACCCGCGCTGCCCCGCCGCGCTGCCCGTCTGCAGCAGCGACGACCCGCCCCTCCAACCTCAGGCGCCGCACCACCTGGTCGCCTGCTGGAACCCCGTCCGTGCGACGGCCCCGACCACCCAACTGCCCGTCCGTCCTGCGCCGTGAGGAGAAGAGCTGCCATGCCCACCGCCAACGTCAACGGCGTCACCCTGAACTACGAGGTCACCGGAGAAGGGCCGGAGACGATCGTCCTCATCAACGGCCTGGCCGACGACATCGAGTCGTGGGGCTTCCAGGTGCCCGACTTCGTCGACGCGGGCTACCGCGTGCTGACCATCGACAACCGCGGCATCGGCAAGAGCGAGGCCCCCGCCGGCCCGTACACCTCGCGGATGCTCGCGGACGACGCGAAGGCGGTCGTCGACCAGCTCGGCATCACCGGCTTCCACCTCATGGGTGTCTCCATGGGCGGCATGATCAGCCAGGAGTACGCGCTGGCCTACCCCGACGACCTGAAGTCCGCCACGTTCGCGTGCACCTACGCCGCACCGGGCCCGTTCTGCAGCCGGATGTTCGCCATGTGGGGCGACATGGCACCGCAGCTCGGCGTGCCGTTCGTGATGCGCGACGTCACCCTGTGGGCCTTCACCGTCCCGTTCTTCACCGAGCGCGAGGACGAGCTGAAGGAGTTCGAGGAGGGCATGGCGGCGCTGCCGATGTCGGTCGACGCCTACCTGTCACAGCTCAACGTCATCCAGACGCACGACACGCGCGATCGGATCGGGGCGCTGAGCGTCCCGTGCCTGGTGCTGGCTGGCGAGGAGGACATCCTCATCCCCACCCGGCTGTCGAAGCAGCTTCACGACCTGATCCCGGGTGCGCAGTGGCGCACCGTCCCCGGAGGCCACGCCTGCCTGTGGGAGACCCCTGGGCCCTTCAACCAGGCCTACCTCAACTTCGTCCGCTCCCACTCCTGAGGACTCGACATGGACGCACAGACCCCATCCACCCGACCCAGCCGCCGCCTCGTCCTGCAGGGGGCAGGCGTCTTCACCCTCGCCGCGCTGTTCCCCGGCCTCGCCGCCTGCAGCTCGGTCAACGACAAGTCAGCCTCCTCGAAGACGGCGACCTCGACCGCGACGGCTACCCCAGGCGGCACGCTCGTCGCCGCCCTCACCGGTGAGCCCGACAGCCTCGACCCCGCGACGTCGACGGTGTACACCGGCGCGCAGGTCTACGACGGCATCTTCAGCAAGCTGCTCACCATGGACGCCAAGGGCGAGTTCGTCCCCCGTCTCGCCACCAAGTGGACGGCGACCGACGACCGGACCTGGACGTTCGACCTGGTCGACAACGCGACGTTCCACAACGGCGAGAAGTTCACCAGCAAGGACGTCAAGTACACCTTCGACCGCATCCTGAACCCGAAGACAGCCAGCTCCTACGCCGGCCTGTTCGCGGCCATCGCGTCGGTCGAGACGCCGTCGGACACCCAGGTCGTCTTCAAGCTCAAGACCCCCTACGGCCCCTTCCTGACCAACCTCGCGAACAACGGCGAGATCGTGAACCAAAAGGCCATCGAGAGCCAGGACCCCGCCCGCAAGCCGGTCGGCACCGGGCCGTTCCAGTTCGTCGAGTGGGTGCAGGGCGACCACATCACCGTCAAGAAGTTCGACGGCTACTTCGAGCAGGGCAAGCCGCTGGTCGACGAGGTGACCTTCCGCTTCCTCAACGTCGACCAGAGCCGCATCGACGCGCTCGGCTCCGGAGAGGTGAACTGGGTCGACGCCGTGCCGCTGACCCAGCTCGCGTCCTTGAAGAACGACAGCCGGTTCACCTACGTCACCAGTGCCACCGCGGGCATCCCGGACTTCCTCGCGATGAACACCACCAAGGCGCCGTTCGACAAGGTCGAGGTGCGCCAGGCGATCGCGTGGGCGCTCGACCGGAGCGCCATCCGCGCCCTCGCCTACGCCGGCACGGGCGAGGTCGGCAACCAGGAGGTGCCGAGCGGTTCCAGCTGGTTCGACGGCAGCGACCCCTACAAGAGCGGCCCGGACCTCGCCAAGGCCAAGGACCTGCTGGCCAAGGCGGGCTACTCGAACGGCCTCACCATCGAGTACCTCGGGCTGCCGCAGTACCCCGAGCTGCTCAAGACCGGCGAGGTGGTGCGCGACCAGCTGAAGAAGGTCGGCATCACCATGAACATCAAGCAGGTCGACGTCTCGGTGTGGTTCGACGCCTTCTCCAAGAAGGACTACCAGATCACCAGCGCCTACCAGGAGCGCACGATCGACCCGGACAACTTCTACTCGCTCGTCATCGCGTCCGGCGGACCGATCAACACGACGGGCTACTCCAACCCGCAGGTCGACAAGCTCATCGCCCAGGCCGCGCAGGAGACCGACGAGGGCAAGCGCAAGGCGCTGTACACGCAGATCCGCGACATCGTGCGCACGGAGGCGCCGCTGGTGTTCGTGCACTACGAGACGGTCAACTACCTGATGCAGAAGAACGTGGTCGGCAGCCAGGTGACGCCCGTGCTCGAGCTGGGCCTGCAGGACGTCGGCTTCACTGGCAAGGGCTGACGCGCACTCGGCGGGGCGGCCGCCTCGGTGGCCGCCCCGCCGACCGCGTGCCCGCAGGGGTGCGGGTCAGGCGCTCACCGGCGCACCGGCGACCTGGGCGTACGGCTGCTCGGCGGCGAGATCGCGCCCGATCAGCCCGAAGGCGAACATGATGGGCAGCGCCGCGCTGCCCATCGACGTCAGCTGCAGCACCCCAGCCGCCAGCGGGATGGTGAGCGCCAGCAGCCACCCGGCCAGGCGCGGCACCCCGCCGCGGCGCAGCAGCGCGATGCCGAGCAGCGTGGAGCCGACGAGGGTGAGCAGCAGCCCGGCGATCGTGACGGCGAACATCGGCCCGGCCACGGCGTCGGGCAGGTACGACGTCCACTGCGTGTAGTAGTCGAGGAAGACCCCGACGCACGCGAGGGCGTAGCCGGTGAGGGCCACGGCCCAGGCCACCTTCTCGAAGCCGCTCGGCCGCCGACGTCGGCGCACCACGACCGCGCAGAGCGTGAACGCGACGAACACCGGCAGCCAGATCTTGCCGTAGGTGAGGTACACCGTGTCGGGGTCGGCCCAGTCGAGCAGTGGTCGCAGTGCGGAGCGCGCCGGGTCCGACCACAGGCGGGTCAGGGGCAGCGTGAGGTCGCCGGCACCGTCCGCGGTGTTGTGCCGGGCGAGCGCGTGCAGCTGGCCCACCACCAGTCCCGTCCACGCCGCCACCCAGGCCAGCCGTCCCACGGTGCGCTGGCTGTGTGCCGTGCTGAGCATGTCGTCCTCCTTCTCGAGCCGGACCCTGCGTCCGTGCTCGACGACGCTAGGAACCGCGACCGGCCTGCGTCGTCGCCGCAGGGATGGCACCGGGGTCCGCCCCAGGGTGGAGAGGGCGTCGCCCGTCAAGTCGATGTCGGCAGGGCCCCGGCCGCCGTACGCTCGGCGCGTGCTCGAGCGCACTCTTTCGCGGTACGGCGACCTCCTGCTGCCGGTGGGTCTGCTCGTCGTGGCGCTCGGTGAGCTAGCCATGACCCGGCCGCAGGGCGGCCCGGCTGCGGCCGCACTCGAGGTCGTCGCGGCAGCGCTGCTGGTGAGACGCCGTCGGTACGGCGTGCTGGCGCCCACGGCCAGTGCGGTCACGCTGCTGCAGATCCCCTGGATGGGGCCCGCGCTGGACGACCTCGCGGCGCCGATCCTGTTCTGCGCCGCGGTCGGGTACGCCCTCGGGCGCTGGCCGGCGGGCAACCGCGGCCTGGCCGGCCTCGCCGTGGTGCTGGCGACGTTCTGGGTCGACTACCGGTTCGTCGACACGCGCCAGCACGGCGTCGGCGACGTCATCTTCGTGCTCACCCTGATCGCTCCGCCGTACGTGCTCGGCCGCCTGATGCAGCGACTCGCGCAGCAGAAGACCCTTCTGGAGCAGTCGCAGGAGGCCGCCCGCCGGGCGGCCGTGCGCGCCGAGCGCGACCGCATCGCCCGCGAGCTGCACGACGTCATCGCCCACTCGGTGAGCGCCATGGTCGTGCAGACCGCCGCGGCGCAGGACCTCGTGCGCCGCGATCCCGACCGCGCCGAGCAGCTGCTCGCTGCCGTGGCCGCCACCGGCCGCCAGGCGCTGGCCGACACCGGCCGGTTGCTGCACGTCGTGCGCGACGAGGCCGACGAGCTCGGCCTCGCTCCGATACCCGGACTCGCGGACCTGCCAGCCCTCGTCGACCGCTTTCGCGGCGACGGGCTCGAGGTCACCGCCGACCTCGACCTCCCCCTCGTCGGGTTGCCAGCCGGAGTGGACGTGAGCGCCTACCGCATCGCGCAGGAGGCGCTCACCAACGCCCTGCGGTACGGCGCCGACCGCACCGCAGAGATCACGATCGCCTGCTCGCCCGAGGCGGTGACGATCCGGGCCAGCAACCCCAGCAGCGGCACCGGCGGCCTGGGCAGCGGGCTGGGCCTGCTGGGGATCGCCGAGCGCGTCTCGCTGCTCGGGGGAACGCTGTGGCACGGCCTCGCGGACGACGGCCGCTTCCACCTCGACGCCGTGCTGCCTCTCGCGCCGGTGGAGCGGACATGACCTCGGTGGTGATCGCCGACGACCAGGAGCTCGTCCGCTCAGGGCTCGAGCTCGTCCTGTCGGCTCGCGGGATCGACGTCGTCGGCCTGGCCGCCGACGGACGCGAGGCGGTCGAGGTGGTGCGCCGCACCGGGCCCGACGTCGTGCTCATGGACATCCGCATGCCGGTGCTCGACGGCATCGCCGCCACCGCGGCGATCACGGCGACGGCCACGTCGACGGTCACGGCGACGCAGAGTGCGCCGCGGGTGCTCGTGCTCACCACCTACGACGTCGACGCCTACGTCTACGCGGCGCTGAAGGCAGGGGCGTCGGGTTTCCTGCTGAAGGCGAGCGCACCCGACCTGCTCGCCGAGGGCGTGCGCACCGTGGCGGACGGTGGGTCGCTGCTCGCGCCGTCGGTGACCCGCCGGCTGATCGAGGAGTACGTCGACCGGCCGCCCCCCGTGGTGGGCGTTCCGCCGGAGCTGCGAGGTCTCACCGAGCGCGAGCTGGAGGTGCTCTCGCTCGTGGCCCGCGGGCTGTCGAACGACGAGGTCGCCCGGCGGCTCGTGGTGGCCGAGAGCACCGTGAAGACCCACGTCAACCGCGTGCTGGCCAAGCTGGGCGTCACCAGCCGCGTGCAGCTCGTCGTGCTGGCCTACGAGTGCGGGCTGGTGCGGGCCGGCGGGGCCGGGTCAGGACCGGCAGCGGGTCGACGCCGCAGCTAGGCTCGGCGCGTGCCCGAGCTGCCCGAGGTCGAGTCCGCCCGGCAGGTGATCGAGCGGCACGCACTGGGGCGGCGGATCGTCGACGTCGACGACTCCGACACCTACGAGTGCCGCCCGCACCGCCCTGGCGACCTGCGCGTCGCGCTCGTCGGTCGCGAGCTCCTCGCCGCGCACCGCCGCGGCAAGAGCATGTGGTGCGAGACGTCCGGCACGGCCGCCGACCCCCGGCCCGGCCCGCACCTCGGCATCCACCTCGGCATGTCGGGCAAGGTGGTCGTCGCCGAGCCGGATGGCGTCGAGACCGACGGTGGTGACTACTGGGAGCGCGGTCGCACGGCGGGCGACGAGCGCTTCACGCGCTTCGCGATGACCTTCGACGACGGCGGCCGCTTGCTGCTGCTCGACCCGCGCCGCCTCGGCCGGGTGCGGCTCGACCCCGAGGTGCACCTGCTCGGTCCCGACGCCGCCACGATCACCTTGCGCGAGTTCCGGGCGGCGCTCGCACGCGGCACGGCGCCGGTCAAGGCGCGGCTGCTCGACCAGACGGCACTGGCCGGAGTCGGCAACCTGCTGGCCGACCAGGCGCTGTGGCAGGCCAGGCTGCACCCGCGCCGGCGCGTCGACGAGCTCACGGACGACGAGGTGCGGGTGCTGCACCGCGCGGTGCGCTCCGCCGTCCAGACGGCCCAGCGTGGCGGCGGCGTCCACACGCTGCGGCTGCTGCCCTTCCGGGCCGCCGGGGCCGCCTGCCCGCGCGACGGCGCGCCCATGGTGCGTGGCACGGTCGGCGGGCGCACGACGTGGTGGTGCTCTGCCGAGCAGGACTGACGCAGGCGTCGCTCAGGCGCGGATGCCCGCCAGCACGATGCTGACGACGCGGTCGGCCTGGTCGGGCTCGACCGGCCCCATCATCGAGCAGCCGCCGATGAGCCGGGTGAGGTCGGCGGGCTCGACGTCGGCCCGCACGACACCCGCCTCACGCGCCCGCTGCAGCACCTGCTCGGCCGTGGCGGTGATGACGGACCGCGAGTAGGTGAGCAGCTCGGAGTCGCGTCCGATGGCGTCGACCAGCTCGGCGAACAGCGCGCGCTTGGTCGAGGCGTAGTCGAGGAAGTGCTGCACCCAGGCCTCGACGGCGGCCCAGGGGTCGTCCTGCTGCATCAGCTCGTCGGTGTGGGTGCGCAGGCCGTCGACGTCCTCGCGGTAGACCGCCTCGAGCAGGGCCAGCCGCGTGGGGAAGCGGCGGTACAGCGTGCCGATGCCGACGCCGGCCCGCCGGGCGATGTCCTCCAGCGACGCCGCTGCGCCTTGCTCGCGCAGCGCCTCGCGCGCCGCGGCCACGATCTGCTCGTAGTTGCGGCGAGCGTCGGCGCGCAGCGGGCGCTCGGGCACCACGGAGGTGCCGTTGCCGGTGCGAGTGCCGGTGCTCACGGGAGCCACCTCGAAAACGGGACGACGACAAATGGGCTTGCTAAGTGGAGGCTGCCTCCGTATGTTTATCCGGAGGCCTCTTCCACTTACGTCGTCATCGTACTACCTCCAGGAGCACCTGTGTCAGCCCAGACCCTCGCTTCACGCCCGGCCACGCCGCCGGGCCCGGCGCCGCAGCCCACCGGCCGCGTCGCCGCCTCGTCGGGGTTCATCCTCGGCGTCGTCCTGATCGCCCAGCTCATGGTCGTGCTCGACGCGAGCATCGTGAACGTCGCGCTGCCCGACATGGCGCGCGTGCTGCACCTGTCGCAGACCGGCCTGTCGTGGGTGATGAACGCCTACACCCTCGCCTTCGGTGGCCTGCTGCTGCTCGGCGCCCGCGCCGGCGACCTGTTCGGTCGCCGTCGCGTCTTCCTCGCGGGCATGCTCGTCTTCACCGCCGCCTCCTTCGTCGGCGGCCTCGCCACCACGGGGGAGTGGCTCATCGCCTCGCGCGCCGTGCAGGGCGTCGGCGCGGCGCTCGCGGCGCCGGCCGTGCTGGCGCTGCTCACCGTGAGCGTCCCCGAAGGTCGCGAGCGCAACCGCGCCCTCGGCCTGTTCACCGCCGTCTCCATCGGCGGTGCCGCCATCGGCCTGGTCGCCGGCGGCATGCTCGTCGAGTGGGTCTCGTGGCGCTGGGTGATGTACGTCAACGTGCCCATCGGCATCGGCGTGATCATCGCGGCCGCTCTCGTGCTGCCCGAGACGCCGCGCCACCGCGGCCGCGTGGACGTCGAAGGTGCCATCACCTCGACCCTCGGCATGACCTCCCTCGTCTACGGCTTCGTCAGCGCCGCCGACCGCGGCTGGAGCCACGTCGTCACCCTCGGGTCGTTCGTCGCGGCAGCGGTGCTGCTCGTCGGGTTCGTCCTGCTCGAGCGCCGCGCACAGGCGCCGATCACGCCGCCGGCGCTGTTCCGCGACGTCACCCGCTCGGCTGCCTTCGTCGGCCGCATCACGCTCGTGGCCGGGATGATGGGCATGTTCTTCTTCATGACTCAGCTGCTGCAGGAGGTCGTGGGCTACTCGCCGCTGCGCGCAGGCCTGGCGTTCCTGCCCGTGCCGGTGGGCGTGTTCCTCGCCTCGCAGGTGGCGGCGCGCCGAGTCGTCGACCGCATCGGCCCTCGCCGCACCATGGTGCTGGGAGCGCTCGTGTCGGCGTCCAGCGTGTTCTGGCTGAGCCACACCTCCGCCGACACCGCCTACTGGGCGATCGCCGTCCCGCTGTTCTTCATGGGCGTCGGCAACGGCACGGTGTTCGTGCCGCTGACAGCGGCTGCGCTGCAGGGTGTGCGGCCGCAGGAGGCGGGCGCGGCGTCCGGCCTGGTGAACGTGTCGCAGCAGGTGGGCTCGACCCTCGGGCTCGCCGTGCTGGTCACGGTGTTCGCCTCGGCCGCGCGCAGCGCGGCGTCCACCGCGTCGAGCGGCGCCGCCCACGCGAGCGACGTGTTCGTCGCGGGGGCCGACCGGGCGCTGCTCGTGGCGTCCCTGCTCATCTTCACGACCTCGGTCGTGGCGATGGCCACCCACCGGGGGCCGTGGCGGCGTCGTCCGCGCGTCGCCGTCCCTTCACCCGGTGTGAGCCCGCGCATGACGCGGCGTTCACGCTCTGCCGCAAGGCTCTCGCCGACATCCCCGTCGAGAGGAGCAGGGTATGAAGGTACGCGCCGCCGTGGCATGGGCTGCGGCACTGAGCGCAACGGCGGTGCTGGCGTCGGCCGCCACCGCCTCCGCCGACCCCCGAGAGCACGAGCCGCGCCGCGGTCCGTTCAGCTTCGCCGTCATAGGCGACGTGCCGTACGGCGACGCGCAGATCGCCGCCTTCCCCGACCGCATCGCCCAGATCAACGCCGACCCGGACGTCCGCCTCGTCGACCACCTCGGCGACATCAAGAGCGGGTCGAGCCAGTGCACCGACGCCTACTTCGCCTTGATCCGCAAGGACTTCGACGGCTTCGCCGACCCGCTCGTCTACACGCCCGGCGACAACGAGTGGACGGACTGCCACCGGCCGAACAACGGCGGCTACGACCCGCTCGAGCGGCTCGCGGCGGTGCGCAGCGTGTTCTTCGACCGGCCGGGTCGTAGCCTCGGCCAGCACTCTGTCGCGGTCACCTCGCAAGCGGCGCAAGGGATCCCCGAGAACGTGAGCTACCGGCGAGCGGGGGTGTCGTTCGCCGCCGTGCACGTCGTGGGCAGCAACAACTCCATGGCGCCCTGGACCGGCAAGACCGCGCCCACGCCGCAGCAGGCGGCCGAGGTGCTCGAGCGCACGGCGGCGTCCGTCGAGCTCATCCGCGACACCTTCGCCGACGCGCGTCAGCACCGGGACCGCGCCGTCGTCCTCATGATGCAGGCCGACATGTTCGACCCCACCGAGAACGACCCGTCGTTCGCCGACTCCTACGCGTTCGCTCCGATCGTGCAGACGATCGCCCGGGAGTCGCGGTCGTTCCGGCGTCCGGTGTACCTGTTCAACGGCGACAGCCACGTCTACAACGCCGACGCGCCCCTGGCTTCTGGCTCGCCGTGGCTCTCGTTCTACGGCGTGGCCGCCCCAGCCGACAACCTGCGGCGGGTCACCGTCGACGGCTCGACCGGGCTCGACGACTGGCTCAAGGTCACCGTGCACCCCGATCGCCGCGAGGTGCTGAGCTGGACGCGCGTCCCCTTCGCGCCCTGAGCCGACGGCTCCGGGTCGTGGCATCGAGGGTCGCCGCGCTGACCCTCGATGCCACGATCGCGAGGTTGGTCCGATAACTCGTGACGGGTGTGGCAGATGGTTCCGCCCAACCGGGTGACGGCTCGGCTGACCGCGAGAACACTCCGAGGGGTCAGGTCCACCCAAGGAGGCACCATGCGTGATCCAGCATCAACGCGCGGCAGGAGTCGCCGACTCGCCGTCTCGCTCTCCGCGACCATCGCGACCTTGGCCGCAGTCATCCTCGCCGCACCGCCGGTGTCGGCGAGTGCCGGCGCACCCGGCGTCACCGTCGTCGCCAACCACCTCGACAACCCCCGCGGGCTCTCCTTCGACAGAGCCGGGCGGCTCTACATCGCCGAAGCCGGCCACGGTGGCAGCGTCTGCCTCGGCGCCGGCCCCGAGGGCCCGCAGTGCGCCGGCCGCACGGGCGCGGTCAGCGTGCTCTGGCACGGCCACCTTCGCACCGTGGTCGACCACCTCGCGTCCGTCGCCGCTCCGGACGGCACGGCAGCCGAGGGCATGGTCGCCGTGTCAGCTCACCGCGGCCGGGTCTACGGCCAGATGGCACTGCACAGCGCGGTCGTGCCGCCGGACGCGCCGTCCGGTGCCGTCGTGCGGGCCCTGCGGCACCAGCTGGGACGCACGCTTGCCATCTCTCGCAACGGTTCCTGGTCGGTCGTGGCCTCCACCGGTAACGTCGACTACCGCTGGACCGACCACCACAAGTACCTGCAGCCGGACCAGTTCCCCGACGCCAACCCCAACGCGATCACGACGGTGGGACGCACCCACTACGTCGCGGACGCCGGTGCCAACCTCATCGCCAAGGTCGATGCGCGCGGCCACGTCTCGACGTTGACCTACCTGCAGGTCCCTCGCGGCTCGGCGACGGACGCCGTGCCGACCTGCGTGGCGCCGGCACCCGACGGCTCGTTGTACGTCGGTGAGCTGCTCGGCGGCAGCTACGAGCCCGGGCACGCGCGGGTGTGGCGCATCGTGAACGGCCACGCGACCGTCAAGTGGCGTGGCTTCACCGGAATCCAGGGCTGCGGCTTCGACCGCCGCGGCAACTTCTACGTGACGCAGTTCCAGACCAACGGCATGTTCGGCCCCGATCCCGCAGGTGCCGTCGTCCGGATCACGCCCAGCGGGCACCGCACCGTCCTCGGCGCGGGCTCGCTGTTCCTGCCGTCCGGCTTCGCCTACCACGACGGCGCGGTCTACGTGTCGAACTGGAGCACCATGCCGGCCCACAACAGCGGCGGCCCGACCGGTCAGGTTGTCCGCATCCACGTCGGCTGACTGCGTCTGCGCAGGATCCGTTCGTGAGGATCCGGTCGTGGCGCCGGGGGCCAGCCTGCTGGCCTTCGGTGCCACGACCGTGCCGTTGCCAGAAGTGGTCGCAGGCGGTTCGCTGAGCAGGTCGCGTCGAGAGGAGCCGTCATGGAGACCAGGCCGCCCGTGCCGCCGTTCAGCCGCGAGGACGCCCTCGCCAAGGTGCGGGGCGCTGAGAACGCGTGGAACACCCGTGACCCCCAGCGCGTCTCGCTCGCCTACACGGTCGACAGCCGGTGGCGGAACCGCCACGAGTTCGTCGAGGGCCGCGAGCAGATCGTCGCCTTCCTCGCCCGCAAGTGGGAGCGCGAGCGGGAGTACCGGCTCATCAAGGGCCTGTGGGCCTTCGGCGACGACCGGATCGCCGTGCGGTTCGCCTACGAGTCGCACGACGCGGACGGGCAGTGGTGGCGCTCGTACGGCAACGAGAACTGGGAGTTCGACGAGCACGGCCTCATGCGCCGGCGGCACGCGAGCATCAACGACCTGCCCATCAGCGACGCCGAGAGGCTGTTCCACTGGGACCTCGCCGGCCCGCGTCCGGACGACCACCCGGGCCTGGACGAGCTGGGTCTCTAGCCGGTCTGTCGGTCGATTTCTCGGGGGCTGCCCTCACCGTGTACGCTCGTCCGCGCTGCCCCAATAGCTCAGTCGGCAGAGCGTCTCCATGGTAAGGAGAAGGTCTACGGTTCGATTCCGTATTGGGGCTCGACGAGGCTGGCCGTCCACGCGTGTGCTGGACGGCGAGGCTCACCCGGCGGGGTAGCTCAGGTGGTTAGAGCACACGGCTCATAATCGTGGTGTCGCGGGTTCGAGTCCCGCCCCCGCTACGCACGGGCGCGGGTTTGGTTCGCCGCCGCCTGTCCCGTATCCTCGTGAAGTTGTTCCTGCGTGTCGTAGTTGACTCCCCCGAAAGCGAGCGTCCCCCGTGGCCACCAAGAGCGCCGACATCCGCCCGAAGATCACTCTGGCGTGCACGGAGTGCAAGGAGCGCAACTACATCACCAAGAAGAACCGGCGCAACGACCCCGACCGGCTCGAGCTCAAGAAGTACTGCCGTCGCGAGAAGCGCCACACGCTGCACCGCGAGACCCGCTGAGCAGCCTCCACGCATCCGAAGCGGCCGTCCCCGTCCAGGGGGCGGCCGCTTCGTCGTGCTGTCTGCGGACGCCGGTAGCGTGAGGCCCATGGTCAACGCCGAGTTCGCGGGTCGCCAGTACCCGCCGACCCCGCCGTACGAGGTGGGGCGCGAGAAGATCCGCGAGTTCGCCGAGGTCGTGGGGCCGCACCCCGTGCACACCGACCCCGACGCGGCCCGGGCCGCGGGCTATCGCGACGTCATCGCGCCGCCCACCTTCGCCGTCATCGTCGCCCAGCGCTGTGACGCCCAGCTGGTGCTCGACCCCGAGGCGGGCATCGACTTCAGCCGCGTCGTGCACGGTGAGCAGAGCTTCGTGCACCACCGGCCGATCACGGCCGGCGACCGGCTGGTCGCCGTGCTGCACGTCGACTCCGTGCGCTCGGCCGGCGGCCACTCGATGGTCACCACCCGCAGCGAGATCACGACCGAGGACGGCGACGCCGTGTGCACCGCCACGTCCACCATCGTCGTGCGAGGGGAGGGGTCGTGAGCGAGCGCCCGACGTTCGACGCCGTCGCGGTGGGCACCACCCTGCCCACGCAGGTCTACGCGATCACCCGCGCCGACCTCATCCGCTACGCCGGCGCCAGCGGTGACTTCAACACCATCCACTGGAGCGACCGCATCGCCCGCGACGTCGGTCTGCCCGGCGTCATCGCGCACGGCATGTTCACCATGGCCACGGCCGTGCGACTGGTGACCGCATGGGTCGACGACCCCGGCGCCGTCGTGCAGTACGGCGTGCGCTTCACCAAGCCGGTGCCGGTCGACGACGTCGAGGGCGCGCAGATCGAGGTGAGCGGTGTGGTCGCGGCCAAGGACGACGACGCACGCACCGTGCGCGTCGACCTCACGGCCACCACCCGCGGCGACGACGGCTCCTCGGTGGCCGTGCTCGGGCGGGCCCGCGCCGTCGTCCGGCTGCCGTGACCTCACCCGAGGTCTCGAGAGCTCGCGCCGCCGTCCTCGCGGTCTTCCTGCTCAACGGGCTGGTCTTCGCGGCGTGGGTCTCGCGCATCCCGTCCACGCGTGACCGGCTCGGCCTGGAGCCCGCCGAGGTGGGTCTGGTGCTGCTCGCGGTGTCGCTGGGCGCGGTGCTGGCGCTGCCCAGCACCGGGGCGGTGGTGCAGCGGGTCGGTGCGGCCACCACCGTGCGCGCCGGTGCCGTGGTGTGCACGGTCGGCCTCGCGCTCGCCGGGATCGCCGACCGCGTGCCGCTGCTCGTCGTCGGCCTGTTCCTGATGGGCTTCGGCTCGGGCAGCTGGGACGTCGCGATGAACGTCGAGGGCGCTGAGGTCGAGCGCCGGCTCGACCGGCACGTCATGCCGCACTTCCACGCCTCCTGGTCGGTCGGCAGCGTCGTCGGGTCTCTGGCCGGCGCGCTGCTGGTCTACCTGCACGTCGCGACCGTCGTGCACCTCGTCGTGGTCGCGGCCGTGGTGCTCGTGCTGGCGCAGGTCGGCTGCACGTGGTTCCTACCGGCAGGATCGGCGCACGAGCAGGAGGCGACGCCGCGCGAGAGCGCCCTGTCGGCCTGGCGCGAGCCGCGCGTGCTCGCCATCGGACTGCTCGTGCTGACCTTCGCGTTCACCGAGGGCACCGCGAACGACTGGCTCTCGCTCGCGGTGATCGACGGCTTCGACGTCCGTCCGGCGCTGGGTGTGCTGACCTTCGGCTTCTTCGTCACGGCCATGACCATCGGGCGCGTGGCAGGCACGAAGCTGCTCGACCGCTACGGCACCGTGCGCGTGCTGCGCGCCACCGCGCTCGCGGCTGTGGTGGGCCTGCTGCTCGTGGTGCTGGGCCCGAACCTGCCCGTCGCCATGGTGGGGGCCGTGATCTGGGGGCTCGGCGCGTCGCTGGGCTTCCCCGTGGGCATGAGCGCCGCCGCAGACGACCCCGCCCGCGCCGCGGTGCGCGTGAGCGTCGTCGCGTCCATCGGCTACACGGCGTTCCTGGCCGGGCCACCTGCCGTGGGCTTCCTCGCCCAGCACGTGGGGGTGCGCGACAGCCTGTGGCTCGTGCTCGCCGTCCTCTTGCTCGCGCTGTTCCTCGCCCCCGCCACCGCGCCCCGAGGGGACGCCGCGGTGGCACCCCGTCGCCAACCTAAGGCAGCTGGGGCACCCAATGGCCACGAGGGAATGCAGTGATGGCACCCACTGACGACGGCGCGACCCGCCTCGCCGAGCTCACCACCTTCCGCGTCGGGGGTCCGGCCGATCGGCTGGTCACCGCCACCACCACCGACGAGCTCGTGGACGCCGTCCGCGAGGTCGACGACGCCGACGAACCCCTGCTCGTCGTCGCGGGCGGTTCGAACCTGCTCGTCACCGACGAGCCGATCGCCGGCACGGTGGTGCGCATCGCGACGCGTGGCGTCACCGTGGAGTCGGCTGACTCCTGCGGTGGCGTGAACGTGCGCGTCGCGGCCGGTGAGCCGTGGGACGACCTCGTCGCCCGCGCCGTCGCCGAGGGCTGGGTCGGCATCGAGGCGCTCTCCGGCATCCCCGGCAGCGTCGGTGCGACGCCGGTGCAGAACGTCGGGGCCTACGGTCAGGAGGTCGCGCAGACCATCGCCTCGGTGCGCGTCTGGGACCGCTTCGGCCAGCAGGTCGTCACCGTCGCGAGCGCCGACTGCCGGTTCACCTACCGGCACTCGGCGTTCAAGGGCACCGACCGCTTCGTCGTCCTCGACGTGCTCTTCCAGCTGCGCCTCGGCGACCTGTCGGCGCCCGTCGGGTACGCCGACCTCGCCCGCGGCCTGGGCGTCGAGGTCGGCGCGCGCGTGCCCTTGGCCGAGGCGCGCGAGGCCGTGCTGGCTCAGCGCCGCCGTCGCGGCATGGTGCTGGACGCCGACGACCACGACACCTGGAGCGCCGGCTCGTTCTTCACCAACCCGATCCTGTCGCCGGGGCGGTTCGAGGCGCTGCGCGAGCGAGTGCACGACGTGCTCGGCCCGGACGTCGACCCACCGGCCTTCCCGGGCGGCGAGGGCGTCAAGACGAGCGCGGCGTGGCTCATCGAGCGCGCCGGCTTCACCAAGGGGTACGGCCTGCCGGGCCCGGCCGCGCTGTCGACCAAGCACACTCTCGCCCTCACCAACCGTGGCGGCGCCTCAGCGTCCGACCTGGTTGCGCTCGCGCGCGAGGTGCGCGACGGCGTCCGCGACCGCTTCGGGGTCACGCTGGTCAACGAGCCGGTGCTGGTGGGCCTCAGCCTCTGAGCGTCAGGCCGGCGCCGCGGACGTGTCGACGCACACGACACCGCGGTTGCCGTCCTGGTCGGCGACCACCGTGAGCGAGGGTGCGTCGCTGTCGTCGACGACGGTGCCGCCCGCGGCGACGGCGGCGGCGATCCGCTGCTCGGCCACCTCGGGGGCGACGTAGACCTCGACGTGGAAACGCTGGGCGGAGGGGTCGTCCGGGGCGTCCCCGAACCACAGGTGCGGCACGCGGCCGGTGGCGTCCCGGATCTCGTCGCCGGGGGTGCCGCGGCCCTGCGCCGCGGCGTCGCCGGTGAGCAGAGCCGCCCAGACGGGCGCGATGGTCGCGGACCGTGCCGTGTCGAGCCCGAGCTCGACCTGGCTGACCGCGGCCGGGTCGGCGCGCAGCCCGTGGTCAGCGGCGATCTGCGTGATGCGTCGCGCGAGGTCGACGTCCTGCTGCGTCACCCACTCGACGACGTGCTCGGTGCCCTCGTCGTCGCGGTAGACGGCGTCGCGGGTGACCAGCGCGAGGTCGACGTGTCCGGTGGCCAGCGCCACGCTCGGGTGGTGCCCGAGGTCGTCGCCCGCCTCACCCACCGCTGCGACGAACCGCGCGCCGGTGGTGAAGCCCTCGACCAGGTAGCGGGCGTGCAGTCCCTGGGCCAGCTTGCGCCAGTCCGCCAGGCCCGCCGCGGCGATCTGCGCCCCCCTCAGCATGTCCATGAGCGGGGACCCTACCGCCGGCTCACGTCACTGCGCGACGGCCGCGTCGTACCGGTCGAGCACCACCTCGACGAGCCGGGGATCGGGCGCCGCACCCGCCAGCAGCAGCGGAGCGGCGACGACGTCCGCGCCGCACCCGAGCAGGCGCTCGTGGAAGAACCCGGGCGCGAGCAGATAGGCCGCGACGACCACCCGCCGGCCGGGGTGCTCGGCCCGTGCGGCGCTCACCGCCTGCGTGACGGACGGCGACGCGCCGGCACCGAAGCCGACGCTGACCGGTCCGGCGTGGTGGGCCTGCACCGCCCGTGCCACCTGCTGGACGTCGGCCGCGGCGCGCGGGTCGCTGGAGCCGGCTGCGGCCAGCACCACGGCGTCCCCGGCCGCCAGCCCCCAGGCACTCAGCCGGTAGACGAGCAGGGAGGCCAGCCGCGGGTCCGGCCCGAGCGCGCCGGCCGCGACCGCCCGGCGGCCCTCGACGGCGCGCGCCACGTCGACACCGACGTGGAACCCGCGCGAGAGCAGCAGCGGCACGACGACCGCGCTGCCGCCGTCCGCGGTGGTGCGCTCGACGACGTCCGCGACCGTCGGCGGCTGGACGTCGACGAAGGCCGCCTCGACCACCAGCCCCGGTCGGGCGGCGGCGAGGGCCGCGACGAGCGCGCCGACGGCCCGGCGGCCGCGGACGTCGCGGGTGCCGTGGGCGCAGGCGATGAGCACAGGTGCCGTCACGATCGACAGTCTGCCCTTCTCAAGAGCGGCGACGGCGTGTCGAATCAGTAGGTGGCACAGCAGCACTGGAGGACACCATGGATCTGACCACCTACGTCACCGAGCTCACCGCGGGACTCATCGGTGCCGCCTCCTTCGCCGCCGCGGTGCGGCAGACCGGCCAGACGGCCGACGCCGTGCGCCTGCTGGTGCCGATCGCGCAGCACGACGCGGCGGCCGCCGAGGCCCTCACGCGGCTCGCACCCGGCTGGCGCTGACGGCGCTGACGGCGCTGTCGGTGCGGCGTGGTCTGCTGACGCCATGACGCAGATCGTGCTGTTCCCCTCCGTCCTCGGGCTGCGGCCCGGCATCCACGACGCCGCGCAGCGGCTGCGCGCCGACGGCCACGACGTGCTCGTGGTCGACCTGCTTGACGGGCAGGTCTTCGACGACTACGAGCAGGCCATCGCGAGCTGGCGCGCGTCGTCGGACGAGATCGACCGGCGCACGCTCGAGGCGGTCGCCGACCTGCCCGAGGGGTTCGTCGCCGCCGGGTTCTCGGCCGGCGGCGGCCAGGCGGTCCTCGCCGCCACCAAGCGTCCCGTCTCCGGCGTGCTGCTGCTGTCCGGCGTCTTCGTGCCGAGCTGGCTCGGCGACGACGTCACATGGCCGCACGGTGTGCCGGCCCAGGTGCACACGATGCTCGACGACCCGTTCCGCGACGACGCCGAGGCCTTCGGGGCCCAGCGCCGCGAGGTCGAGCAGGCCGGTGGCACCGTCGAGATCTTCGACTACCCCGGGTCCGGGCACCTGTTCGCCGACCCCTCGCTGCCGGGCGAGTACGACGTCGCGGCGGCCGAGCTCATGTGGTCGCGCGTCCTCGGCTTCCTGCGCGGGCTCGACGTCTGATCGCCGCTGCGTCCTCCCGTCCGCGTGACGGACGGGAGGGCGTCCGTGACGCGGACGGCGCGCGGCTCAGGCAGGCTGGTCGAGGCGCACCGGCATCAGGATCGACAGCGTGCCGTCCCGGTCGGGGTTGCGGATGGCCAGCGGCGCGATGGGGTCGTCCAGGCCGAGGGTGAGCTGGTCACCGGCCTCCAGTGCCTCGAGCAGGAACTCGCGGTTGACCGCCACCACCAGCGCGTCCGGCTCGTCGGACGCGCCGACCTCCACCCCTCGCGCCGTGACGCTGAGCGGGCTGACGTCGTAGGCGACGCCGTCGGTGTCCCGGACGCGGGTCTCGGTCGCCCCGGCGTCGAGCGCAGCGCGCAGGGCCCCGGCGTCCACGGGCACGTTCTGGCGACCCAGGTCGAGCCAGCTGCGGTACGGCGGGAAGTCGGTGTCCGGCACCTGCGCCCGCACCGTGCCCCCGCTGCCCGACATCGTGATCGTGCCGTCGGCGGCCACGACCTCGAGCGCGCCCGTGTGCTCGCCTGCGAGCAGCTCGTCAACGGCCGCTGTGGGCAGCAGCAGGTGGAGGTCCGACGGCTGCCTCGTGGGCACCGTGCTGGTGGCCAGCCGGTACCGGTCGGTGGCAACCACCCGTAGCCGGTCGGCCTCGCTGTCGAGGTAGACGCCGTTGAGCCGGGGCTGGTCCGGGTCCGGGCAGACGGCGTACCGGACCTCTCGCAGGGCTCGGACCAGGTCGTCGGCAGGCAGCGTGCAGCGGGTCATGGGGGTCTCCTTGTTCATGAGTAGGTGATGAACCATGGAGATCTCCCTGCGGGCGTCTGCGAGGCCGGCTTCCAGCCGGTGCAGGTGGGCGGCCAGCACCGACTCGGCCCGGGCCGGGTCGTTCACGGTGGCCCTGATGTCGTCCAACGGCAGGCCGACCCGGCGCAGGTGCGCGACCAGCCGAGCCTGGAACACCTGGCTCGGAAGGTAGAAGCGGTACCCCGACGACGGGTCGACCACCGCGGGCGCGAGCACGCCGGCGCCGTCGTAGAAGCGCAGCGCACTGACGGGCAGCCCGCTGAGCGAGGCCAGCCGGCCGATGCCGAGCAGCTCGTTCTCCATGGGTGCAACCTCCCGTCTCGACCTGCTCGAGGGTCAAGCGGCTCGGTGACAGCCCGCTCGAGGTCTGACGCTAGAACGGGCGGCCGTCACCCTTGCGCAGGTCGTCGGTCCGGCGCCGGGCCCAGGCCAGCACCTCGTCGAGCGGTACGTTCTCCGGCCCCTGTTCCAGCCAACCCGGGTCGCCCTCCCAGTAGGCGGAGAACCGACCCGGTTGGTCGAGGTCCTCGGCGACCCACACCCGACCCCGCCGGCCGATGACCGCCGGCAGGTCGTCGATCGCGTCGAGCAGCCGTTGCGCGGCGGCGGAGCAGTCGGCGCGGCTCGTCGCGACCTGCTGCACCACGGCGCGCAGCGACGCAAGGTGCTCGTCGCAGGAGCCGTCGCCGTCGGGGATGCACTCGCGCAAGCGGGCGGCCAGGCCGGGGTCGATCGGCGCGAGCACCTCGGCCAGCGACCGGGCGCGGTCCTCGACCGCGACGGTGCGGGGGTTCACCGGTGTCACGACGCCTCGCCTCCTCGGGCCCCGAGCCAGGCGTCGACGTCCGCGAGCAGCGCGGCGCGGACGTCGGACGGCGCGCGCGACCCGCGGATCGAGGCGCGCGCCAGCTGGGCCAGCGCCGCGTCGTCCAGGCCGTGCACCTCGCGGGCCGTGCGGTACTGGTCGGCGAGCCGGCTGCCGAACAGCAGCGGGTCGTCGGCGCCCAGCGCCACCTGCGCTCCCGCGTCGAGCAGGTGGCGCAGGGGCACGCTGTGCGCCTGCTCGTAGACGCCGAGCGCGACGTTCGAGCCCGGGCAGACCTCGAGGGTGATGCCGCGGTCGATCACGTCGTCGAGCAGGGCCGGGTCCTCGGTGCTGCGCACGCCGTGCCCGATCCGGTCGGGGGCCAGGTGGTCGAGCGTCGTGCGTACGTGGTCGGGCCCCAGCAGCTCACCGCTGTGCGGCACGCTGGCCAGGCCCGCGCGTGAGGCGATCCGGAACGCCGCGGCGAACTCCTCGGTGACCCCGCGCCGCTCGTCGTTACTGAGGCCGAACCCCACGACCTCGCCGACGCCCTGCCCGGCGTAGCGCGCGGCGAGGCGAGCCAGCGTCCGGGCGTCGAGCGGGTGCCGGATGCGGCTCGCCGCCACCACCACCGAGATGCCCACGCCGGTGCGGGCGCTGGCGTCCTTGACGGCGTCCAGCACCAGCTCGAGCGTGGGGATCAGGCCGCCGAAGTGCACGGCGTACGACGTCGGGTCGACCTGGATCTCCAGCCACCGCGAGCCGTCGGCGGCGTCGTCCTCGGCGGCCTCGAGCACGAGCCGGCGGACGTCGGCCTCGTCGCGCACGCACGAGCGCGCGATGTCGTAGAGGCGCTGGAAGCGGAACCAGCCCTTGCTGTCGGTGGCGCGCAGCTGCGGCGGCTGCCCGCTGGTCAACGCCTCGGGCAGGTGGATGCCGTGCTTGGCGGCCAGGTCGATCACCGTCGTCGGGCGCATCGACCCCGTGAAGTGCAGGTGCAGGTGGGCCTTCGGCAGCGCGGCGACGTCGCGGACGGCCTCACCGACCCCGAGCGTGCCGACTCCCTGCATGCCGCGATCCTGCCAAACGACCGCGGCTGCGCTCAGCGCGCCTCGCCCAGCAGCTTCTGGATCCGGCTCACGCCCTCGGTGAGGTCGGCGTCCCCGAGCGCGTACGACAGCCGCAGGTAGCCGCTCGGCCCGAACGCCTCGCCCGGCACCACCGCCACCTCGGCCTCCTCGAGGATCAGCTCGGCGAGCTCGGCCGACGTGGTCGGCGTCCGGCCGCGGATCGTGCGCCCCAGCACGCCCTCGACCGAGGGGTACACGTAGAACGCACCCTTCGGCACCGGGCACACCACGCCGTCGATGTCGTTGAGCATGCCGACGATCGTGCGCCGACGCCGGTCGAAGGCCGCACGCATCTCGGCCACCGCCGAAAGGTCTCCGGTGAGCGCCGCGATGGCCGCGCGCTGCGAGACGTTGGCGACGTTCGACGTCGCGTGCGACTGCAGGTTGGTGGCGGCCTTGATGACGTCACGCGGGCCCACCATCCAGCCCACCCGCCAGCCCGTCATCGCATAGGTCTTGGCCACGCCGTTGAGCACGACGCAGGTGTCGGCCAGCTCGGGCACCTCGACCGGCATCGAGACGAACCGCGCGTCGTCGTACACCAGGTGCTCGTAGATCTCGTCGGTGACGACCCAGATGCCGTGCTCGAGCGCCCACTGACCGATGGCGCGCACCTGCTCGGGCGGGTACACCGCGCCCGTGGGGTTGGACGGCGAGCAGAACAGCAGCACCTTCGTGCGTCCGGTGCGCGCGGCCTCGAGCTGATCGACCGTCACGAGGTAGCCCGCGTCGGCCCCGGCGAAGACGTCGACCGGCACCCCGCCGGCGAGCTTGATGGCTTCGGGGTACGTCGTCCAGTACGGCGTGGGCAGCAGCACCTCGTCGCCCGGGTCGAGCAGCGTCGCGAAGGTCTGGTAGACCGCCTGCTTGCCGCCGTTGGTGACCAGCACCTGCTCGGGGGCGATCTCCAGGCCGCTGTCGCGCCGGGTCTTGGCGACGATCGCGGCCTTCAGCTCGGGCAGGCCCCCGGCGGGGGTGTAGCGGTGGTTGACCGGCTGCCGCGCCGCCTCGACCGCGGCCTCGACGATGTAGCCGGGCGTCGGGAAGTCGGGCTCGCCGGCACCGAAGCCGATGACCGGGCGGCCCTCGGCCTTGAGGGCCTTGGCCTTGGCATCGACGGCCAGGGTCGCCGACTCGGCGATGGCCGCGATGCGCTGGGAGATCCGACGGGCGGGGCTGGGGGAGGGCTGCTCGCTCACGAGGTCCATCCTCCCACCGCGCGGGCGCGAGGCGTCGGCGGCGTTCGCACCTCGGACGTCGGGGCCACCCACTTCACGTGATCACCGAGCCCGCGGTGAGGGATCGGCCGTCGGCGAGTTCGACCCGCGGCGGGAGCTTCGCGTACACTCGTGGGCGGTGGTTGACGGCCGCCATGCTGTCGCCTGCCCGTCATCCGGTACGTCGGGTGCTGGGCGAGATCGAGAGATGGCCGTCGCTCACCGAAGGGCAGTAGCTCAACTGGCAGAGCACCGGTCTCCAAAACCGGCGGTTGGGGGTTCAAGTCCCTCCTGCCCTGCGTAGCAACCCCCGGCCAGTGGGGGACCAGTACGGAACCGCCGCGAGGCGGCGCGGCCGGCGCCAACGGGCGTCGTCCGCGGCCCCGGGGCGCCTGACGCGTCCTGCGGGTGTCCACGGCGACCTGTAGGTGAGGATCCTGTGAGCCAGACCAGCACCGGCGACGTCGACCGCAGCCGCGGCACGGCGTCCTCGCGCAGCCGGCGCGGGCCGTTCGGCCGGCTCGCGCTGTTCTTCCGCCAGGTCATCGCCGAGCTGCGCAAGGTCGTGCGGCCCACGCGCAGCGAGCTCATCACCTACACGAGCGTCAGCATGGTGTTCGTCGTGGTGGTCATGGCCTACGTCGCCGGGCTCGACGTCGGTCTGGGCGCCATCGTGGTGCGGGTCTTCGGCGGCACCGGCGGCTGACCGCCTCGCCCCACGACCGCCAGGGCGCACGCGCCGCACATCGCACGAGCACACGACCAGGAAGCAGGAACGACGTTGTCCGACCAGACGGATTCGACGCCCGAGACCCTCGAGCGCGACGACCTCGACCTCGAGGCCGCGCCTGAGGGCACCGACGTCGCCACCGACGCCGAGGTGAGCGACGCCGAGGTGAGCGACGCCGAGGCGAGCGACGCCGAGGCGAGCGACGCCACGGCCGAGGTGGAGGACGCCGAGGACGACCAGGACGTCGACCCGGTCGAGGAGTTCAAGGCCGGCCTGCGCCGCGCGGCGGGCGAGTGGTTCGTTATCCACTCCTACGCCGGCTACGAGAACCGCGTGAAGGCCAACCTCGAGACCCGCATCCAGAGCCTGACCATGGAGGACTACATCTTCCAGGTCGAGGTGCCCATGGAGGAGGTCACCGAGGTCAAGAACGGCCAGCGCAAGCAGGTGCGTCGCGTGCGCATGCCCGGGTACGTCCTCGTGCGCATGGATCTCACCGACGAGTCGTGGGGCGCCGTCCGGCACACCCCCGGCGTCACCGGCTTCGTCGGCAACACCCACCAGCCGGTGCCGCTGAGCGTCGACGAGGTCTTCACGATGCTGGCGCCGCAGCTCGAGGTGAAGGAGAAGCCGGGCCAGAAGGCAGCGGCGCCGGTGCGCGTCGTCGACTTCGAGGTCGGCGAGTCCGTCACCGTCATGGAGGGCCCCTTCGAGACCCTGCCGGCCACGATCTCCGAGATCAGCCCGGACGCCCAGAAGCTCAAGGTGCTCGTCTCGATCTTCGGCCGCGAGACCCCGGTCGAGCTGTCGTTCAGCCAGGTCGCCAAGATCTGAGCCCCGCTCGACCCTCGGGTCGACCCCGTTCCCCGGCGCCGTCATCCGCGGACGCCGGCCCCCGCACCAACGTAGGTAAGGACCCACGCAATGCCCCCCAAGAAGAAGGTCGCAGGCCTCATCAAGCTGCAGATCCAGGCCGGCGCCGCGACGCCGGCCCCGCCGGTCGGTCCGGCCCTGGGTCAGCACGGCGTCAACATCATGGAGTTCGTCAAGGCGTACAACGCCGCGACGGAGGCCCAGCGCGGCAACGTCATCCCGGTCGAGATCACGGTGTACGAGGACCGCTCGTTCACCTTCGTCACCAAGACCCCGCCGGCTGCCGAGCTGATCAAGAAGGCCGCCGGTGTGCCCAAGGGCTCCGGCGAGCCGCACAAGACCAAGGTCGCCACCTTGACCCAGCAGCAGGTCCGCGAGATCGCTGAGTCCAAGATGGAGGACCTCAACGCCAACGACGTGGACGCCGCCGCGAAGATCATCGCCGGTACCGCGCGCTCGATGGGCATCACCGTCGAGGGCTGAGGCCACGCACCACCCCGCAGTTCTCAGCAGCAGCACGACCCAGCAGTACGTGGCAGGGCCAGGCGCTGGCCCACGTGACCACAACTCCACCTCAGAACCAGGAGCACCACCATGAAGCGCAGCAAGGCCTACCGCGCGGCGGCCGAGAAGATCGACGCCGACAACTTCTACTCGCCCCTCGAGGCCATCCGCCTCGCCAAGGCGACGAGCACCACGAAGTACGACGCGACCGTCGAGGTCGCCTTCCGCCTGGGCATCGACCCGCGCAAGGCCGACCAGATGGTCCGCGGCACCGTCAACCTCCCGCACGGCACCGGCAAGACGGCCCGGGTCCTGGTCTTCGCGACCGGTGACCGCGCGGAGCAGGCGACGGCGGCGGGCGCCGACTACGTCGGCAGCGACGACCTGCTCGAGAAGATCCAGGGCGGCTGGCTCGACTTCGACTCCGTCGTCGCGACCCCCGACCTCATGGGCAAGGTCGGCCGGCTCGGCAAGGTGCTCGGCCCGCGCGGCCTGATGCCGAACCCCAAGACCGGCACGGTGACGATGGACGTCGCCAAGGCGGTCAGCGACATCAAGGGCGGCAAGATCGAGTTCCGCAACGACAAGCACGCCAACCTGCACTTCATCATCGGCAAGGCGTCCTTCTCCGACGAGCAGCTGGTCGAGAACTACGCCGCTGCCCTCGACGAGGTGCTGCGGCTCAAGCCGTCGGCGGCCAAGGGCCGGTTCCTGAAGAAGGTCACCATCACCACCACGATGGGTCCGGGCATCCCGGTCGACCCGAACCGCACCCGCAACGTGACGGTCGACGACGAGGCCGAGGCCGTCTCCGCCTGACCGTCCTGCCGATCGCACCAGCCTGACGCCGAGGGGCCGCTTCCGAACGGGAGCGGCCCTTCGCCGTCCCCTGGCTGGCAACCCCCTGCACCCCACCCCCTCCCGCCCGTGATCATGCACGCCAGCGCACCGTCTGCTGTTCTGGCGTGCATGATCACGGGGGAGGGTGTGGGGCGATTTGGTCGGACGGCGGCCCGCACCGTACTCTGGAGGCTGCCCAAGACCGCTGGTCGACATCGTGCCCCCCGGTGCGACGTCCGAAAGCCCGCTTCGTGCGGCGGCCCGCGCAGGTGAACGAGCTGTAGTCGGAGTGCGCCCGTGTGGCGCAGCCTTCCACGCCCCGTGCGCCTCGCGCCGGGGCGTTCGTCGTGTGCGGGCCTGAGCCGCCGGCGCTACACCCGTGGAAGGAGGCCCATGGCCAGGCCTGACAAGGCAGCTGCTGTCGCAGAGCTCACCGAGAAGTTCCGGGAGTCCCACGCGGCCGTGCTGACCGAGTACCGCGGGCTCACGGTGGCCCAGCTCACCAAGCTGCGCCGCTCGATCAGTGAGCACGCCACGTACGCCGTGGTGAAGAACACCCTCACCGACATCGCGGCCAAGGAGGCAGGTGTCGAGGCCTTCGAGGGCCAGTTCGCCGGCCCCTCCGCGATCGCCTTCATCACCGGTGACCCGGTGGAGACGGCCAAGTCGATGCGGGACTTCGCCAAGGAACACCCCGCGCTCGTCATCCGTGGCGGCCTGCTCGACGGAAAGCCGCTGTCTGCGGACGACGTCCGTCAGCTCGCCGACCTCGAGCCGCGCGAGGTGCTGCTGGCCAAGCTGGCCGGCGCGATGAAGGCGTCGATGTCCGGCGCTGCGGCGCTGTTCGCCGCCCCGCTGGCGCAGACGGCCCGCGTGGTCGACGCCCTGCGTCAGAAGACCGAAGAGCAGTCCCAGGGCTGAACGCCCGACCCACCCCGGGCGAGCCCGCCCACACACGACCGCCCGCACCTGGGCGTGAACAGGAAGGAACGCCACCATGGCGAAGCTCAGCACCGACGAGCTCCTTGAGTCCTTCAAGGAGATGACCCTCATCGAGCTCTCCGAGTTCGTGAAGAAGTTCGAGGAGACCTTCGAGGTCACCGCCGCCGCTCCCGTCGCCGTGGCTGCTGCCCCGGCCGCCGGTGGCGCTGGTGGCGGCGAGGCCGCTGCCGAGCAGGACGAGTTCGACGTCGTCCTCGAGGCTGCTGGCGAGAAGAAGATCCAGGTCATCAAGGAGGTGCGCGCCCTCACCTCCCTCGGCCTGAAGGAGGCCAAGGACCTCGTGGACGGCGCCCCCAAGGTCGTCCTGGAGAAGGTCGACAAGGCTGCCGCCGACAAGGCCAAGGAGGCCCTCGAGGGCGCCGGGGCCACCGTCACCCTCAAGTGATCCTCGCTGTGGACGGTCCTTGACCGTCCACAGCACCCGAAGGGGCCGGTCCGTCATCACGACGGGCCGGCCCCTTCGTCGTCCCCGAGAGCCGCCCGCCGACGTACTTGTCGAGGGTTTCGCGCGGTTGTCGAGGGGTGCACCCCTCGACAAGCGGAGTGTCACCCACTGAACGTGATCAACGGGGGGAGGGGGCGCCAGGCGGGGGGGAGGGCTCGGCGAGCGAGAAGTGCTACCCGGCCGTAACCTTCGCCCGACGTGCTCGTTGGACGTGATGCAGCGCACGTTCACGCGCGTGCTGCCGTGTCCGCACAGGCGAGGGGTGGAACGTGGGAGTGGAGATCCGCGTCGAGGGACTCACCAAGTCCTTCGGCTCGCAGTCGATCTGGCAGGACGTCACGCTGACGCTCCCGGCCGGTGAGATCTCGGTGATGCTCGGCCCCTCGGGCACCGGCAAGTCGGTGTTCCTCAAGACCCTGGTGGGCCTGCTCAAGCCCGACCGCGGCTCGATCGTCATCGACGGCCGCGACGTCGTCACCCTGGGCGAGCGCGACCTGTACGAGATCCGCAAGCTGTTCGGCGTGCTGTTCCAGGACGGCGCGCTGTTCGGCTCGATGACGCTGTACGACAACATCGCGTTCCCGCTGCGTGAGCACACGAAGAAGTCCGAGTCCGACATCCGCAAGATCGTCACCGAGAAGATCGAGCTGGTCGGCCTGCAGGGCGCCGAGGGCAAGCTGCCCGGCGAGATCTCCGGCGGCATGCGCAAGCGGGCCGGCCTGGCCCGCGCGCTGGTGCTCGACCCCGAGATCATCCTGTTCGACGAGCCGGACTCGGGTCTGGACCCCGTGCGCACCGCCTACCTCAACCAGCTGATCGTCGACCTGAACGCCCAGATCGACGCCACCTTCCTCATCGTCACCCACGACATCAACACCGCGCGCACGGTGCCCGACAACATCGGCCTGCTGTACCACCGGCACCTGGCGATGTTCGGCCCGCGCGAGATGCTGCTGAGCAGCGAGGAGCCCGTCGTCCGGCAGTTCCTCAACGCCCAGCGGGTCGGCCCGATCGGCATGAGCGAGGAGAAGGACGCCGAGGAGCTGGCCGCCGAGTCCGGCCAGGAGCTGCCGCCCCTGCCGCCGATCCCGATGCAGCTGTCGACCAGCGACGGCGTCCTGCGTCGCCACCAGCGCGAGGCCGGCCAGTGGTGCCGCGAGAACGGCGTCACGCCCCCGCCCGGGTCGTTCGAGGGCGAGACGGCCATCCCGGCGGCCACGCCGTCGGCGACGCCGGGCGCGTCCGCGGCGCCGGGCCCCGCGCTGGACGACGCGCTCGAGCCCGTGACGACCCGCCCGCAGGGGATGGTGCCGTGAGCAACCCGGCGGTCGGCGCCCTGCGTCAGAGCGGCAACCTGTTCGCGCTGGCGCTGGACGTGCTGCGCGCCCTGCCACGCCGCCCGTTCCAGGGCAAGGAGTTCATCCAGCAGTCCTGGTTCATCGCCAGCGTCACGATCCTGCCGACCGCCCTGGTGTCGATCCCGTTCGGCGCCGTGATCGCCTTGCAGCTCGGCACGCTCACCCGTCAGCTCGGCGCGCAGAGCTACACCGGCGCCGCGAGCGTGCTCGCGATCATCCGCGAGGCCAGCCCGATCGTCACCGCGCTGCTCATCGCGGGCGCGGGCGGCTCGGCCATCTGCGCCGACCTCGGCTCGCGCAAGATCCGCGAGGAGATCGACGCCATGGAGGTGCTGGGCATCAGCCCGATCCAGCGCCTCGTCGTCCCGCGAGTGCTCGCCTCGATGCTCGTCGCCGTGCTGCTCAACGGCCTGGTGTCGGTGGTCGGCGTGATCGGCGGCTACTTCTTCAACGTCATCCTGCAGGGCGGGACGCCGGGCGCCTACCTCGCCTCGTTCACCGCCCTCGCGCAGGTGGCCGACCTCGCCTCGGGCGAGATCAAGGCGCTGGTGTTCGGGGCGCTCGCCGCGATCGTCGCGTCGTACAAGGGGCTCACCGCAGGTGGTGGCCCCAAGGGCGTCGGTGACGCCGTCAACCAGTCGGTGGTGATCACGTTCATGCTGCTGTTCGTCGTCAACTTCGTGCTCACCGCCGTGTACTTCCAGGTCGTCCCGCAGAAGCTCGGGTGATGACGATGGCCACCACGATCTCCCAGCGCGTCACCGCCACCGCCCGCAAGCCGGTCGACGGACTGGACTCCCTCGGCGGTCAGCTGCGGTTCTACGTCCGCTCGCTCGCGTGGACCCCCCGCACCCTGCGCCGCTACAAGAAGGAGATCTTCCGGCTGCTGGCCGAGGTGAGCCTCGGCACGGGCGCGCTGTCGGTGATCGGCGGCACGGTCGGCGTCATCGCCTTCCTCGCCTTCTTCACCGGCACCGAGGTGGGCTTGCAGGGCTACTCGGCGCTCAACCAGCTCGGCACCGGCGCCTTCACCGGCTTCATCTCCGCCTACTTCAACACCCGCGAGATCGCCCCGCTGGTGGCCGGCCTGGCGCTGGCCGCGACGGTGGGCTGCGGCTTCACCGCCCAGCTCGGCGCCATGCGGATCAGCGAGGAGGTCGACGCGCTCGAGGTCATGGGCCTGCCGAGCCTGCCGTTCCTGGTCACCACCCGCATGATCGCCGGCTTCGTCGCGGTGATGCCGCTGTACGTCGTCGGCCTGCTGTCGTCGTACTTCGCGACCCGGTTCATCACCACGGAGTACTTCGGCCAGTCCAAGGGCACCTACGACCACTACTTCCACCTGTTCCTGCCGCCCGGTGACGTGCTGTGGTCGTTCGGCAAGGTCCTGGTGTTCGCCGTCGTGATCATCCTCATCCACTGCTACTACGGCTACACCGCGAGCGGCGGCCCGGCGGGCGTCGGCGTAGCCGTGGGCACGGCGGTGCGCACCTCGATCGTCGCCATCAACGTCATCGACTTCTTCCTCAGCCTCGCCATCTGGGGCGCCACCACGACCGTGCGGATCGCGGGGTAGCGCGATGCACATGGCCGCCCGGCGTCCGAGAGGGTTCCTCTCGCGCTTCTCCACGCACGTGTACGGCGTGGTGTTCCTCGTCGTGCTCGCGCTGTTGCTCGGCCTGTCGATCGCGATGTTCCAGCAGCGCTTCACGCCCGTCGTGCTGGTGACCCTCAAGACCGACCACGTGGGCAACCAGCTGCAGAAGAGCTCCGACGTCAAGGTCCGCGGTCTGATCGTGGGCGAGGTGCGCAGCATCGAGCACGTCGACGACGGCGCGCAGGTGCAGCTGGCCCTGCAGCCCGACCAGATCGGCGCGATCCCCGAGAACGTCAGGGCGCGCCTGCTGCCGAAGACGCTGTTCGGCGAGCGGTACGTCGACCTGGTGATCCCCGACCAGCCGGCGCACCAGCCGCTCAAGGCCGGTGACGTCATCGGGCAGGACCGCACCTCGGTGGCCATCGAGCTGGAGAAGGTCTTCGACGACCTGCTGCCGCTGCTGCGCACCGTGAAGCCGGCCCAGCTCGCGACGACGCTGAACGCGATGGCCACAGCGCTCGAGGGGCGCGGTGAGCGGCTCGGCCAGAACCTCGTGCTCGCCGACCGCTACTTCACCGAGTTCAACAAGAACCTGCCGGTGCTGAAGCAGGACATCAGCGCGCTGGCCGACGTGGCGTCCCTGTACGCCGACGCCGCGCCCGACCTGTTGCGCATGGCGCGCGACCTGTCGGTGACCAACCGGACGATCGTCGAGAAGCAGAGCGCGCTCGCGGGCTTCCTCGCCGGCACCACCGGCTTCGCGACGACGGCGACCGCCGTGCTCAACGAGAACGCCGACCGGATCATCCGCGTCGGCCGGGTCAACCGCCCCACGCTGCAGGTGCTGGAGCGGTACTCGCCGATCTACGCGTGCTTCGCCCAGGGCCTGGTGGGCTGGATCCCTCGCATCGACCAGGCCTTCGGGGCGAACTCGCTGCACATCACCCTCGAGGTGGTGCCGCAGCGTCCCGCGTACAAGCCCGGCGAGGAGCCCGCCTGGGTGGCCAACCGGCCGCCCGACTGCAAGGGACTGCCCGGCAAGGCCGGCTCGCAGGCGCACCCCTACACCGGCGACTACATCCCCGACGGCACCCGCGACGTCTACGGCGGTGGTGCCGGCAGCGGCGTCCCGTCTGCCTTCGTGGACCCGCAGAGCGGGCCGGCGGGCACCGCGGGCGAGCAGGCGGTCACCGACGCGCTGTTCGCGCCCCTGCTCGGCGTCACGCCGAGCCAGATGCCCGACATCAGCAACCTGCTGCTCGGCCCGATGGTGCGGGGCACCGTGGTGAGCCAGACCTCCGACTCCAGTGATGGCGCCCGATGAGCCGGCCGGACGCCCTGACCACGAAGAGCCTGGTCAAGCTCGTCGTCTTCGCAGCGGCCACGATCGCCGCCTTCGCCATGCTGGCCTTCACCATCTCGCCGCTGGTCACCGGCGGCCGCACCGAGTACCGCGCCGTCTTCAGCGACGTCACGGGGCTGGCTGCGGGCGACGACGTGCGCATCGCGGGCGTCAAGGTGGGCCGGGTCAAGGGCATCTCGCTGTCGGGACGCCGCCACGCGCTCGTGACCCTGGACGTCGACACCGCCCGCTCGCTCACCGAGAGCACGCGCGTGGTGGTGCGCTACCGCAACCTGATCGGGCAGCGCTACGTCGCGCTGGTGCAGGGTGCGGGGTCCGACGCCCGGCTGAAGGACGGCGCGACGATCCCGTTGTCGCGCACCGAACCGGCCCTCGACCTCACGGTGCTGTTCAACGGCTTCAAGCCGCTGTTCGCCGCCCTGTCGCCGCACGACGTCAACCAGCTGAGCGGCGAGATCATCCAGGTGCTGCAGGGTGAGGGCGGCACGATCAACAGCCTGCTGGCCCACACGGCGTCCCTGACGTCGTCCATCGCCGACCGCGACCAGGTGATCGGCCGCACCATCGACAACCTCAACGCGGTGCTCGGCACGGTGTCGGCCCGCGACCAGCAGCTCGACCAGCTGCTCGTGCAGCTGCAGCGCTTCGTGAGCGGGCTGTCCGCCGACCGCGAGGCGATCGGGCAGTCGCTCACCAACATCAACGCGCTCGCCGCCGACACCGCCGGCCTGCTGTCGACAGCCCGCCCGCCGCTCAAGGCCGACATCGCCAACCTGCGCACGCTGTCGGCGACGCTCAACAAGCCCGAGAACACCAAGACCTTCGAGCACTTCATGGACACCTGGCCGAACAAGGTCAACACCCTCACGCGCACCGCCACCTACGGGTCGTGGTTCAACTTCTACCTGTGCAAGTTCGACGGCTCCGTGGTGCTGCCGACCGGCGTGCTGGGCCTCACCAAGGACACCCGCCTGCCGGTGAACCTCGCCGACAACAAGGCGGCCCGGTGCGGAGGGGTGGGCTGATGGCGACGCCGTTCCGCGAGCGCAACCCCGTGCCGATCGGGGCGATCGGCCTGCTGCTCATCGGCGCCATGCTGCTGCTCGCCTTCAACGTGCAGAAGCTGCCGATCATCGGCCGCGGCACCACCTACCAGGCGGCGTTCACCGAGGCCGGTGGCCTGAAGACCGGTGACGACGTGCTCGTCGCGGGCGTCAAGGTCGGCAAGGTCAAGAAGATCGAGCTCGACGGCGCCCAGGTGCTCGTGACCTTCAAGATCACCGAGCCGGCCCACTTCGGCACCCGCACCGGCGCCCAGGTCAAGCTCAAGACCCTGCTCGGCCAGAAGTACCTCGCGCTCGACCCGCAGGGCCCGGGCCAGCTCGATCCCGACCAGGTGATCCCCACGAGCCGCACGGTGCCGTCGTACGACGTCATCGACGCGTTCAGCGAGCTCACCCAGACTGAGGAACGCATCGACGTCCCGCAGCTGTCGAGCTCCCTCGAGGTGCTGGCCACCGAGTTCAAGGACAGCCCGCCCGAGGTGAAGGCCTCGCTCGAGGGGCTGACGCGCCTCTCGCGCACGATCTCCTCGCGCGACCAGCAGCTCGCCGAGCTGCTCGCCCACGCCAAGACGGTGTCGGGCACCCTCGCCGCGCGCAACGGCGAGATCGACGCCCTGCTGAAGGACGGCGACCTGCTGCTGGCCGAGCTGCAGAAGCGCCGGGCGGCGATCCACACGCTGCTCACCAACACCGCGGCCCTGGCCGAGCAGATCACCGGGCTCGTGCGCGACAACCGGGCCCAGCTGCGCCCGGCGCTGCAGGAGGTGCAGAAGGTGCTGGCCGTGCTGCAGAAGCACCAGGACGACCTCGATGCCGGCATCAAGGCGATGGCGCCGTTCACCCGGGTGTTCGCCAACACCCTCGGCAACGGCCGGTGGTTCGACACCTACATCCCCAACCTCGTGCCGGTCGGTGGCACCGTGCCGAGCGGGGTGGGAGGCAAGTGATGGCCAAGGCCCTGAAGCTCCGGCTCACGCGCCCGGGGCGGTCCCTGCGCACCGTGGTCGTGGGTGTCGTCGTGGTGGGCCTGCTCGCCGCTGCGGCGCTGGTCTTCTGGCCGTCGACCCCCGATCGCCTGGTCACCGCCCACTTCACCCGCGCCGTCGGCCTCTACCCCGGCTCGCAGGTGCGCGTGCTGGGTGTGCCGGTCGGCACCGTGCGCAGCGTCGAGCCAGAGGGCAAGCAGGTCAAGGTGGTGCTCGCCGTCCAGGGCGACGTGAAGGTGCCGGCCGACGCGCAGGCCGCGATCTTGTCGCCGTCGCTGGTGAGCGACCGGTACGTGCAGCTGCTGCCGGCCTGGACCCACGGCCCGACGATGCGTGACGGCGCGGACATCCCGGTCGAGCGCACCGCCGTGCCGGTCGAGCTCGACCGCGTCACCCAGAGCCTCGACGACCTCAGCAAGGCGCTCGGCCCGCAGGGCGCGAACGCCGACGGCTCGCTGTCGCGCCTGCTGGCCACGAGCGCCGACAACCTCGACGGCCAGGGTGACAAGGCCAACGAGGCCGTGCACGAGCTGTCGCTCGCGCTCGGCACGGTGTCGGGCAGCCGCGAGGACCTGTTCACCACGGTGAAGAACCTGCAGACCTTCACCTCCACGCTCGCCGCCGCCGACCCACAGGTACGGCGGCTCAACACCGACCTCGCCTCGGTGGCCGACCAGCTCTCGGGGGAGAAGGACGACCTGGCGCTGGCCCTGAAGAACCTCGCGGTCGCGCTGCGCGAGGTGTCGACGTTCGTCTCCGACAACCGCTCGGTGCTGAAGCAGGACGTCGCGGCACTGACCTCGGTGACCGGCACGGTCGCGGCCGACCGCAACCAGCTCGCCGAGCTGCTCGACAACGCGCCGGTCGCGCTGTCGAACCTGCAGAACGCCTACAACCCGCCGTCCGGCACGCTCGATACCCGCGACAACTTCAACCAGCTGGATCACCCCGACGAGCTGATCTGCGGGCTGATCAACCAGCAGGTCAGCAAGGTGACCGCCTGCAAGAAGTCGCTCGGCCCGCTGCTCACGCCGCTCAGCCAGCTGCTCGCCGCCTCCGGTGGTGGCACGCCGTCACTGCCCACCGGCCTGCTGTCGGGCACGCCGTCGGCGCTGACGACCGACGGCGCTGGGGGCGGCGTGGTGGTCGACCGGCGCGGCCCCGACCCGACGCTCGGCGGCATCCTCGGGGGTGCGCGATGAGGGCCGTGCTGCGCCGGGCGCGCCTGGTCGCGGCCGCCGTCGTCGGTGCGATGCTGCTCGCCGGCTGCCAGGGTGCCTACGACATCGCGCTGCCCGGCGGCGTGGCCGGGCACGGCGACATCTACCGCGTCACCGTGCAGTTCGCGGACGTCATGGACCTCGTGCCGCAGTCGGCCGTGAAGGTCGGCGACGTCACCGTGGGCTCGGTCGAGGACATCACGCTCAAGGGCTGGACGGCGCAGGTGGTGGTGCGGCTGAAGGACTCCGTGAAGCTGCCCGACAACGCCACCGCCGAGCTGAAGCAGACCAGCCTGCTGGGCGAGAAGTACGTCTCGCTGCAGGCGCCCACCGACGCCGCACCGGTCGGCCGGCTCTCGGACGGCGACGTCATCCCGTTGGCACGCACCGGGCGCAACCCCGAGGTCGAGGAGGTCCTCGGCGCGATGTCGCTGCTGCTGAACGGCGGCGGCGTGGCGCAGCTGAAGATCATCGAGACCGAGCTCAACAAGGCGCTCACCGGCAACGAGACGGCCGTGCGCGACCTGCTCGCCCAGCTCGACACGTTCGTCGGCGAGCTCGACTCGCAGAAGGCCGAGATCAACCGCGCGATCGACAGCATCGACCAGCTCTCGGCCCGCCTCGCCGCCCAGCGCGCCGACATCGCGACGGCACTCGACGCGCTGCCCGGCGGCCTGAAGGTGCTGGCCGACCAGCGCAAGCAGCTCACCGCCATGCTGACCTCGCTGAGCCGGCTGGGTGCGGTGGGCTCGCGCGTGATCACCGCCTCGAAGGACGACACCGTCGCCAACCTCAAAGCCCTGCGGCCGGTGCTCGCGGCGCTCAACGACGCGGGCGACGACCTGCCGAAGTCGCTGCAGCTGCTGCTCACCTACCCCTTCCCCGACAAGGCCCTCGAGGGCGTGAAGGGCGACTACACCAACCTGTGGATCACCGCTGATCTCGACGCCCGCTCGCTCCTCGACCTCCCGACCGGTCCGAGCGGTCCGCTGCCCGGCGTCCCCGGGTTGCCGCCGCTGCCGCAGCTGCCGGACGTCACGAGCATCCCCTGCACGATCCTCGGCCAGGTGGTGCAGTTCCCCGGCACCTCATGCCCCGCTCCCATCGCACCCGGTGACCAGACCGTGCAGTGCCGGTACGACGCCGTGCCCGCCCTCGTGCTGCCGTTCAAGGGCACCCGGTGCCCCCAGGGCTGGACGAAGGTCACCACGCCCGCGCCGAGCCCGACGTCCGGGGGCGGCTCGGGTGGTGGCTCGGGCGGTGGCTCCGGCGGCGGCATCTGCCTGCCCGGCGTCCTGTGCCTCGGTGAGGCGCAGCGCACCGGCATCGAGGGCCTGCTGCTCGGCGGCATCGACCCGCAGGCGGTGAGCTGATGGTCACCCGGGGCGTGAAGCTGCAGCTCGTGGCGTTCGTCGCGATCGCGCTGGTGGCCGTGAGCGTGCTCTCGGCGAACTACGTGGGCCTGTTCGACAAGGTCGCGGGCGGCCGGTACGTCGTCACCGCTGACTTCGGCGACTCCGGCGGCATCTTCACCGGCGCCGAGGTCACCTACCGCGGGGTCACGATCGGCAAGGTCGACCGGCTGCGGCTCACCGACGGCGGCGTGCTCGTCGACCTGCGGCTCGACCGCGGCAGCCAGGTGCCCCGCGACACCCTGGCGGTCGTCGAGAACCGCTCGGCGGTGGGCGAGCAGTACGTCGACCTCCAACCCCGCTCCGGCGGTGGCCCCTACCTCACCGCCGGGTCGCGCATCGCCCGCGCCGACACCCGCACACCCACCCGCATCGACACCGTGCTGCTCGATGTCGACCGGCTCGTGCGGTCGGTCGACAAGAACGACCTCAGCACCACCGTCGAGGAGCTGGGGCGCGCCTTCGCCGGCGGCGGCACCGACCTGCAGCGGCTCATCGACGCCGGTGACGCCCTCACCCAGTCGGCCACCGAAGCCCTCCCCGAGACCACGCGGCTGATCCAGGACGGCCACACCGTGCTGGAGACCCAGAAGGCCTCCGGCAGCGACATCCGCTCGTTCTCCGCCGACCTCGCCGACCTGTCGGGGCAGCTGCGCAGCAGCGACGCCGACCTGCGGGCGGTGCTCGACCGCGGCGTGGTCGCCAGCCAGCAGCTCGACGGGCTGCTGCGCGAGAACCGCACCAACCTCGGCGCTCTGCTCACCAACCTCGTCACGGTGGGCCAGGTGACCGTGACGCGCACGAAGGGGATCCGCCAGATGTTCATCACCTACCCCGACGTCGTGCGGGGCGGCTACACCGTCGTGCCCGGCGACGGCACGGCCCACTTCGGGCTGCAGCTCAACACCGACAACCCGCCGGCGTGCACGCGCGGCTACGGCAGCACCCAGCGCACCGACCCGCAGCAGACCACCCACCTGCCGCCGGTCAACACCAGCGTGCGCTGCGCGCTGCCGCGCGGGTCGGCGTCGTCGGTGCGCGGCGCGCAGAACGCTCCCCGGCCGCAGAGCGCCCCCGCGTCGTCCGTGCCGTTCGGACCCTTCGGGCTGACCGACGCCGGGTCCGACCTCCCCACGGTCGTGACCTCCGCGCCGCCCTCCGGCGTCGACACGCTGGCCTGGATGCTGCTGGGCGGTCAGTCGTGAGCGCGCTGGCCCGCCCGGGCGTCCGGGTGGCGCTCGCAGCCGTGCTCGCGGCGCTGGTGGTGGCCGGGCTGGTGGTCGGTGGCCTGCTCGGGCGCCGGGTGCTCGCCGAGCGGCGCAGCACCGCCGCGGGGCAGGACGCCGTGGCCGCCGCCACCCAGCTGGCGGTGAACTTCACGACCCTGGACTACCGCACGTTCGACCGCGACGCCCAGCGGGTCGTCGACGACGCGACCGGCACCTTCAAGAAGGAGTTCGCGGCCCAGACCGACCAGCTGAAGAAGCTCGTGACCAGCAACAAGGCGGTCAGCAAGGGCAAGGTGCTCAAGGCCGGGCTGGTCTCGCACGACGCCGACAGCGCGCGGGTGATCCTCGTGGTCGACGCCGACGTCACGAACACCGCGGCGGCCACGCCCGTCGCCCGGCACTACCGTATGCAGGTCGACCTCACCCGCTCCGGTGACCAGTGGCTCACCGACCAGCTGCAGTTCGTGGGCTGAGCGGTGGGGGAGAGGCGAGAGGCTGCCATGACCGACGTCCGACGACCCGACCAGGCCCGGGGAGGCACCACCGTGACCCCCAGCCCGCGCCGCCGACGGGTGGCCGGTGAGCGCTCGCGCCCCGTGCTGCCACCCGAGCCCACTGTCGAGCCCTCTGTCGAGCCCACCGCTCAGCCCACTGCCCAGCCCACTGCCCAGCGGCCGCTCGAGCCCACCACCGAGTCGGCTCCGGCCGCCGCGGGCGAGCGAGCGGCCGGACGTCGGGTGCCGGGCTGGGTGCTGGGCGCGCTGGCCGCACTGCTCGTCGTCGTGCTGCTGGCCGTGGGGCTGCTGGTGCGCGCCGACCGTCAGGCCCACGCGGTCGACGCCGCGCGCGGCGAGGCGGTGCGCGCCGCCCGCACGGCCGCGACGGCGATCCTCAGCTACGACTACCGCCACCTCGACGCCGACTTCGCCAAGGGTCGGGCCCTCACGGCGTCGCCGTTCGCCGAGCAGTACGCCAAGACCACCGCCGAGGCGGTCAAGAAGGTGGCCACCGACACCAAGGCCTCCGTGGTGGCGCAGGTGGCGGCCGCGGGCGTCGAGCAGGCATCCGCACACCGCGTCGTCATCGTGCTGTTCGTCAACCAGACGACCACCTCGACCCGCCTCGAGCGCCCGCAGGTCGACCAGAACCGCGTTGAGATGACGATGGTCGAGCGCGACGGCCGGTGGCTGGTCTCGCAGGTCAGCGGCCTGTAGCAGGCTGGCGCGCCGGTCTGGCTGCGCCGTTCGGCTGCACCAGGCGGCACGCCGGTGGCCGTCGAACCTTGACGCGGGGTACCGCGGAGCGCCATCCTCGTGGCGCAGTCGCTGGCTTCGGGCCGGCGAGGCAGCCGCGGGGTCCTCGGACGCGGGCGTTTCCTTGTGCGCAACCCATGGGGTATGCTTGCACTTTGCGCCAGCCGTCTTCACCCGTCGCTCGGATCAGCACTTCTGTGCCCATCCCAGTGCCGGGCCGATCGGCGTGCGTACTCACCGCATCAAAGGCCCGTGGAAGGACCCTCCTTGGCTGCCTCGCGCACAGCACCCGCGACGTCCACCGCTCGAACGGCCTCAGGCCGCATCAGTTTCGGCAAGATCCACGAACCGCTTGAGGTCCCCGACCTCCTCGCGCTGCAGACCGACAGCTTCGACTGGCTGCTCGGCAACGAGCGCTGGCAGGAGCGCGTGCAGGCCAACGCCGGGGCCAGCAACATCCACGAGAAGTCCGGTCTGGAGGAGATCTTCGAGGAGATCTCGCCGATCGAGGACTTCTCCGGGTCGATGTCGCTGTCGTTCCGCGACCACCGGTTCGAGCCCCCCAAGTACTCGATCGACGAGTGCAAGGAGCGGGACATGACCTACGCCGCTCCGCTGTTCGTCACGGCCGAGTTCATGAACACCAACACCGGCGAGATCAAGAGCCAGACCGTGTTCATGGGTGACTTCCCGCTCATGACCGAGCGCGGCACCTTCGTCGTGAACGGCACCGAGCGCGTCGTCGTCTCCCAGCTCGTCCGCTCGCCGGGCGTGTACTTCGAGCGCACCGCCGACAAGACCTCCGACAAGGACGTCTACACCGCCAAGGTCATCCCCTCGCGCGGCGCCTGGCTGGAGTTCGAGATCGACAAGCGCGACATGGTCGGTGTGCGCATCGACCGCAAGCGCAAGCAGTCCGTCACCGTGCTGCTGAAGGCCCTCGGCATGTCCGAGGCCGAGATCCTCGAGCAGTTCGGCGACTTCGAGTCGATGCGCCAGACCCTGGAGAAGGACCACACCTCCGGCCAGGACGACGCGCTGCTCGACATCTACCGCAAGCTGCGCCCGGGTGAGCCGCCGACGCGCGAGGCCGCGCAGACGCTGCTCGAGAACCTGTACTTCAACCCCAAGCGCTACGACCTGGCCAAGGTCGGTCGCTACAAGATCAACAAGAAGCTCGGCGTCGACAAGGAGCCGAACGACAGCGTCCTGTCGCTCGACGACGTCGTCGCGACGATCAAGTTCCTGGTCACCCTGCACGCCGGCGGCTCGACCATGCCCGGCGTCAAGAACGGCCAGCAGGTCGACCTGCGCGTCGAGGTCGACGACATCGACCACTTCGGCAACCGTCGTCTGCGCACGGTCGGTGAGCTGATCCAGAACCAGGTGCGCACCGGCCTGTCGCGCATGGAGCGCGTCGTCCGCGAGCGCATGACCACGCAGGACGTCGAGGCCATCACGCCGCAGACGCTGATCAACATCCGGCCGGTCGTCGCCTCCATCAAGGAGTTCTTCGGCACCAGCCAGCTGTCGCAGTTCATGGACCAGACCAACCCGATCGCCGGTCTGACCCACAAGCGGCGGCTCTCGGCCCTCGGCCCGGGTGGTCTGTCCCGCGACCGCGCCGGCTTCGAGGTGCGCGACGTGCACCCGTCGCACTACGGCCGCATGTGCCCGATCGAGACCCCTGAGGGTCCGAACATCGGCCTGATCGGCTCGCTGTCGACGTACGCGCGGATCAACGCGTTCGGCTTCGTCGAGACCCCGTACCGCAAGGTCAAGTCCGGCCAGGTCACGGACGACGTCGACTACCTGACGGCGGACGAGGAGGACGAGTTCGTCATCGCGCAGGCCAACGCGCCGCTCGACGACAAGGGCCACTTCGCCGAGGAGATGGTGACGGTCCGCCGTAAGGGTGGCGAGGTCGAGCTCGTGCCGGCCGACGAGGTCGACTACATGGACGTCGCCGCGCGCCAGATGGTGTCGGCCGCGACCGCGATGATCCCGTTCCTCGAGCACGACGACGTCAACCGCGCCCTCATGGGCTCGAACATGCAGCGCCAGGCGGTGCCGCTGGTCAAGACCGAGGCTCCGCTGGTGGGCACCGGCATGGAGCACCGCGCCGCGCTCGACTCGGGCGACGTCGTGCGGGCCGAGAAGGCCGGTGTGGTGCAGGAGGTGTCGGCCGACACGATCACGGTCGCCAACGACGACGCCACCTACACCACCTACCGGGTGGCCAAGTTCCGCCGCTCGAACCAGGGCACGGCGTACAACCAGCGCACGACCGTCGACGAGGGCGACCGCGTCGAGGTCGGACAGCTGCTGGCCGACGGCCCGTCGACCGACGGCGGCGAGATGGCGCTCGGGCGCAACCTGCTCGTGGCGTTCATGCCGTGGGAGGGCTACAACTACGAGGACGCGATCATCCTCAGCCAGCGCGTGGTGCAGGACGACCTGCTCTCCTCGATCCACATCGAGGAGCACGAGGTCGACGCCCGCGACACCAAGCTGGGCCCGGAGGAGATCACCCGCGACATCCCGAACGTCTCCGAGGAGGTCCTCGCCGACCTCGACGAGCGCGGGATCATCCGGATCGGCGCCGAGGTGCGCGACGGCGACCTGCTCGTCGGCAAGGTCACGCCCAAGGGCGAGACCGAGCTCACCCCCGAGGAGCGCCTGCTGCGCGCGATCTTCGGCGAGAAGGCGCGCGAGGTGCGCGACACCTCGCTGAAGGTGCCGCACGGCGAGACCGGCACGGTCATCGGCGTGAAGGTGTTCGACCGCGACGAGGGCGACGAGCTGCCCCCGGGCGTCAACCAGCTCGTGCGTGTCTACGTCGCGAACAAGCGCAAGATCACCGACGGCGACAAGCTCGCCGGCCGTCACGGCAACAAGGGCGTCATCTCCAAGATCCTCCCGGTCGAGGACATGCCGTTCCTGTCCGACGGCACGCCGGTCGACGTCGTCCTCAACCCGCTCGGCGTGCCGAGCCGGATGAACGTCGGCCAGGTGCTCGAGACGCACCTGGGCTGGGTCGCCTCGCGCGGCTGGAAGGTCGAGGGCTCGCCGGACTGGGCCAAGGACATGAAGGCCGACGCGCTGGAGGCGCCCCCGGGCACCCGGGTCGCCTCGCCGGTGTTCGACGGCGCGCACGAGGACGAGATCACCGGCCTGCTCGACAGCACGCTGCCGACCCGCGACGGCGTCCGGCTGGTCGACGGCTCCGGCAAGGGCATGCTCTTCGACGGCCGCAGCGGTGAGCCGTTCCCCGAGCCGGTGTCGGTGGGCTACATGTACATCCTGAAGCTGCACCACCTCGTCGACGACAAGATCCACGCTCGCTCGACCGGCCCCTACTCGATGATCACGCAGCAGCCCCTGGGCGGTAAGGCCCAGTTCGGCGGCCAGCGGTTCGGCGAGATGGAGGTCTGGGCGCTCGAGGCGTACGGCGCGGCGTACACGCTGCAGGAGCTGCTCACGATCAAGTCCGATGACATCCAGGGCCGCGTGAAGGTCTACGAGGCCATCGTCAAGGGCGAGAACATCCCCGACTCGGGCATCCCGGAGTCGTTCAAGGTGCTCCTCAAGGAGATGCAGTCGCTGTGCCTCAACGTCGAGGTGCTGAGCAGCGACGGCACGTCCATCGAGATGCGCGACGCGGACGAGGACGTCTTCCGTGCCGCCGAGGAACTGGGTATCGACCTGTCGCGGCGCGAGCCGAGCAGCGTCGAGGAGGTCTGACGGTCAGCTCGATCGACTCCTCGATCACCGTCAGTACACCGTCAGACCCAACAGACCTAGAAGACTGAGAGAAGGACACACGTGCTGGACGTCAACTTCTTTGACGAGCTGCGCATCGGCCTCGCGACCGCGGACGAGATCCGTCAGTGGTCGCACGGCGAGGTGAAGAAGCCCGAGACCATCAACTACCGCACCCTCAAGCCGGAGAAGGACGGGCTCTTCTGCGAGAAGATCTTCGGCCCGACCCGTGACTGGGAGTGCTACTGCGGCAAGTACAAGCGGGTGCGCTTCAAGGGCATCATCTGCGAGCGCTGCGGTGTCGAGGTCACGCGCGCCAAGGTGCGTCGTGAGCGCATGGGACACATCGAGCTGGCCGCTCCGGTCACGCACATCTGGTACTTCAAGGGTGTGCCCAGCCGGCTCGGCTACCTGCTCGACCTGGCCCCGAAGGACCTCGAGAAGGTCATCTACTTCGCGGCCTACATGATCACCTCGGTCGACGAGGAGGCGCGTCACCGCGACCTGCCGTCGCTCGAGGCCCAGATCGAGGTCGAGAAGAAGGAGGTCGAGAACCGCCGCGACGCCGACGTCGAGGCGCGCGCCAAGCGGCTCGAGACCGACCTGGCTCAGCTGGAGTCCGAGGGCGCCAAGGCCGACGCGCGCCGCAAGGTGCGCGAGTCCGCCGAGCGCGAGATGAACCAGATCCGCAAGCGCGCGGACGCCGAGATCGAGCGGCTGTCTGCGGTGTGGGACCGCTTCAAGAACCTCAAGGTCCAGGACCTCGAGGGCGACGAGGTGCTCTACCGCGAGATGCGCGACCGGTTCGGCCTGTACTTCGAGGGCGGCATGGGTGCCGCGGCGATCCAGAAGCGGCTCGAGAGCTTCGACCTGGACGCCGAGGCCGAGTCCCTGCGCGAGACCATCGCGACCGGCCGGGGCCAGAAGAAGACCCGCGCCCTGAAGCGGCTCAAGGTCGTCTCGGCGTTCCTCACGACCCGCAACTCGCCCATGGGCATGGTGCTGGACTGCGTGCCGGTCATCCCGCCGGACCTGCGCCCGATGGTGCAGCTCGACGGTGGCCGCTTCGCGACCTCCGACCTCAACGACCTGTACCGCCGGGTCATCAACCGCAACAACCGCCTCAAGCGGCTGCTCGACCTCGGCGCGCCCGAGATCATCGTCAACAACGAGAAGCGGATGCTGCAGGAGGCCGTCGACGCGCTGTTCGACAACGGCCGCCGTGGGCGTCCGGTCACCGGCCCGGGTAACCGGCCGCTGAAGTCGCTGTCCGACATGCTCAAGGGCAAGCAGGGTCGCTTCCGCCAGAACCTGCTCGGCAAGCGCGTCGACTACTCCGGCCGCTCGGTCATCGTCGTCGGCCCGCAGCTGAAGCTGCACCAGTGCGGTCTGCCCAAGCAGATGGCGCTGGAGCTGTTCAAGCCGTTCGTCATGAAGCGGCTGGTCGACCTCAACCACGCGCAGAACATCAAGTCCGCCAAGCGCATGGTCGAGCGGGGCCGCTCTGTGGTGTGGGACGTGCTCGAGGAGGTCATCACCGAGCACCCGGTGCTGCTCAACCGCGCACCGACCCTGCACCGCCTGGGCATCCAGGCGTTCGAGCCGCAGCTGGTCGAGGGCAAGGCCATCCAGATCCACCCGCTCGTCTGCACGGCGTTCAACGCCGACTTCGACGGTGACCAGATGGCCGTGCACCTGCCGCTGTCGGTCGAGGCGCAGGCCGAGGCCCGCGTGCTGATGCTCTCGAGCAACAACATCCTCAAGCCGGCCGACGGCCGCCCCGTGACCATGCCCACCCAGGACATGATCATCGGCCTGTTCCACCTGACCTCGCTCGACGAGGGTGGCGTGGGCGAGGGCCGGGCGTTCGGCACGCTGTCGGAGGCGATCATGGCCTACGACGCGCGTGACCTGGCGCTCGGCGCGAAGGTGCGGATCCGCCTCGACGACGTCGTGCCGCACGCCGGCATGAGCGTTCCGGAGGGCTGGGAGTCCGGTCAGCCGCTGCTGGTCGAGACCAGCCTCGGGCGCGCGCTGTTCAACGAGACGCTGCCGGCCGACTACCCCTTCGTCGACCAGCCGGTCGACAAGAAGGTGCTGTCGACCATCGTCAACGACCTCGCCGAGCGCTACCCGCGCGTGCAGGTCGCCGCGACGCTGGACGCGCTGAAGGAGGCCGGCTACCACTGGGGCACCCGCTCCGGCACCACGGTCGCCATCTCCGACGTCGTCACGCCGCCGCGCAAGCAGGAGATCCTCGAGGCGCACGAGGCCAAGGCCGCCAAGGTCCAGGGCCAGTACGAGCGGGGTCTGATCACCGACGACGAGCGCCGTCAGGAGCTCATCGAGATCTGGACCCAGGCGACCAACGAGATCGCCCGCGAGATGGAGAACAACCTGCCGGCCACCAACTCGGTGTACCGCATGGTCAACTCCGGGGCGCGTGGTAACTGGATGCAGGTGCGTCAGATCGCCGGCATGCGCGGCCTGGTGGCCAACCCGAAGGGCGAGATCATCCCGCGCCCGGTGAAGTCCAACTTCCGTGAGGGCTTCTCGGTGCTGGAGTACTTCATCTCCAGCCACGGTGCCCGCAAGGGTCTGGCCGACACCGCACTGCGTACCGCGGACTCCGGGTACCTCACCCGGCGCCTGGTCGACGTGTCGCAGGACGTCATCGTGCGCGAGGACGACTGCGGCACCGAGCGCGGTCTGCTCCTGCCGATCGCGGTCGAGGGCGCCGACGGCACCCTGCGCGAGCACGAGGACGTCGAGACCAGCGTCTACGCCCGCACCCTGGCTGCGGACGTCGTCGTCGACGGCAAGACGCTGCTCGAGGCCGGTACCGACCTCGGTGACGTCTCGATCGACCTGCTCGTCGCGGGCGGTGTGCGCGAGGTCAAGGTGCGTTCGGTGCTGACCTGCGAGTCCAAGGTCGGCACCTGCGCCCTGTGCTACGGGCGCTCGCTGGCCAGCGGCAAGCTCGTCGACATCGGCGAGGCGGTCGGCATCATCGCCGCCCAGTCGATCGGTGAGCCCGGTACCCAGCTGACGATGCGGACGTTCCACACCGGTGGCGTCGCGGGTGACGACATCACCCACGGTCTGCCGCGCGTCGTCGAGCTGTTCGAGGCCCGCACCCCCAAGGGTGTGGCCCCGATCGCCGAGGCCACGGGTCGGGTCGCCGTCGAGGAGACCGACAAGACCCGGCGCATCGTCCTCACCCCGGACGACGGCTCGGAGGAGCACGCCTACCCGGTGTCGCGCCGGGCCCGGCTGCTGGTCGCCGACGGCGACCACGTCGAGGTGGGCACCAAGCTGGTGCAGGGTGCGATCGACCCCAAGCAGGTCCTGCGCATCCTGGGCCCGCGTGCGGTGCAGGTGCACCTGGTCGACGAGGTCCAGGAGGTCTACCGCAGCCAGGGCGTGTCGATCCACGACAAGCACATCGAGGTCATCGTCCGGCAGATGCTGCGCCGGGTGACGATCATCGAGTCCGGCGACGCCGAGCTGCTGCCCGGCGAGCTCGCCGAGCGCTCGCGCTTCGAGTCCGAGAACCGTCGCGTCGTCGCCGAAGGTGGCGCGCCGGCCTCGGGCCGCCCGGAGCTCATGGGCATCACCAAGGCCTCGCTGGCGACCGAGTCGTGGCTGTCGGCCGCGTCGTTCCAGGAGACCACCCGGGTGCTCACGGACGCCGCGATCAACGGCCGCAGCGACCCGCTGCTCGGCCTGAAGGAGAACGTCATCATCGGCAAGCTCATCCCGGCCGGTACGGGTCTGCCCCGCTACCGCAACGTGCGGGTCGAGCCCACCGAGGAGGCGCGCTCGATGATGTACGCCATGCCGGGCTACGAGGAGATCGACTACGCGCCCTTCGGGGGCGGGTCGGGCCAGGCCGTGCCGCTCGAGGACCTCGACTTCGGGGACCTGCGCGGCAACTGATCAGGCAGGCAGCCGCGTGCGGTGCTCGGGGAGGTCATTTTGACCTCCCCGAGCACCGGCCGGTAAAGTTGCCCTCCGTGCCTGGGGTGACCCAGGCGCCACGTAGCAAGGACGCACAGGCTGGCGCGCGCGGGGGTAGCCCCCCGGGGCGGCGGCAGCCCGGATGAACGCCGCGGACCGCGTGCGACACACCCGACCTCGGGGGTCGTGCAGCGACCGGCGCGTCCACCCGCAGCCCGCACCACCCAGCACCACCGCATGACCACGAGCACGATCACCCGCTAGACCACCACGAGCACCGCGCAAGAGACGGAGACAGAGTGCCCACGATCCAGCAGCTGGTCCGCAAGGGCCGGCAGGACAAGGTCACCAAGACCAAGACCCCGGCCCTCAAGGGGAGCCCGCAGCGTCGGGGCGTGTGCACCCGCGTCTACACGACCACCCCGAAGAAGCCGAACTCCGCGCTGCGCAAGGTGGCGCGCGTGCGCCTCACCAGCGGCATCGAGGTCACGGCCTACATCCCGGGCGTCGGCCACAACCTGCAGGAGCACTCGATCGTGCTCGTGCGCGGTGGCCGTGTGAAGGACCTGCCCGGCGTCCGCTACAAGATCGTCCGCGGCTCGCTCGACACCCAGGGTGTGCGCGGCCGCAAGCAGGCTCGCAGCCGCTACGGCGCCAAGAAGGAGAAGAGCTAATGCCCCGCAAGGGTCCGGCCCCCAAGCGGCCGCTCGTCGTCGACCCGGTCTACAACTCCCCGCTGGTCACCCAGCTGGTCAACAAGATCCTCCTCGACGGCAAGAAGTCCGTCGCCGAGCGGATCGTGTACGGCGCCCTCGAGGGCGCCCGCGAGAAGACCGGCACCGACCCGGTGGTCACCCTCAAGCGCGCGCTCGACAACGTCAAGCCGGCGATCGAGGTCAAGAGCCGCCGCGTGGGTGGCGCGACCTACCAGGTGCCGATCGAGGTCAAGCCGAACCGCTCGACCACCTTGGCGCTGCGCTGGCTGGTCAACTACTCGCGTGACCGTCGTGAGAAGACCATGACCGAGCGCCTCATGAACGAGATCCTCGACGCGAGCAACGGCCTGGGTGCCGCGGTGAAGCGCCGCGAGGACACGCACAAGATGGCCGAGTCCAACAAGGCCTTCGCGCACTACCGCTGGTGAGTCGGCGGGGGCACCGCCCCCGCCCCATCAGCTCTTCGAACTTCGACGCGGTCACCCAGACCGGAGTCAACCGACGCAGACGGGCAGGAGCACCGTGGCACAGGACGTGCTGACCGACCTCACGAAGGTCCGCAACATCGGCATCATGGCGCACATCGACGCCGGCAAGACCACGACCACCGAGCGGGTGCTGTTCTACACCGGCATCAACTACAAGATCGGCGAGGTCCACGACGGCGCCGCCACGATGGACTGGATGGAGCAGGAGCAGGAGCGCGGCATCACCATCACGTCGGCCGCGACGACCTGCTTCTGGGAGGGCACCCAGTTCAACATCATCGACACCCCCGGCCACGTCGACTTCACCGTCGAGGTCGAGCGCTCGCTGCGCGTCCTCGACGGCGCGGTCGCGGTGTTCGACGGCAAGGAGGGCGTCGAGCCCCAGTCCGAGACGGTGTGGCGTCAGGCCGACAAGTACAACGTCCCGCGCATCTGCTTCGTCAACAAGATGGACAAGCTCGGCGCCGACTTCTACTTCACGGTCAAGACGATCATCGACCGGCTGGGTGCCAAGCCGCTGGTGATCCAGATCCCCATCGGCGCCGAGAGCTCGTTCGAGGGCGTCGTCGACCTGGTCTACATGCGCGCGCTCACCTGGCGCGGCGACACCGGCAAGGGCGAGGCCTACACGATCGAGGAGATCCCGGCCGACCTGGCCGAGAAGGCCGCCGAGTACCACAGCGCGCTGGTCGAGACGGTCGCTGAGACCGACGAGGCGCTGCTCGAGAAGTACCTCGGTGGCGAGGACCTCACGCCCGAGGAGATCAAGGGCGCGATCCGCAAGCTCACCGTGGCCGGCGACATCTACCCGGTGCTGTGCGGCTCGGCGTTCAAGAACAAGGGCGTGCAGCCCATGCTCGACGCCGTCGTCGACTACCTGCCCTCGCCGCTCGACGTCCCGCCGATGATCGGTCACGACGTGCGCGACGAGGAGAAGGAGATCATCCGCAAGCCGGACGCCTCGGAGCCGTTCTCGGCGCTGGCGTTCAAGGTCGCCTCGCACCCGTTCTTCGGCAAGCTCACCTACGTGCGCGTGTACTCCGGTCGCGTCGCGTCGGGATCGGGCGTGGTCAACTCGACCAAGGGCCGCAAGGAGCGCATCGGCAAGCTGTTCCAGATGCACTCCAACAAGGAGAACCCGGTCGACGAGGCCACCGCGGGCCACATCTACGCGATGATCGGGCTCAAGGACACCACCACCGGTGACACGCTCTGCGACCCCAGCGACCAGATCATCCTGGAGTCGATGACCTTCCCGGAGCCGGTCATCTCCGTGGCCATCGAGCCCAAGACCAAGGGCGACCAGGAGAAGCTCGGCACCGCGATCCAGAAGCTCGCCGAGGAGGACCCGACGTTCCAGGTCCAGCTCGACGAGGAGACCGGCCAGACCATCATCAAGGGCATGGGCGAGCTCCACCTCGACATCCTCGTCGACCGCATGCGGCGCGAGTTCAAGGTCGAGGCGAACGTCGGCAAGCCGCAGGTGGCCTACCGCGAGACGATCCGTCGCCCGGTCGAGAAGTTCGACTACACCCACAAGAAGCAGACGGGTGGCTCGGGCCAGTACGCGAAGGTGCAGCTCTCCTTCGCGCCGCTGGAGTCCGACGAGGGCGCGATGTACGAGTTCGAGAACAAGGTCACCGGTGGCCGCGTCCCGCGCGAGTACATCCCCAGCGTCGACCAGGGCATCCAGGACGCCATGCAGCTGGGCGTGCTCGCCGGCTACCCGATGGTGGGTGTCAAGGCGACGCTGCTCGACGGTGCCGCGCACGACGTCGACTCCTCGGAGATGGCGTTCAAGATCGCCGGCTCGATGGCCTTCAAGGAGGCCGCCCGCAAGGCCGACCCGGTCCTGCTCGAGCCCGTCATGGCCGTCGAGGTGCGCACGCCCGAGGACTACATGGGTGACGTCATCGGCGACCTGAACTCCCGCCGGGGCCAGATCCAGTCCATGGAGGACGCCTCCGGCGTCAAGGTGGTCCGGGCGCAGGTGCCGCTGTCGGAGATGTTCGGCTACGTTGGCGACCTGCGGTCCAAGACCCAGGGTCGTGCCAACTACAGCATGCAGTTCGACTCCTACGCCGAGGTTCCGCGGAACGTCGCCGAGGAGATCATCAAGAAGGCCCGGGGCGAGTGACCTGGTTCGCCAGGTAACGCGTTCCACACCCCAGACCTGCCGCATCACCCTGATCCGCGGCAACGAGACCCAGTCCTGAGGAGGACCCACAGTGGGTAAGGCGAAGTTCGAGCGGACTAAGCCGCACGTCAACATCGGCACCATTGGTCACATCGACCACGGCAAGACGACGCTGACGGCCGCGATCACCAAGGTGCTGCACGACAAGTACCCCGAGCTGAACGAGGCCTCGGCCTTCGACCAGATCGACAAGGCGCCCGAGGAGAAGCAGCGCGGTATCACGATCTCCATCGCGCACGTCGAGTACCAGACGGAGAAGCGTCACTACGCGCACGTCGACTGCCCCGGTCACGCCGACTACATCAAGAACATGATCACCGGCGCGGCCCAGATGGACGGCGCGATCCTCGTGGTCGCCGCCACCGACGGCCCGATGCCGCAGACGAAGGAGCACGTCCTCCTGGCCCGCCAGGTCGGCGTCCCCTACATCGTCGTGGCCCTCAACAAGGCCGACATGGTCGACGACGAGGAGATCCTCGAGCTCGTCGAGATGGAGGTCCGCGAGCTGCTGTCGTCGTACGAGTTCCCGGGCGACGACCTGCCGGTCGTGCGCGTTTCGGCGCTCAAGGCGCTCGAGGGCGACCCGGAGTGGGCCGACAAGCTCATGGAGCTCATGGACGCGGTCGACGAGGCCATCCCCGAGCCCGTGCGCGACACCGAGAAGCCGTTCCTCATGCCCGTCGAGGACGTCTTCACGATCACCGGCCGCGGCACCGTCGTGACCGGCCGGATCGAGCGCGGCATCCTCAAGGTCAACGAGGAGGTCGAGATCGTCGGCATCCACACCGGCCCGCCGGCCAAGACCACCGTCACCGGCATCGAGATGTTCCGCAAGCTGCTCGACGAGGGCCAGGCCGGTGAGAACGTCGGCCTGCTGCTGCGTGGCATCAAGCGCGAGGACGTCGAGCGCGGCCAGGTCGTCTGCAAGCCGGGCTCGATCACCCCGCACACCGAGTTCGAGGCGCAGGTCTACATCCTGTCCAAGGACGAGGGTGGCCGTCACACGCCGTTCTACGGCAACTACCGGCCGCAGTTCTACTTCCGCACCACCGACGTGACCGGCGTCGTGACCCTCCCCGAGGGCACCGAGATGGTCATGCCGGGCGACAACACCGACATGAAGGTCGACCTCATCCAGCCGATCGCGATGGACGAGGGCATGGGCTTCACCATCCGCGAGGGTGGCCGCACCGTCGGTGCGGGTCGTGTCACCAAGATCATCAAGTGATCTGAGCGCGACCAGCTGATCGCACCCGAGAGGGCCCGGACCACACGGTCCGGGCCCTCTCGTCGTCCCCGCCGCCGAGGCGTGCGTCCACGACACCCTGCACGTGGCGCAGCAAGCGCCGCCTGCGGCTCAGCAGCGTCCCCGGTGAGGGCGCGGTGCAGACCCACGTTCTCGCGCTGACAGCGGCGCTCCTGCTCTGCCTCGCCGTCACGAGGCGCTGCTGACGCCGACCGTCCCGGCCGGCCAGCGCACCGGTCGCATCGAGTGGCCGAACGGCGCAGCGAGGTGAGCGACGCGGCCCGGGCGGCGAGGACGCCGACCTGCTGAGGGAGCCGTTTGATGCCATGATGAGCACGGAACGGTAGGTGTACGACGCCCGGATTTGATCGGTGCTCCCGGCCTCTGGCACACTAGAGCAGTTGCCCGATGCGCCCAGGCGCGGCTGACCACCCCACGCGGTGGGCGGCGCGCGGCGCAGGACGACGTGGCACGACTTCTGCACGACCAGCATCGACCGACCCGGGCGGCATCTTCGGATGCTAGCTCGGGCGTGTGACCACCACGCGACACACCCGACCTCGGGGGTCGGCGGAGGTCACCACCCGGTACGGCTCCCGCCGCGCCTGGGACAGAGCAGCGACGAGAGAGAGTTCAACGAAGCGATGGCGGGACAGAAGATCCGCATCCGGCTGAAGTCCTACGACCACGAGGTCATCGACAGCTCGGCGCGCAAGATCGTCGACACGGTGACGCGCGCTGGTGCGACGGTCGTTGGTCCGGTGCCGCTGCCGACGGAGAAGAACGTCTACTGCGTCATCCGTTCGCCGCACAAGTACAAGGACAGCCGCGAGCACTTCGAGATGCGCACCCACAAGCGCCTCATCGACATCATCGACCCCACGCCGAAGGCCGTCGACTCGCTCATGCGACTCGACCTGCCGGCGGACGTGAACATCGAGATCAAGCTCTAAGGATCCCTTTCACATGACCAAGCAGATTCAGGGCGTCCTGGGCGAGAAGCTCGGCATGACCCAGGTCTGGGACGAGGCGGGCCGGCTGGTGCCGGTCACCGTCGTCCAGGCCGGGCCGTGCGTCGTCACCCAGGTCCGTACCTCCGACAGCGACGGCTACGACGCCGTCCAGATCGCGTACGGCGCGATCGACCCTCGCAAGGTGAACCAGCCGATGGCCGGTCACTTCGCGAAGGCCGGTGTCACCCCGCGTCGCCACCTGGTTGAGCTGCGCACCGCCGACGCCGGCGAGTACGCCCTCGGGCAGGAAGTCACCGTCGAGGTCTTCGAGGCCGGCCAGAAGGTCGACGTCGTGGGCACGACCAAGGGCAAGGGCACGGCCGGCGTCATGAAGCGTCACGGCTTCAAGGGCGTCAGCGCCTCCCACGGTGCGCACCGCAACCACCGCAAGCCCGGCTCGATCGGTGGCGCCTCGACGCCCGGTCGGGTCTTCAAGGGCCTGAAGATGGCCGGTCGCATGGGCCACGTCCGCAAGACCACCCAGAACCTCACGATCCACGCGGTGGACGCCGACAAGGGCCTGCTGCTCATCAAGGGTGCCGTTCCCGGCCCCAAGGGCGGCGTCGTGCTGGTCAAGACCGCAGCCAAGCTCGCTGTGAAGGGAGCCTGACGCCATGTCGACCATCGACGTCCTCTCGCCGGCCGGTGACAAGACCGGCACGGTCGAGCTGCCCGCCGAGATCTTCGACGTGCAGACCAACGTGCCGCTGATCCACCAGGTCGTCGTGGCCCAGCAGGCCGCGGCCCGCCAGGGCACGCACGCCACCAAGACGCGCGGCGAGGTCCGCGGCGGTGGGCGCAAGCCGTACCGCCAGAAGGGCACCGGTCGCGCCCGCCAGGGCTCGACCCGCGCGCCGCAGTTCGCCGGCGGTGGAGTGGTGCACGGCCCGCAGCCGCGCGACTACAGCCAGCGCACGCCCAAGAAGATGAAGGCCGCCGCGCTGCGCGGCGCCCTGTCCGACCGGGCGCGTCACGGCCGCGTGCACGTGCTGTCCGCGCTCGTCGAGGGTGACGCGCCGTCCACCAAGTCGGCCGTCCAGGCGCTGGCCGCCGTGTCCGACCGCAAGCACCTGCTGGTGGTCGTGGAGCGGGCCGACGTCCTGGGCTGGAAGAGCCTGTCGAACGTCGAGCGCGTGCACGTGATCGTGCCCGACCAGCTCAACACCTACGACGTGCTGTGCTCCGACGACGTGGTCTTCACCTCGGGTGCGCTCGAGGCGTTCGTCGCCGGGCCGGCCAAGGGCAAGAGCGCCAAGGCCGTCGCGACGCAGTCCGAGGCTGAGGAGGCCACCAAGTGAGCATCCAGCTGCAGAAGGACCCCCGCGACATCCTGATCGCGCCGGTGGTGTCCGAGAAGAGCTACGGCCTGCTCGACGAGGGCGCCTACACGTTCGTCGTCGACCCGCGGGCCAACAAGACCGAGATCAAGATCGCGGTCGAGCAGGTCTTCGGCGTCAAGGTGCGCTCGGTCAACACGCTGAACCGCAAGGGCAAGACCCGTCGTACGCGGTTCGGACTGGGCAAGCGCAAGGACACCAAGCGGGCCATCGTGACCCTGAGCGAGGGGTCCATCGACATCTTCGGGGGTCCGGTCTCCTGACCGGGTCGCCGACGAGAGAACTTCGAAGAGGACTTTGAGCTATGGGTATCCGTAAGTACAAGCCGACGACGCCAGGGCGCCGTGGCGCCAGCGTCGCCGACTTCGTCGAGGTGACGCGCTCGCAGCCGGAGAAGTCGCTGGTCCGTCCGCTCAGCAAGAGCGGCGGTCGCAACAACTCCGGCCGGGTGACCACCCGCCACATCGGTGGCGGCCACAAGCGCGCCTTCCGCGTGATCGACTTCCGTCGTCACGACAAGGACGGCGTGCCGGCGAAGGTCGCGCACATCGAGTACGACCCCAACCGCACCTCGCGCATCGCGCTGCTGCACTACGCCGACGGCGAGAAGCGCTACATCCTGGCCCCGGCCAAGCTGCGTCAGGGCGACCGGATCGAGAACGGCCCTGGGGCCGACATCAAGCCGGGCAACAACCTGCCGCTGCGCAACATCCCCACCGGTACGGTCATCCACGCCATCGAGCTGCGGCCCGGCGGCGGCGCCAAGATCGCCCGCTCGGCCGGCTCGAGCGTCCAGCTCGTCGCCAAGGACGGCCCGTACGCGCAGCTGCGCATGCCGTCCGGCGAGATCCGCAACGTCGACCTGCGCTGCCGCGCGACGGTCGGCGAGGTGGGCAACGCCGAGCAGTCGAACATCAACTGGGGTAAGGCCGGCCGCATGCGGTGGAAGGGCAAGCGCCCGACCGTCCGCGGTGTTGCGATGAACCCGATCGACCACCCGCACGGTGGTGGTGAGGGCAAGACGTCCGGTGGCCGTCACCCGGTGAGCCCGTGGGGCCAGCCCGAGGGCCGCACCCGTCGTCCGAACAAGGACAGCGACAAGCTGATCGTCCGTCGCCGTCGTACCGGCAAGAAGCGCTGAGGAGCCCTGACGTATGCCTCGTAGTCTGAAGAAGGGCCCCTTCGTCGACGACCACCTGCAGAAGAAGGTGGACGTGCAGAACGAGAAGGGGACCAAGAACGTCATCAAGACCTGGTCCCGGCGCTCGATGATCGTGCCGGACATGCTCGGTCACACGATCGCCGTGCACGACGGCCGCAAGCACGTCCCGGTCTTCGTGACCGAGGCCATGGTCGGTCACAAGCTCGGTGAGTTCGCTCCGACCCGCACCTTCCGCGGGCACGAGAAGGACGACCGCAAGGGCCGCCGCCGCTGACGCGGCCGGCGCTCTTCGGACACTCACCCGACCAGAACACCCACGAAAGACAAGGGACAGCGATGGAAGCCAAGGCGCAGGCGCGGTACGTCCGTGTCACGCCCCAGAAGGCCCGCCGCGTCGTCGACCTCATCCGGGGTCAGCAGGCGACGCAGGCCAGCGCGGTGCTGCAGTTCGCCCCGCAGGCGGCCAGCGAGCCGATCCGCAAGGTGCTGCTCAGCGCCGTCGCCAACGCGCGGGTCAAGGCCGACCAGGCCTCTGAGGCGTTCGACGAGCGTGACCTGGTCGTCCAGGCCGCGTACGTCGACGAGGGACCGACCATGAAGCGGTTCCGGCCGCGCGCACAGGGGCGGGCCTACCGCATCCGCAAGCGCACGAGCCACATCACCGTGGTCGTGGGCACGCCCGACAACCAGACCGCAGGCCAGCAGGCCGCCACGAAGGGGAGGACCCGCTAGTGGGACAGAAGGTCAACCCGCACGGGTTCCGCCTCGGCATCACCACCGACCACAAGAGCCGGTGGTTCGCCGACAGCACCAAGCCGGGCCAGCGCTACCGCGACTACGTGAAGGAAGACGTCGCGATCCGCAAGCTCATGTCCACGGGCATGGAGCGGGCCGGCATCTCCAAGGTCGAGATCGAGCGCACGCGCGACCGCGTCCGCGTCGACATCCACACCGCGCGTCCGGGCATCGTCATCGGCCGTCGCGGCGCGGAGGCCGACCGCATCCGCGGCGAGCTCGAGAAGCTCACGGGCAAGCAGGTGCAGCTGAACATCCTCGAGGTCAAGAACCCCGAGATCGACGCGCAGCTGGTCGCCCAGGGCATCGCCGAGCAGCTGTCGGCGCGCGTGTCGTTCCGGCGCGCCATGCGCAAGGGCATGCAGAGCTCGCTGCGCGCCGGCGCCAAGGGCATCCGGGTGCAGTGCTCGGGCCGCCTCGGTGGCGCCGAGATGTCGCGCTCGGAGTTCTACCGCGAGGGTCGCGTGCCGCTGCACACCCTGCGCGCCAACATCGACTACGGCCTGTACGAGGCCCGGACGACGTTCGGTCGCATCGGCGTCAAGGTCTGGATCTACAAGGGCGACGTCACCAACCGCGAGCTGGCTCAGCAGCAGGCTGCGGCTCCGCGCGCGCCGCGCGGCCCGCGCAGCGACCGCCCGGCGCGTGGCGCCCGCAGCGACCGTCCGGCCCGCGGCGGCCGCGCGGACGCTCCGGCGGCCACCGAGGCGCCCGCTGCCGAGGCCCCCCAGGCCGAGCAGCTCGCGAACCCCGGAACGGAGGGCTGACCCGTGCTGATCCCGCGTCGCGTCAAGCACCGCAAGCAGCACCACCCGAAGCGCTCGGGTGCGGCCAAGGGCGGCACCACGATCGCTTTCGGTGACTACGGAATCCAGGCGCTGGAGCCGGCGTACGTCACAAACCGGCAGATCGAGTCGGCGCGTATCGCCATGACCCGGCACATCAAGCGTGGCGGCAAGGTGTGGATCAACATCTACCCCGACCGCCCGCTGACCAAGAAGCCTGCCGAGACCCGCATGGGTTCGGGTAAGGGCTCGCCGGAGTGGTGGATCGCCAACGTCAAGCCGGGCCGCGTGATGTTCGAGCTGTCCGGCGTCCCGGAGCCCATCGCCCGCGAGGCGATGCTCCGCGCGATGCACAAGCTCCCCATGAAGTGCCGCTTCGTGCGGCGTGAAGGCGGTGACCTCTGATGGCAGTGGGTTCCAAGGACCTCGCCCCCTCGGCCCTGGCCGAGATGAGCGAGGAGCGCCTCGTCGAGGAGCTGCGCAAGGCCAAGGAAGAGCTGTTCAACCTGCGCTTCCAGTCGGCCACCGGCCAGCTCGAGAGCCACGGTCGGCTGCGCGCCGTCCGTCGCGACATCGCGCGCATCTACACGGTGCTGCGTGAGTACGAGCTCGGCATCAGGACCCGTCCGGAGGGTCAGGCATGAGCGACACCCAGAGCACGAAGGACACCGTGAGCACCAGCACCGACGCCCAGAGCACGGCCCAGAGCACCGAGCGGGCCTACCGCAAGACGCGCCGCGGCTACGTCGTCAGCGACAAGATGGACAAGACCGTCGTCGTCGAGGTCGAGGACCGCGTCAAGCACGCCCTGTACGGCAAGGTCCTGCGCCGCACCAGCAAGGTGAAGGCGCACGACGAGGCGAACGACGCCGGCATCGGCGACCTGGTGCTCATCATGGAGACCCGACCGCTGTCGGCCACCAAGCGCTGGCGCGTCGTCGAGGTGCTCGAGCGCGCCAAGTAAGTCGCTCGGCCGGCTCATCGAGACGGCCGGCACCAGACCAGAGAAGTTCCGCAAGGCTCGCCACGGCGAGAACCAGCGCGACGACAGGAGTGAGCAGTGATCCAGCAGGAGTCGCGACTCAAGGTCGCTGACAACACGGGTGCCAAGCAGATCCTCTGCATCCGTGTTCTCGGCGGCTCGGGTCGGCGCTACGCGGGTATCGGCGACGTCATCGTCGCCACCGTCAAGGACGCCATCCCCGGCGGCAACGTCAAGAAGGGCGACGTCGTCAAGGCGGTCGTCGTGCGCACCACCAAGGAGCGCCGGCGTCCGGACGGCTCGTACATCCGGTTCGACGAGAACGCCGCCGTCATCCTCCGCCCCGACGGGGACCCCCGCGGTACGCGCATCTTCGGGCCGGTGGGCCGCGAGCTGCGTGACAAGCGGTTCATGAAGATCGTCTCGCTCGCCCCGGAGGTGCTCTGAGCCATGGCGAAGATGAAGCTCAAGAAGGGTGACCTCGTGGAGGTCATCACCGGTCGCTCGCAGAAGAACGGCGGCGACCGCGGCAAGCAGGGCAAGGTGATCAGCGTCGACGTCGAGCGCCAGCGCGTCGTCGTCGAGGGCGTGCGCCAGGTCAAGCGTCACACCAAGGCCGGCACGAGCGGCCGGGGCGCCCGCACCGGCGGCATCATCACGCAGGAGGCGGCGCTGCACGTCAGCAACGTCATGCTGGTCGACCCCGACACCAAGAAGCGCACCCGCGTCGGGTACCGCACCGAGACCGTCGAGCGCGACGGCCGCGAGCGCACCGTCCGCGTGCGCGTGGCCAAGCGGTCGGGGAAGGACGTCTGATGACCGCCACCGCCCCTGAGACCCGGGCCGTCCCGCGGCTCAAGCAGCGCTACCGTGCCGAGATCGCGCCGGCGCTCATCGAGCAGTTCGGCTTCGCCAACGTCATGCAGGTGCCGGGCGTGGTCAAGGTCGTCGTCAACATGGGTGTGGGAGACGCCGCGCGCGACTCCAAGCTCATCGACGGCGCCGTCCGCGACCTCACCGCGATCACCGGCCAGAAGCCGGTCGTCACCAAGGCCCGCAAGTCGATCGCGCAGTTCAAGCTGCGCGAGGGCATGCCGATCGGTGCGCACACGACGCTGCGTGGCGACCGCATGTGGGAGTTCCTCGACCGCCTGATCTCGGTCGCGCTGCCCCGGATCCGCGACTTCCGCGGCCTGTCGCCGAAGCAGTTCGACGGCCAGGGCAACTACACCTTCGGTCTGAACGAGCAGTCGATGTTCCACGAGATCGACCAGGACCGCATCGACCGCGTTCGCGGTATGGACATCACGGTCGTCACCACGGCGACCAACGACGACGAGGGCCGGGCGCTGCTGAAGAGCCTCGGCTTCCCGTTCAAGGAGAACTGACGTGGCCAAGACCGCCCTGATCAACAAGGCCGCGCGCACGCCGAAGTTCAAGGTGCGCGGCTACACCCGGTGCCAGCGGTGCGGCCGTCCGCACTCGGTGTACCGCAAGTTCGGCCTGTGCCGTGTGTGCCTGCGCGAGATGGCGCACCGCGGCGAGCTGCCGGGCGTCACGAAGAGCAGCTGGTAACCACTACACCGCAGGTCCGGGCCGCACGGCCTGACGAAACCACGGTGAGGAAGGGCAGGAAAGCCCGATGATGACCGACCCCATCGCAGACATGCTCACGCGTCTGCGCAACGCCAACTCGGCGTACCACGACTCCGTGGCCATGCCGTTCAGCAAGCTGAAGTCCCACATCGCCGAGATCCTCGAGGCCGAGGGTTACATCGCGTCCTGGAAGGTCGAGGACGCCGAGGTGGGCAAGAAGCTCGTGATCGAGCTGAAGTACGGCCCGAGCCGCGAGCGCTCCATCGCCGGCATCCGCCGCGTGTCCAAGCCCGGTCTGCGGGTCTACGCCAAGTCCACGAACCTGCCCAAGGTGCTCGGTGGCCTCGGCGTCGCGATCCTGTCGACGTCGTCCGGCCTGCTGACTGACAAGCAGGCGTCACAGAAGGGCGTGGGTGGGGAAGTCCTCGCCTACGTCTGGTGAGGGAGGAGAACCACAGATGTCCCGCATCGGTCGACTCCCTGTCACCGTGCCCTCCGGGGTCGAGGTGACCATCGACGGTCAGGCTGTGAGCGTCAAGGGGCCCAAGGGCAGCCTGAGCCACACCGTGGCCACGCCGATCGCCGTCGTCCGCGACGACGACGGCACCATCACCGTGTCGCGCCCGGACGACGAGCGTCGCAACCGCTCGCTGCACGGCCTGACCCGCACGCTCATCGCCAACATGGTCGAGGGCGTCACCAACGGCTTCGAGAAGAAGCTCGAGATCGTCGGTACCGGTTACCGCGTCGTGGCGAAGGGCTCCGACCTGGAGTTCGCGCTCGGCTACAGCCACCCCATCACCGTGAAGGCGCCCGAGGGCATCACCTTCACCACGGACGGCCCGCTTCGCCTGTCGGTGCAGGGCATCGACAAGCAGCTGGTCGGCGAGGTGGCCGCCAACATCCGCAAGCTGCGCAAGCCCGACCCGTACAAGGGCAAGGGCGTGCGGTACGCCGGCGAGCACATCCGCCGCAAGGTCGGAAAGGCTGGTAAGTAAGTCATGGCAGTGACCGTCAAGCGCAGCAAGGGCAAGGTGGCCGCTCGCGGCCGTCGTCACCTGCGCGTGCGCAAGAAGGTGTCCGGCACGGCTGCTCGGCCGCGCCTGGTCGTGACGCGGTCGACGCGTCACGTGTTCGTCCAGGTCGTCGACGACGTCCAGGGCCGCACCCTGGCGTCCGCGTCGACGATGGAGGCCGACCTGCGGGCCCTGGACGGCGACAAGACCGCCAAGGCCAAGAAGGTCGGCGAGCTGGTGGCCGCCCGAGCCAAGGAGGCCGGCGTGGACGCCGTCGTGTTCGACCGAGGTGGCAACCGCTACCACGGCCGCATCGCGGCGATCGCCGACGGCGCCCGTGAGGGTGGTCTGACGCTGTGATGACGCTGACCACCCGCGAGTTCGTAGTCGCAGAGAAGAGGAACGTCTGATGCCTGGACCCCAGCGCCGTGGAACCGGTGCCGGTGCCGGCGGCAACGACCGTCGTGACCGTCGTGACGGCGGCGGTCGCGGTCGTGACGCTGCCGACAAGAACGTGTACGTCGAGCGCGTCGTGACCATCAACCGCGTGGCCAAGGTCGTCAAGGGCGGCCGCCGCTTCAGCTTCACCGCCCTCGTGGTGGTGGGTGACGGCGACGGCACCGTCGGTGTCGGCTACGGCAAGGCCAAGGAGGTCCCCGCCGCGATCGCCAAGGGTGTCGAGGAGGCGAAGAAGTCCTTCTTCAAGGTGCCCCGCATCCAGGGCACCATCCCGCACCCGATCACCGGTGAGGCCTCGGCCGGCGTCGTCATGCTGCGCCCGGCCGCTCCTGGTACCGGTGTGATCGCCGGTGGCCCGGTGCGCGCCGTCCTGGAGTGCGCCGGCATCCACGACGTCCTGAGCAAGTCGCTCGGCTCGGACAACGCGATCAACGTCGTCCACGCCACCGTGGCGGCGCTGAAGGGCCTGGAGCGCCCCGAGGCCGTCGCGGCGCGCCGTGGCCTGCCGCTCGAGCACGTGGTCCCGGCCGCGATGCTGCGGGCTCGGGCCGCCGGGGCAGGTGCCTGATGGCGCGGCTCAAGGTGACCCAGACCCGTTCGGAGATCGGCGGGAAGAAGAACCAGAGGGAGACCCTGCGCACGCTCGGCCTCAAGCGGATCGGCGACGTCGTCGTCAAGGAGGACCGCCCTGAGATCCGCGGCATGGTGGCGACGGTGGCTCACCTCGTGACGTACGAGGAGGTCGACTGATGGCCAAGGACTCCATGCTCAAGGTCCACCACCTGCGCCCGGCGCCGGGGGCCAAGACGGCCAAGACCCGCGTCGGTCGTGGTGAGGGCAGCAAGGGCAAGACGGCCGGTCGCGGCACCAAGGGCACCGGCGCGCGCTACCAGGTGCCTGAGCGCTTCGAGGGTGGCCAGACGCCACTGCACATGCGGCTGCCGAAGCTGCGTGGCTTCAAGAACCCCTTCAAGGTCAGCTACCAGGTCGTCAACCTCGACCGGCTCGGCGAGCTGTTCCCCGACGGTGGCGACGTGAGCGTCGACGAGCTGGTGGCGCGCGGCGCCGTCCGCAAGGGCCAGCCCGTCAAGGTGCTCGGCACCGGCGAGCTGTCGGTCGCCGTGAACGTCTCGGCGCACAAGTTCTCGGCCACGGCCAAGGACAAGATCGCCGCCGCCGGCGGAAGCACCACCGAGGTCTGAACCCCACCGCGTCCGTGACCCGGACGCGGGGATGACACCCCGGACCCCCGCAGCACCCGGGGTCCGGGGTGTTATCGTCCCCAGGTCCGTCGTGACGGGCCGTCGACGCCGCCACCGCGGTGGAACTGGAGGAGTTGTGCTCACCGCGTTCGCACGGGCATTTCGCACGCCCGATCTGCGCAAGAAGATCCTGTTCACGCTGGCGATCCTCGCGCTGTTCCGACTGGGCTCCCTGCTGCCTACTCCGGGGATCTCCTACCCGGCCGTGCGCGAGTGCATCGCGGCGACGAAGGACAACTCGCTGCTGGGCCTGGTCAACATGTTCAGCGGTGGCGCGCTGCTCCAGCTGTCGGTGTTCGCGCTCGGGATCATGCCGTACATCACGGCGAGCATCATCGTGCAGCTGCTGACGGTGGTCATCCCGCGCTTCGAGGAGCTGAAGAAGGAGGGTCAGCAGGGCACCACCAAGCTGACCCAGTACACCCGCTACCTCACGATCGGGCTGGCGATCCTGCAGTCCACGACGCTGGTGTCGGTCGCGCGCGCGACGCCGAGCCCGCTGTTCCCGGGCTGCTCGGCCGACCTCGTGCCGAACAACTCGATCATCACCGTGCTCATCATGGTGGCGACGATGACCGCCGGCACCGGCCTGGTGATGTGGCTCGGCGAGCTGGTCACCGACAAGGGCATCGGCAACGGCATGTCGCTGCTGATCTTCACGCAGATCGCTGCCAGCTTCCCGTCGGCGCTGTGGGCCATCAAGGCCGCCAAGGGCTGGAACGTCTTCCTCGTCGTGCTGCTCGTCGGCGTGGTGATCGTCGCGGCCGTCGTGTTCGTCGAGCAGTCGCAGCGCCGCGTGCCGGTGCAGTACGCCAAGCGCATGATCGGCCGGCGCCAGTACGGCGGCACCAGCACGTACATCCCGATCAAGGTCAACCAGGCCGGCGTCATCCCGGTGATCTTCGCCTCCTCGCTGCTCTACCTGCCGGCGCTCATCGCGCAGTTCCAGAGCAACAAGACCGCAGGCTGGGTCGTGTGGATCGAGCGCTACCTGGTGCGCGGCGACCACCCGCTCTACATGCTGATCTACTTCGTCCTGATCGTGTTCTTCACGTACTTCTACGTGGCGATCACCTTCGACCCCACCGAGATCGCCGACAACATGAAGAAGTACGGCGGCTTCATCCCGGGGATCCGCGCCGGGCGACCCACGGCCGAGTACCTCGACTACATCCTCACCCGCATCACCCTGCCGGGTGCCCTGTACCTGGGCCTGATCTCGATGATCCCGCTGGTGGCGTTCGCCCTCGTCGGCGCCAGCCAGTCCAACTTCCCCTTCGGCGGCACCTCGATCCTCATCATCGTGGGTGTGGGCCTGGAGACGGTGAAGCAGATCGAGTCCCAGCTCCAGCAGCGACACTACGAAGGGTTCCTTCGCTGATGCGTCTCGTCATCCTGGGCCCGCCGGGCGCGGGCAAGGGCACCCAGGCCGCGCGCCTGGCCGCCCACTTCACCATCCCCGCCGTCTCGACGGGCGACATCTTCCGGTCGAACATCGCCGAGGGCACGCCGCTCGGCGTGCAGGTCAAGGAGATCCTCGACTCCGGCGGCTACGTCTCGGACGACATCACCAACGCGATGGTCCGCGACCGGCTCGCGCAGGACGACGCCCAGCGCGGCTTCCTGCTCGACGGCTACCCCCGCACGCGGGCCCAGGTGGCCGAGCTCGACGCCATGCTCGCCGACAGCGGTCACGCGCTCGACCGCGTCGTCGAGCTCACCGTCGAGCGCGAGGAGATCGTGCAGCGGCTGCTCAAGCGCGCCGAGACCGAGGGGCGCAGCGACGACACCGAGGACGTCATCCGGCGCCGTCAGCAGATCTACACCGACGAGACCGCACCGCTGGTGGAGGTCTACCGCGAGCGCGGCCTGCTGGTCGCCGTCGACGGCCTCGGCGAGGTCGACGAGGTGACGCAGCGGCTGGTGTCCGCGATCGAGCAGGCCTGAGCCGCTGATGCTCGGTCGTGACCGGATCCAGTACAAGTCGCCCGACCAGGTGCGGGCGATGCGGCGCGCCGGCGTGGTCGTGGGGGAGACCCTCGAGATGCTGCGGGCCGCCGCGGTGGCCGGCCGCACCACGCGCGACCTCAACGACCTCGCCGAGCAGCGCATCCGCGGGGCGGGGGCGGTGCCGAGCTTCCTCGGTTACGGCCATCCGCCCTTCAGCGGCACCGTCTGCATCTCGGTGAACGACGAGGTCGTGCACGGCCTGCCCGGCGACCGGGTGCTCGCCGACGGCGACGTCGTGTCGATCGACTGCGGTGCGATCGTCGACGGCTGGCACGGCGACGCCGCGGTCACGGTGATCGTCGGGGCCGGGCAGGGACACGCTCGGCCGGACGACGTCGAGCTCGTCGCCGTGACCGAGGAGGCGATGTGGCGCGGGATCGCCGCGCTCGCCGTCGGTGAGCGGCTGCACGCCGTGGGAGCGGCCGTCGAGGACCACGTTGCCGCCAGCAGCCGGCGCACCGGGCAGCCGTACGGCATCGTCGAGGAGTACGTCGGCCACGGCATCGGCACCGAGATGCACCAGGACCCGCAGGTGCCCAACTACCGCGTGCGCGACAAGGGCGTGCGGGTCAAGTCCGGGCTCGTCGTGGCGATCGAGCCGATGCTCACGCGCGGCAGCGCCCAGACGCGCGTGCTCGCCGACGACTGGACCGTCGTCAGCGTCGACGGCTCTCGGGCCGCCCACTTCGAGCACACCGTCGCGGTGGGCGAGGAGGGACTGTGGGTGCTCACGGCCCTCGACGGTGGGGCGGCCAAGCTCGCTGAGCTCGGTGCGCCGTTCGCGCCGCTGGGCTGAGTCCGCAGCGCACCGCGTCACCATCTCGTCCCGGCGAACCCACCCTTCGGGACAGTTCGGCGTGTAGCGTCCAGCCGCATGGGGAACCTCGCGCTCGGGCCGTTCCTGGCGGCGGCGGCCCTGCTCGTGCTGGCGGGCCTACCGAAGCTCGGTGACCCGTCGTCCCTCGTGCTCGCGCTGCGCTCGGTGGGCCTGCCGTCCCCCCCAGGGCTGGGGCGCCTGCTGGCGGCGGCGGAGGTCGTCGTCGGTGGCGGGGCCCTCCTCGCGCCGGGTCGGGTCAGCGGGGCGCTCGTGGCCGCCGCCTACCTGGTGTTCACCGCGTTCGTCGCCCTCGCCCTGAGCCGCGGGGGAGTCCTGGCCTCCTGCGGGTGCTTCGGGCGTCCGGACACCCCACCCACCCGGAGCCACCTGGCCGTCACCGCGATGCTCGCGGCGTCCGGCGTGGCGATGGCCTGGGCGCCGCCGGACTCGGTGTGGTCGACGGCGGTGCGGCAGCCGGTCACCTTCGCCACGCTCATCGGGTTCGCGGCCCTCGTCGCGGCCCTGGCCTACCTCGCCCTCGCCGTCCTGCCGACCGTCACGCCGGTGGCCGTCCGGTCGGCGTCCGCACCCCGAAGGGGCTGAAGCCCGTGCTCGCCGTCGTCATCGCCGAAGGTGTCGCCATCGCCGTGCTCGCGCTGCTCGTGCTGGGCCTGCTGCGCAGCCACGCGCTGATCCTGCGTGCCCTGCACGAGCTCGGTGCCGGTCTGGAGCTGGAGAAGGACGCGGGTGACCCGCCGTCGGCGGCCAACCCGGTGCGGGTCGACATCGAGTCCGGCGTCGTCCCGGCCACGCGGCCGGCCACGGTGCAGGGTCACGCGGTGGTCGGCACCACGCTGGCCGGCGAGGAGGTGACGATCCCGGTGCAGGGGTCCGGCCGGCGCACCCTGCTGGCCTTCCTGTCGAGCGGCTGCAGCGTGTGCCAGACCTTCTGGGACGAGCTGTCGACGGGCGTCCGTGACGTGCCGGGGGACGGTCGGCTCGTCGTCGTCGCCAAGGACCCGCACGACGAGAGCGTCACCCGCCTGCGCGAGCTCGCCGGCCCCGGCCTGGAGGTCGTGCAGTCCTCGGCGGCCTGGAGCGACTACGCCGTGCCCGGCTCGCCCTACTTCGTGTACGTCGAGGACGGCACCATCACCGGCGAGGGCTCGTCGACGACCTGGGCCCAGGTGCGCGACCTCATGCGCCAGGCCGTCGGCGACGCCGCGCAGGCGCGACGGCGCGCCGGGCGCACCGGGCCGGGAGCCCTCACCGGCGCACCCGGGCACCAGAGCCCTCTCGGGCCGATGGACGACTACGCGGACGTCGCGCGCGTCGACCGCGAGCTGCTCAGCGCCGGTATCACGCCTGGTCACACCAGCCTGTACGAGAACCCGGACGACGAGACCGCGAGCCGGTGACGACCGTGGCCGCCTGGACTCCCGTGACGGTCGCGCTCGTCGTCGGCCTGCCGCTCGCGGTGGTCGCGGCGGTGCGCTCGACCTGGTCACCTTGAGGCGAGTCGATGCTCTCGAGCATCAGCCCGCTCGGTGAGCGGGCCCGTCGCGCCCGCTGGGGACTCACTGTGTCGGCGTACCTCGTCGGCTCCGCCGTCGGGGGCCTCGCCGTGGGGGCGGTGAGCGCGGCGCTGGGGGGCCTGCTGCCGGCGGCGTGGCGCGCGTCGGGGCCGGCGGCGGCTGTCGTGGTGCTGCTCTTGCTGGTGGGCCTCGGCCTCGACGTCCGGGCGCGCGGTGGTGCCTTGCCGTCGTGGCGTCGACAGGTCGACGAGGCCTGGCTCGCCCGCTACCGCGGCTGGGTCTACGGGCTGGGGTTCGGACTGCAGCTGGGGGCGGGGGTGCTGACCATCGTCACGAGCTCGACCGTCTACGCGATGCTCGCGCTCGCCGCGTGGTCCGGCACCCCGGCGGTCGGAGCCGCGCTCGGAGCGACGTTCGGCCTGGCGCGCGCGCTGCCCGTGCTGGCCGTGCGGCGGGTGCACGCACCCGGCGAGCTGCGGGCGGTGTTCGCGCGCGTCGAGCGGCTGGGCCGGCCGGTCGACGTCGTGTCTCGAGGGGCGCTGGTGCTGGTCGCGGCGGCAGCCGCGGGGACGGTCTGGAGCTGAGGTGGAGCTGACATGAGCAACTCTCGTTACGGCTTGGCCGTGGCCGCGCAGGACGGTGGCTGGGAGACGCGGATCTCGCGGCGCGAGCCGCACGATCCGGCGGAGGTCACGCACCCGGTGCTGCACGCGTGCACCCGCGCCCTGCCGGCCGAGCGCGGCGACTTCGGCTCGGGCGTGATCGACCTGCTCGGCAGCGACGACGTGTTCGTCTCGCTCATGGACTTCGGCACCGAGGTCGCCGACCAGGGGCTGTTCGAGCCGCAGGGTCGCCCGGTGCTGCGACCCTCGCAGTTCAGCGCCAACCGCATGCCGCGCCTGTACCCCGGTGTGAGCGCGGCGCAGCACTTCTTCAGCGAGGGCGGACGCGCCTTCTGCCTGTACGTCGTGCTCGGGGCGCACTCGCGCCGGATGGCGCTCGTGCCCCGGGCGGCACGGTTGGTGGCGGGCATCCGCATCACGAGCAAGCAGACGCTGCTGCGCCAAGGAGGACTGAGGTGACCACGCTGACCGAGGCCGCCACGGCCACGACCTTCGCCACCCGGGTGGTCGACCGGGTCGCCCGCGGCCTGGGCCGGTTCAGCCGGCGGGGGTTCCTCGTGCAGACGGCGGTGGTGGGCTCGGCGCTCGCCGTCGACCCCAAGGGCTACGTGCTGACACCGCAGACGGCGGCCTCGACCGTGTGTGGTCCGGCGGCCTCGTGCAGCGCGGGCTACACGGTCATGTGCTGCACGATCAACAAGGGCGTCAACGGCTGCCCGCCCGGCACGTTCGCCGCAGGGTGGTGGAAGGCTGCCGACTCCTCGTGGTGCGGCGGCGGCTACCGCTACATCGTCGACTGCAACGCCAGCTGCTCCAAGTGCACGTCCGGCTGCTCCGGCGACAACATCTGCTCCAAGGGCTGCTGGAGCTGCGGCTGCAAGTGCGGTTCGTCCGCGACCTGCGACCAGCGGCGCGTGTGCTGCAACGCCTTCCGCTACGGCCAGTGCAACACGCACGTGCGCTGCAGCGGTGGCGTGGCGTGCCGCGTGGTCAGCTGCATCGCGCCGTACAAGTGGGCCAACTGCACCACGACGTCCCTCACCGACAACGCGACAGCCGAGCACAGTGCGCCCTGTCTGCCGCGCTGGAGCGCCATCACGCGCAAGTACGTCGCGCTCGGCGGTGAGGGGTCGCCCCTCGGCGTCTCGACGGGTCCCGAGCGCGCGGTCGGCGACGGCCGGGGTCGCTACGTCACCTACCAGCACGGTGCCATCTACTGGTCGTCAGCCACTGGTGCCCGGGCTGTGCGCAGCACGGCCATCACCTGGTACCGCCAGCTGGGCGGCCCGCAGGGCGTGCTGCGCTACCCGAGCAGCGACATGGTCACCGCGCGGGACGGCAAGGGGTGGATCCAGCTGTTCGAGGGGGGCGCCATCACCGACAGCCCCCAGACGGCGACCCACACGGTGTCCCTCGCCTCGTACCGCACCTGGGTGGCGACGGGACGCGAGACGGGCCAGCTCGGCTACCCCGTGGCCGAGCGTGTCATGGGCCCGGGTGGGTACTGGATCCAGCACTTCCAGCGCGGCGCCGTCGCGGACACGCCGCACTCGGTCACCTGCCGGGTCACCGGCTGGCAGTACACGCAGTGGCGCAAGCACGGCGGCGAGCACGGCGGGCTCGGCTACCCGGTGTCGAACCTGGTGGTCGACGGCTCGAAGTGGCTCCAGCTGTTCGAGCACGGTGCCCTGGCGGACACGCCGAGCTCGACGACCTGCGTGGTGTGGGCGTGGCAGTTCGGGCGCTGGAGCGCGCTCGGGCGCGAGAAGGGGGTGCTCGGCTACCCGGTGTCCGACCTGCAGGTGTCGGGCTCGTCCTGGCTGCAGCTGTTCGAGGACGGCGCGCTGGCCGACACCGCGAGCTCGGCGACGACCCACGTGTTCGGGCCGGCGTACCGGCGCTGGCTGGCGCTCGACCGTGAGCGCGGCGTCCTGGGCTACCCGGTGCGGGCGCAGAGCGACGAGGTGCGGTCCGGCCACGGCCAGCGCTTCGAGCGCGGCCAGCTGTGGTGGGCAGCGGGCGACACCCCCTGGGTCGTGCGCGGGCGGGTGCTGACGGCGTGGGCGGCCGACGGTGGCGCGTCCGGTCGCTGGGGTTACCCGCTCGAGGACACCGTGGTGGCGTCCGACGGCAGCCAGCACCAGCGCTTCGAGGGCGGACTCCTCACCGCCTGAGCGAGCCCGCTGAGCACGACCCGCTCGACCCGCATTTGGGGTCCGAGCACGATCTGACGTATTCTGCTGTGTCGGCTCACGAGCACTTCCGTCCTCGCCCCGTCCCGCGGCTGGTTCTGGCGGCATGAGGACGCTGTCACACGTGCGCCACGACGACCGGCCCACCGGGGGTCGGTCACCGACGGAATGCGGAGGACATGGCGAAGAAGGACGGCGTCATCGAGATCGAGGGCACGATCGTTGAGGCTCTGCCCAACGCGATGTTCCGCGTGGAGCTCACCAACGGTCACAAGGTGCTGGCGCACATCTCTGGGAAGATGCGGCAGCACTACATCCGGATCCTCCCCGAGGACCGCGTCGTCGTCGAGCTCAGTCCCTATGACCTCACCCGCGGCCGGATCGTCTTCCGGTACCGCTGAGGTCGCTTCACCACGTCAGGCACCACCGCATTCCAGCACGACCATGACCACCGACCACCACGAGCAGACAGCAGGGCGATGAAGGTCAAGCCGAGCGTCAAGAAGATCTGCGACAAGTGCAAGGTGATCCGCCGCAACGGACGGGTCATGGTGATCTGCGAGAACCTGCGCCACAAGCAGCGCCAGGGCTGATCAGAGCACCGCACCGCACGACCAGCAGGACTTCACGACCGAACGACACGACAGCCGCAGCATCCGACCCCGAGGCCAGCACGAGCCAGCTCGCGCGCGCCTCGGACGCCACCCCCGGCCGCGGAGGCCGGGGACCGCACCACGAGCTCACCAGCGGATCAGTGAGTGCGGACCGATGCTGCACCAGACCTCCGCAGACCAAGATCTGGAGACACGGCCACATGGCACGTCTGATCGGCGTCGACCTCCCGCGCGAAAAGCGCGTCGAGATCGCGCTCACGTACATCTTCGGCGTCGGGCGCACCCGCGCCCAGCAGACGCTCGCGGCCACCGGGGTCAGCCCCGACGTCCGCGTGCGCGATCTGTCCGACGAGGACCTCGTCAAGCTGCGTGACTACCTCGAGGCGAGCTACCAGCTCGAGGGCGACCTGCGTCGCGAGGTCGCTGCCGACATCCGCCGCAAGGTCGAGATCGGCAGCTACGAGGGGCTGCGGCACCGCCGCGGCCTTCCGGTGCGCGGCCAGCGCACCAAGACCAACGCGCGCACCCGCAAGGGGCCCAAGCGCACGGTGGCCGGCAAGAAGAAGGCCGGCCGCAAGTAGCAGCCCCTTCCGCGCGTGAGCACGCGCGGGACCACCCCTCGAACGTAGGAGTAACCAGCAGATGCCTCCTAAGGGCCGTCAGGCGGGCGCCAAGAAGGTGCGCCGCAAGGAAAAGAAGAACGTCGCCCACGGGCACGCTCACATCAAGAGCACGTTCAACAACACCATCGTCTCGATCACCGACCCCACCGGGGCCGTGATCTCGTGGGCCTCGGCCGGCCAGGTCGGCTTCAAGGGCTCGCGCAAGTCGACGCCGTTCGCGGCGCAGATGGCCGCTGAGGCCGCTGCGCGCCGCGCGATGGAGCACGGCATGCGCAAGGTCGACGTGTTCGTCAAGGGCCCGGGCTCCGGGCGCGAGACGGCCATCCGCTCCCTCACGGCCACCGGCCTCGAGGTGGGCTCGATCTCGGACGTCACCCCGGTGCCGCACAACGGCGTCCGCCCCCCCAAGCGCCGCCGCGTCTGAGCTGCGCCCCCGAACCTGCTAGCGCCTTACTTCAAGGAGAACCAGCCACATGGCGCGTTACACCGGCGCAGACTGCAAGCGCTGCCGTCGAGAGAAGATGAAGCTCTTCCTCAAGGGCTCCAAGTGCGACGGGCCGAAGTGCCCGATCGAGATCCGTCCGTACCCCCCGGGTATGCACGGTCGCGCTCGCACCAAGGAGTCCGAGTACCTGCTGCAGATGCGTGAGAAGCAGAAGGCTGCGCGCATCTACGGCGTCCTCGAGAAGCAGTTCCGCGGCTACTACGAGGAGGCGCACCGCACCACCGGCAAGACCGGTGAGAACCTGCTGCGCATCCTCGAGACCCGTCTCGACAACGTCGTGTACCGGGCCGGCTTCGCCAAGTCCCGCGACATGGCTCGCCAGCTCGTGCGTCACGGTCACCTGACCGTCAACGGCGTGAAGGTCGACATCCCGTCCTACCGCGTGCGCGAGAAGGACATCATCGAGGTCCGTGAGCGCTCCCACGAGCTGACGCCGTTCGTCGTCGCCCGTGCGGAGGCTGGCGAGCGCACCGTTCCCGCCTGGCTGGAGTCGATCCCGACCCAGCTGCGCATCCTCGTGCACTCCCTGCCCGCGCGTCAGGTCATCGACACGCCGGTGCAGGAGCAGCTCATCGTCGAGCTGTACTCGAAGAACTGATCCACCGCACCACTGATCCACCGCACCACTGATCCACCGCACCACTGATCCACCGCCGGGCCGGCTCGCACCCACGGGTGCGGGCCGGCGTCCGGCACCACCCGCCCGGCGGACCGAGCCCGGGTGGGCGTTCACGAGGTGTCATATAGCGGGCACCCGTCGAAAGGAAGAACCACAGTGCTCATCGCACAGCGCCCCCAGCTCACCGAGGAGAAGGTCGACGACGCGCGCTCGCGGTTCGTCATCGAGCCTCTGGAGCCCGGCTTCGGCTACACCCTCGGCAACTCCCTTCGCCGCACGCTGCTGTCGTCCATCCCGGGCGCGGCGGTCACCAGCATCCGCATCGACGGCGTGCTGCACGAGTTCTCGACGATCCCCGGTGTCAAGGAGGACGTCACCGAGATCATCCTGAACATCAAGTCGCTCGTCGTCTCCAGCGAGCACGACGAGCCGGTCGTGATGTACCTGCGCAAGCAGGGGCCGGGCGCCGTCACGGCGGCCGACATCGCCCCGCCGGCGGGCGTCGAGATCCACAACGCGGACCTGCACATCGCCACGCTGAACGCCAAGGGCAAGCTCGAGATGGAGCTCACCGTCGAGCGCGGCCGTGGCTACGTCTCGGCGCAGCAGAACAAGTCCGGGGACGCCGAGATCGGCCGCATCCCGGTCGACTCCATCTACTCTCCGGTGCTCAAGGTGACCTACAAGGTCGAGGCCACCCGCGTCGAGCAGCGCACCGACTTCGACCGCCTCGTGGTCGACGTCGAGACCAAGAACAGCATCGCGCCGCGCGACGCCATGGCGTCCGCGGGCAAGACGCTGGTCGAGCTGTTCGGCCTGGCCCGCGAGCTGAACGTCGAGGCCGAGGGCATCGACATGGGCCCGTCGCCCACCGACGCCGCCCTGGCCGCCGACCTCGCGCTGCCGATCGAGGAGCTCGACCTCACGGTGCGGTCCTACAACTGCCTCAAGCGCGAGGGCATCCACACCGTGGGTGAGCTCGTGGGGCGCAGCGAGGCCGACCTGCTCGACATCCGCAACTTCGGCGCCAAGTCGATCGACGAGGTCAAGGCCAAGCTCGTCGGCATGGGGCTGCAGCTCAAGGACAGCCCGCCCGGCTTCGACCCGGCCGCTGCCGTCGAGGCGTACGGCGCCGACGACGACGCCGCGTTCGCCGAGGACGAGCAGTACTGAGACCCCTGACCTGACCCCTGACCGACCGGTAGGAGATCGACCACCATGCCCACGCCCACGAAGGGCCCGCGCCTCGGCGGCGGCCCGGCGCACGAGCGGCTCATCCTGGCCAACCTGGCCCAGGCGCTCTTCGAGCACGACCGCATCACGACGACCCAGGCCAAGGCCAAGCGGCTGCGTCCGCTCGCCGAGCGCCTGGTGACGTTCGCCAAGCGCGGTGACCTGCACGCCCGACGTCGTGTGCTCGCGGTGATCAGCGACAAGAGCGTCGTGCACCGCCTGTTCACCGAGATCGCCCCCGACGTGGCCGAGCGCCAGGGTGGCTACACGCGGATCACCAAGATCGCTCCGCGCAAGGGCGACAACGCCCCCATGGCCGTGATCGAGCTGGTGCGTGAGTCGCTGTCGCCGAAGCAGGCCACGGTTGCCGAGGCGGAGGGCGCCACCAAGCGCGCCGCCAAGAAGTCGACCGCCAAGAAGGCCGCCGCCACGAAGGCCGAGCCTGCGGCTGAGGCGCCGGCCGCCGAGGCGGACGCTCCGTACGGCGAGGGTTCGGCGGCCCCGCTGGCCGACGGCTCGGCGCCCGAGGGCTTCACCATCAAGGGCAACGAGGACTCGAAGAAGTACCACACCCCCGAGTCGCCCTGGTACGACCAGACTGAGGCTGAGGTCTGGTTCGCCACGCAGGAGGCCGCCGAGGCGGCCGGCTTCGAGGCTCCGGGCACCATGCCTGACGCCGAGGAGGCTGCTGCTGAGGAGTCCGCTGAGGGCGACAAGGCCTGAGCGCACCGCTGTACCGAGAACCCGCTGTACCGAGAGCCCGCCGTCCCCTGAGGGACGGCGGGCTCTCACGCGTTCACCCCCGGTCCGCCCACCCGTGCACTCTGGAACCGAAGCGCACGCGCGGGGTGGGGTGGGGTGAGGGCGTCGGTAGCCTGGGCGGGTGAGCGACCAGGACGCCGGCCTGCTGCGGCTGCGGCTCGACCTGGCCTACGACGGGACGGCGTTCTCCGGCTGGGCCGCCCAGCCCGGCCGCCGCACGGTCGAGAGCGAGCTGTCGCGAGCGCTGACCACGGTGCTGCGCGCGCCGGAGCCGGTGCGGCTCACCGTCGCCGGACGCACGGACGCCGGGGTGCACGCGCGGGGCCAGGTGGCCCATGCCGACGTCCACCCGGCGGCGTGGTGGGCGCTCCCCGGGCGTTCCGACCGCGCGCCCGAGCTGGCCGCCCTCACCCGTCTGGCCGGCGTGCTGCCGTCCGACGTCGTCGTGCACGCGGTGCGCCTCGCCCCGTCCGGCTTCGACGCCCGCTTCGCGGCCACCTCGCGCCGCTACCTGTACCGCCTGTGCGACCGGCGGACCGAGCTCGACCCCCTGCGTCGCTTCGACACGGTGCTCACCAAGACGCCGCTGGACGTCGCCGCCATGGATGCGGCCGCCCAGGAGCTGCTGGGCCTGCGCGACTTCGCAGCGTTCTGCAAGCGCCGCGAGGGCGCCACGACGGTCCGCACGTTGCTCGAGTACTCCTGGCGTCGGCTGGACGACGGCGTGCTCGCGGCGACGGTGGTGGCGGACGCCTTCTGCCACTCGATGGTGCGTGCGCTCGTGGGTGCCGTGGTGCCGGTGGGCGAGGGACGCCGTCCGGTGGGCTGGGCCGCCGAGGTGCTGGCCGCGGGCGTCCGCGACCCCGCCGTCGCGGTCATGCCGCCGCACGGCCTGTCGCTGGAGGAGGTCACCTACCCGCCGGACGCCGACCTTGCGACCAGGGTGCTCGAGGCGAGATCTCGGCGAAGCCTCTAGACGGTTCCCCAAATCGTATGCAATTGTGGCCGCGTGAGCGAGGATACCCGTCAAAAGTCCATTGATGGCATGCAAGATCACCACAGTCATGCGGGTGAGCCGTCCGGCGGCCCTCTCAGCGGCATCCGGGTCATCGAGCTCGGGCAGCTGCTCGCGGGCCCGTTCTGCGGCCAGCTGCTCGGGGACTTCGGCGCTGACGTCATCAAGATCGAGGACCCGCGCACGGGCGACCCGATGCGGCAGTGGGGTCGGGAGAAGCCCCACGGCAAGTCGCTGTGGTGGTCGGTCGTCGGGCGCAACAAGCGCTCGGTAGGGCTCGACCTGCGCCGCCCCGAGGGGCAGGAGGTGCTCCGCACCCTCGCGGCGGAGGCCGACGTGGTGATCGAGAACTTCCGGCCCGGGACGCTCGAGCGCTGGGGACTGGACTACGAGACGCTCTCAGCGCAGAACCCCGGCCTGGTGCTCGTGCGCGTCACCGGCTACGGCCAGAGCGGCCCCTACGCCACGCGGGCCGGCTACGGCAGCATCGGTGAGGCGATGGGCGGCCTGCGGTACGTCGTCGGCGACCCGTCCGCACCGCCGAGCCGGGTCGGCATCTCGATCGGGGACACCCTCGCCGCCACCTTCGCGGCCCTGGGCGCGATCTCGGCGCTGTACGAGCGCTCGCGGACCGGCCGAGGCCAGGTCGTCGACTCGGCGATCTTCGAGGCAGTGCTCGCGGTGATGGAGTCGCTGGTGCCCGAGTACCAGATCGGCGGCTACGTCCGCGAGCGCACCGGCCCGACCCTGCCGGACGTCGCACCGTCCAACGTCTACCCGACGGCCGACGGCCTCATGGCGCTCGTCGCCGCCAACCAGGACACCGTCTTCGCCCGGTTGGCCAAGGCCATGGGCCGTCCGGAGCTGGCGGTCGACCCCGACTTCGCCACCCACACCGGACGCGGCATGCGCCAGGTCGAGCTCGACGAGCTCATCGCGCAGTGGACGAGCGGCCTGACGTGGGAGCAGCTCGAGGAGATCTGCACCGAGCACGCCGTACCGGCCGGCCTGATGTACCGGGCGCCGGAGATGCTCCAGGACCCGCACTTCCAAGCCCGCGAGACCATCGTCCGCCTGGCGCACCCCGACTTCGGCGAGGTCGCGATGCAGAACGTGTTCCCGCGGTTCTCCCGCACGCCGGGGGCGGTGCGCTGGCCCGGGCCCGCCCTGGGCGCGCACACCGACGAGGTGCTGGCGGCTGCGGGCCTGGACGGCGAGCAGATCGCAGCCCTGCGCCGCTCGGGGGTCGCGGGATGAGCCGCGTCCTGGACCTGCCGGACTCCGTGCGGCTGGTCGAGGTCGGGCTCCGGGACGGCCTGCAGGTCATCACGCGGCCGGTGCCGACGTCCGCCAAGGTGCGGCTGGTCGAGCGGCTGCTCGACGCGGGGGTTCGGCACGTCGAGGCGGTGTCGTTCGCGCACCCGCGCCTGCTGCCGCAGCTGGCGGACGCCGAGCAGGTGATGGCGGGCGTGCCCCGCGACCGCGGTGCGGTCTATCGCGGACTGGTGCCCAACCGTCGCGGCGCCGAGCGCGCCGCACCGTGCGGGCTCGACGAGATCGTGGCCCTCGCGTGCACCGACGAGGCGGTCACCTGGATCAACCAGCGCAGCACGGTGGCCGACGTGCTGGCCGGCCTGCGGCCCATCGGTGAGGTCGCCCGGGCCGGCGGCGCCCGGTTCGTCGTCGGGATCGCCATGGCCTTCTTCGCACCCGGCACCGGGCGCGTTCCTGCCGAGGTCCGACGCCGGTGCGTCGACGCGGCCGTGGACGCCGGGGCCAGCGGTGTCTACCTGGCCTCCAGCGCCGGCATGGACGACCCCCGCGACGTTGCGGACGGCGTCGCCGAGGTGCGGCAGCGGCACCCCGACGTGGAGGTGGGCGTCCACCTGCACGCGCGCAACGGGATGGCGCTCGCCAACGCGCTCGCGGCGGCGCAGGCCGGCGTCACCTGGATCGAGGGTGCGTTCGGTGGGCTGGGGGGCGACCTGTGGGCGCCGGGCGACCCCGCGGTCCTGGGTAACGCGCCGCTCGAGGACCTGGTGCACCTCATGGACGGCCTCGGTGTCACGACCGGCATCGATCTCACGCGCTACCTCGAGGTCGTGGCCGAGGCCATGGAGCTCACCGGCGCAACCGCTCGCTCGGCCGTCGTCGCCGGCGGCACGCGCGACGAGCTCGCCGCCCACCGCTGGCCCGAGCACCTGCTCGCCGACGGCCCGGCACCGTCCGCAGTGACCCACCACCACCCCATGGCCACCGTGCAGGTCCCTGCCGCCGGCCCCACCAAGGAGGACACCCCATGCGCATGACCTCGTCGATGAAGGTCGCCACGCTCGTCGCGGCCCTGCTGCCCGTCGCGGCGTGCGGCGGTGGTGGATCCGCGGCCGACGGCGGCGACGCGAGCAAGGACACGGTGACCGTCGGGTCGCTGCTGCCGTATTCCGGTGAGGCGTCGTTCCTCGGCCAGAACGTCGGAGGCAAGGGCGCGACGCTCGCGGTCGCGGTGGCCAACGACAACGGCGGCGTCCTCGGGCACAAGGTCGAGCTCGTCACCCAGGACACCCAGCGGCGCGCCGGCCCGGCGGTCTCGGGTCTGCGCGCGCTGCAGGCCCAGCACGTCACGGTAGGGATCGGCCCGACGTCGGCCACCATCCCGGCCGTGCTGCCCCTGCTGAAGAAGAGCGACGTGCCGTGGGTGCCGATCGGGTCGACGTCCGTGCTGGACACCGGCCTGGAGTCGACCCACGTGTGGCGCACCTTCGCCTCTGACACCCAGCAGCTGCCCGCCATGCTGCTGGCCGGCGCCAAGAGCGGCGGCAAGATCGGGCTGGTCTTCGAGAACAACGCCTCGGGCCAGCAGCAGATGGCCACCGCGAAGAAGTACGCCGCAGCGGTGCCGGGCGTGCAGATCGTCAAGGAGCTGCTGCTCGCGCCGGGTCAGGCCAGCTATCGCTCGGAGGCCTCGGACTTCCTCGGCGCCGACGTCGACGCCGTGCTGTGGCAGCTCACCGACGCCACCGCCGCCGGCTTCTTCAAGTCCGGCGACCAGACGGGCAAGCTCGCTGGCAAGAGCTTCATCGGCACCGACGCCGCGCTCGCCGACAGCCAGGTGAAGATCTTGAAGCCGTACCTCGGCAAGGCGAGCTTCACGGCCGTGACGCCGGCGGAGTCCGGCCCCGGCCGCGCCAAGTTCGCCGAGCTCTACCAGAAGCAGTTCAGCTCCGAGCCGGTCGTGCTGGCCGACGCCGGATACGACGCCACGACGTTGCTGCTGCTCGCCGTGACGAAGGCTGGTAGCACGGACCCGGACGCCATCGCCAAGGCGCTGCCGGCCGTGGCCAAGGCCCCGGGCACCGCGTGCACGTGGTTCGGCGAGTGCGCGCAGCTGCTGAAGGACGGCAAGGACATCGACTTCCAGGGTGCGATGAACACGTTGTCCTTCAACGACTCCCACAACGTCGTCTCCGACTTCGCGCTGGTGAAGATCGCCCCCGACGGGACGACGAGCGGCGAGGCGGACACCGCCTTCAGCGTCGAGGACCTCAACGCGGTCCTGGAGAAGGTCGGCAAGTGAGGCAGCTGGTCCGGCGGCGTCCGGCCGCTACCTCGAGCTCCGAGGTAGCGGCCGGGCCACCGGCGGCCGGGCTGGTCGTGCAGGAGCTGCATGCGGGGTACTCGCGGCGCGCGGCGATCGTCCACGGCGTCAGCTTCGAGGTGCAGCAGGGTGAGACGCTCGCCCTGCTGGGCCCCAACGGCTCCGGCAAGTCCACATTGCTCAAGACGGTCTTCGGGCTGACCGTGCTGCACTCGGGACGGGTGTCCTACGACGGGCGGCGCGTCTCCGGTCGAGCCCCCTACCGCCTGGCGCGGCTGGGCCTGGGCATGGTGCCGCAGCAGGACGCCGTCTTCGCCGGCCTGTCGGTGCGCGAGAACCTCCAGGTCGGCGCACCCAGCGGATCACGGGCCGACGTGGCCGCGCGGGTCGATGAGGTGCTGGACGTCCTGCCCCAGCTGCGTCCGCGCTTGCGCACCGCCGCCGGCGCGCTCTCCGGCGGTGAGCAACGGCTCGTCGCGGTCGGACGCGCCCTCATGGCCCGCCCCCGCATGCTGCTGCTCGACGAGCCGACGGCGGGGCTGGCCCCCCGCACCAGCAGGGAGATCCTCGACACCGTCGACGTGGTCCGGCGCACCCTCGGGCTCGGCATCCTGCTCGTCGAGCAGAACGCCCGCGCCGCGATGAAGGTGGCCGACCGCGTCCTGGTGCTGGCGGCCGGCCAGGTCGCGTTCACCGGAAGCCGCGAGGAGGCGCTCGCCGACGACGAGCTCACCTCGCTCTACCTCGGAGTCGCCACATGACCGACGGTCTGGCCGCCCAGGACGTGCACGTCGCCTTCGGCGGCATCCGCGCCCTCGCCGGTGTCGACGTCGCGTTCCCGCCCGGGCGCATCAGCGCCCTCATCGGGCCCAACGGCGCGGGCAAGTCGACCCTCGTCAACGTCCTCACCGGATTCCAGGCGCCGACCAGCGGCACGGTGCGGCTGGGTGGGCGCGACATCACCCGCACCAGCGCCCACCGCCGCGTCCGGCTGGGTCTGCTGCGCAGCTTCCAGTCACCCCGCGTGGTCCCCGCGCTGAGCGTGCTGGAGAACGTCCTGCTGGCCGAGCCCGAGCGCCCCAGCACTAGCGCGGCCGCCGCCGTGCTGCGGCGCCGGCGCACCCGGCGTGACGAGGACGACGCCGTGGCCCGCGCGCACGCGGCACTGGCGTCATTCGGTCTGCTGCGGGTCGCGCACCACCGGGGCGGCGAGATCTCCGGCGGTCAGCAGCGCCTGGTCGAGCTCGCCCGGCTCTCGCTCGTCCCGTCCGCGTTCATGATCCTCGACGAGCCCACGGCCGGCGTAGCCCCCGCGATGCGTCAGGTGATGGTCGACCACCTGCGCTCGCTGCACGCCTCGAGCGGCGCGGCGCTCGTCATCGTCGAGCACGACATGGCCGTGGTCGAGGCGGTGGCCGAGGAGGTCTTCGTCATGGCGGACGGCGCCCTGCTCACCCACGGCTCCATGGCCGACGTCCGGGCCGACGCGCGTGTGGTCGAGGCGTACCTCGGTGCGACGGAGGTGGCGTGATGCTCGACGTCCTGCTGTTCGGGCTCATCACCGGGGCGGTGGTCGCGCTGGGCAGCCTCGGGCTGTCGATGATCTTCAGCCAGTTCCGCTTCCTCAACTTCGCGTACGGCGAGCTGCTGACGCTCGGCGCCTACCTGTACCTCGCCGTCGGGGGCCGACGCCTCGGGTGGCTGGCGATCCTGCTGTCGGCGCTCGCGGTCGGCCTGGCAGGTCTCGCCCTGCACGTGCTCGTCTTCAAGCCGCTCGTCACGCGTGGGCCGATCACCATGACGGTCGCCTCCATGGGCGTCGGGTTCGCGTTGCAGAACGTGTTCGCGTCGGTGTGGGGCACCCAGGTCATGGAGGTGTCGATCCCCACCATCCCGGCGTCCTTCGGCCCGTTCGGGCGCCTGCAGGTCACCACGGTGGTGGCCGTCGTCGTGCTGGCCAGCGTCGTCGCGGCCCTGCTCTTCGGTACCCGGACCGGCCGGCAGCTGCGGGCAGCCGCGGACAACCGCACCCTGGCCGCCGTCACGGGCGTCGACCTCAGGGTCGTCGGTCTGCTGACCTGGGGGCTGGGCGCCGCACTCGCGGGGATCGCTGGCGTCCTGCTCGCCGCCGACGGCCAGCTCACGCCCACCATGGGCTACCTGACGCTGTTCCCCATCATCGCCGCGGTGCTCATCACGGGCGGCCGCAACCCGTTCGCGGCGGCGCTCGGTGGGTTCGCGATCGGGCTCGCCAGTGAGCTCGCCGCCCGGTACGTCGGCAGCGCGTACAAGCCGGCCATGGCCATCGCCGTGCTGGCCGTCGCCCTGTACCTGTCCGCCACCCTCAGCAGGAAGGTGCGTGTGTAGTCGTGAGCCTGGACTTCCTGCTCAACGCCGCCGTGATGGTCGGGATCTACTACCTGCTCGCGTCCGGCCTCAACCTGCAGTACGGAGTCAGCGGGCTGCTCAACCTCGGCGTGCACGGCGTCTTCGCCCTGGGCGCATACGGCTACGCGCTGCTCACCCAGCCGCCTGGGTCGCTGACCGCATTCGCGCTCGGCCTTCCCTGGCCCCTCGCCGCGCTGGTCGCGGTCGTGCTGTGCGCCGCCGCGTCGGTGCTGCTGGTGCTGCCGGCGGCGGTGGTCGACTCACGCAGCCGCAACGCCTACCTGCTGCCGATCCTCATGCTCGCGGTGTCGGAGACGTTCGTCGTCGTGCTCTCGACCCGCAACGGCCTGGCCGGCGGCTTCGCCGGCCTGTTCGGCATCCCGCAGCCGCTCGCCGACCTCACCGCGACCATGCCGCCGGAGCGGGCGGCTGCCGTCTACCTCGGACTGGTGCTCGCGGTCGGCGTCGTCGTGACGCTCGCCGCCGGTGCCCTGGTCGGCTCGCCCTTCGGCCGGACGGCCAAGGCCGTGCGCGACGACGAGGTGGAGGTGCGCGCGCTCGGCCGTTCGCCCCTGCGCTTCCAGCTGGTCTGCGCCGGCATCGGCGGAGCGCTCATGGGGGCGGCCGGCGTGTTGTGGGCCGGGTACCTCACCACATTGCAACCGTCTGGCTTCACGATCAGCGAGACGCTCATCGTGCTCATCGCCGTCATCGCGGGCGGGCGCGGCAGCGTGGTGGGCTGCGTCCTCGGGTCGGTGCTCGTCTTCGGGGTGCTCGACCAGGCGACCCGGTTCCTGCCCTCCGCGATCACCACGGCGGTGCCAGGTGCCCGCCAGATCCTGCTCGGCGTCGTGCTCGTCCTGTTGCTGCGCTACCGGCCGGCCGGGCTGTGGCCGGAGCGTCCGCGACGTTTCCGCCGGGCCTGGGCCGCCGCGCCGCAGCGCGCCACGGCCGCAGCTGCCTGCGCCGACCGGCAAGATGGGGCGGGTCGAGCAGGTCACGAGGACGACGGGAGCCGCGGGTGGGGCGAGACAACGCCAGTGCCTACGAAGGCATCAGGGAGCTGATTCGCAGCGGCGCCTTCCAGGGTGGCCAGCCGCTGCGGGAGGCTTCGCTCGCCGAGCGTCTGGGGGTGTCGCGCACACCCGTCCGCGAGGCGCTGAGGCGGCTGGCTGCCGAGGGCATCGTCGAGCTGCGACCGAACCGCGGCGCGCGGCTGGTCGAGATCAACCCGGCCGACGTCGACGAGATCTTCACGCTGCGCGCCCTGCTTGAGCCGCACGCGGCGTGGCGGGCGGCGGCGCACGTGAGTGCGCAGGCGCTGGCCCGGCTGGGTGAGCTGGTCGAGCTCATGGACAGCGCGGTCGCCGCGGGGGAGTCAGCGCTCGACGAGCTGGCGGAGTACAACCAGGAGTTCCACCGCACGATCGTCGCCGAGGCGCACTCCCACCTGCTCGCCGACGCGCTCGCGGTGGTGGTGCGCGAACCGCTGGTGCACCGCACGTTCCACTCCTACAGCCAGGAGCAGCAGCGGCGCTCGCAGGCGCACCATCGCGAGCTGGTGGCGGCCCTGGCCGCCGGTAACTGCGACTGGGCGTCGGCCGTGATGCGCTCGCACATCGAGGCGGCCCGCAGCGTCTTCACCTGAGCCGCGGCAACGCGAAAAGCAGGTGCTCCGCGCCAGAGCCCACGCCACACTGGCTACTCGTGGGACACGTCGACGTCAACACCGTCAGCTTCCGTCTGCCGGACGGCAGGCCGCTGCTCGACGACGTCACCTTCCGCGTGGGCGACGGCGCCACGGTGGCGCTCATCGGCCCCAACGGCACGGGCAAGACGACGCTGCTGCGCATCATCGCCGGCGACCTCGACCCGCACGGGGGAGCGGTGACCCGCAGCGGTGGGCTCGGCGTCATGCGCCAGTTCGTCGGCCAGGTGCGCGACACCTCGACCGTGCGCGACCTGCTGCTCACGGTGGCGCCACCGCGCGTGCGAGTGGCGGCCCACGCGCTGGAGGCGGCCGAGCTGGCGATGATGGAGTCCGACGACGAGCCGACCCAGATGCGGTACGCCCAGGCCATCGCCGACTGGGCGGACGCCGGTGGGTACGACGCCGAGACGCTCTGGGACGTGTGCACCGTGGCCGCGCTCGGCGTGCCGTTCGAGAAGGCGCAGTGGCGCGAGGTGCGCACCTTGAGTGGTGGCGAGCAGAAGCGGCTGGTGCTCGAGGCCCTGCTGCGCGGCCCGGACGAGGTGCTGCTGCTCGACGAGCCCGACAACTACCTCGACGTGCCGGGCAAGCGGTGGCTGGAGGACCGGCTGCGCGAGACGCCGAAGACGGTGCTGCTCGTGAGCCACGACCGCGAGCTGCTCGACCGTGCGGCCGACCGGATCGCGACCCTGGAGCCGAGCGCGGCGGGCAGCACCGTGTGGGTGCACCCGGGCCGGTTCTCGACGTACCACGACGCGCGCCGCGAGCGGCTGGCCCGGCTCGAGGAGCTGCGGCGCCGCTGGGACGAGGAGCACCAGAAGCTCAAGGACCTCGTGCAGTACTACAAGAACAAGGCCGCCTACAACTCCGACATGTCGAGCCAGTACCACGCCGCTGAGAAGCGCCTGCAGCGCTTCCTCGACGAGGGGCCGCCCGAGGCGCTGCCTGCGCTGCAGAACGTCCGGATGCGGCTGCAGGGGGGCCGCACCGGCAAACGGGCGGTGATGTGCGAGCAGCTGGAGCTCACCGGCCTGATGCAGCCGTTCGACCTCGAGGTCTGGTACGGCGAACGGGTGGCCGTGCTGGGCTCGAACGGCTCGGGCAAGTCGCACTTCCTGCGGCTGCTCGCGGCCGGCGGCTCCGACCCGGACGCCGAGCACCGGCCGGTCGACGACATCGTCATCGCGCCGGTGGTGCACACCGGCCGGGCGCGGCTGGGCGCGCGGGTGCGCCCCGGCTGGTTCGCCCAGACCCACGAGCACCCGCGGCTGGTGGGCCGCACGCTGCTGGAGATCCTGCACCGCGGCGACGACCACCGCGACGGCCTGCCGCGTGAGCAGGCGGCCCGGGCCCTCGACCGCTACGAGCTGGCGCGCGCGGGGGAGCAGGTGTTCGAGTCGCTGAGCGGGGGCCAGCAGGCACGCTTCCAGATCCTGCTGCTCGAGCTCAGCGGGGCGACCCTGCTGCTGCTCGACGAGCCGACGGACAACCTCGACCTGCACTCGGCCGAGGCGCTCGAGGAGGGGCTCGCGTCGTTCGAGGGGACGGTGCTGGCCGTGACGCACGACCGCTGGTTCGCGCGCGGCTTCGACCGGTTCCTGGTGTTCGGAGCCGACGGGCGGGTCTACGAGTCACCGGAACCGGTGTGGGACGAGACGAGGGTGGTCAGACAACGATGAGCCAGACGCTGCAGGGGGGCCGGCCGCGGTCGAAGGAGCAGGTGCGCGGCGTGGTGGCGCGCGTGCTGCTCGTGACGGCGGTGGTGCTGGGAGTCGTGCGGGTGCTGCTGGCGCAGTACCGGCACGCCGACTTCGTCCAGGCCTACGGCGAGTTCAGGCACCTTGACATGACGACCTTCCTGGGTCAGGAGATCGCCAAGCGCGAGGTGCCCGGGCACGTCGACTCGGCCATCTTCAGCCTGCTCTGCGCCGGGCTGCTGATCCTGCCGCTGCTGCGCAAGGTGGTGGGCGGCCAGCCGTGGGCGCGCTTCGTCGCGCTGGCCCTCAGCGCGGCTGGTGGCCTCAACACGCTCGGGTCGGTCGCCGTCCCCTCACCGTGGTGGTACCACCTGCTCACCCTCGTCATGGTGGCGATGACCGCTGTGGTCGTGTGGCTGCTGTGGCGGGCGCCGGTCGAGTACGACTACCTGGCCCGCTGAGGCGGCGACCGGTGCAGAGGCTGGCGCGTCTCCGTTCGGTCACGATGTGGGGCGCGGTTCGGTCACGACCTCTGACGCGCGGCCGCGCGCCGTCCTAGCGTCACCAGGGTGCGCGACGTCCGCGACCTCGAGGTCGCGTCCGTGGGCGGCGGTGCGGACACCACCCCGGACGCGGTGCGTGCTGCCTGCGGTCTGCTGGTGCCCCTGGTCGCGCTGATGCTGCTGCGCGTGTGGATGGTCGGCTTCGAGTGGTCGGCGTTCGTGCGGGCCTACGGGACGGCGCACCGGCTCGACATGACCTCGCCGTCCGGCTGGGTGGTCGCCGAGCTGCGGACGCCGGGGCAGTGGGGCGTGGTCGTCGACCTCGCCACCGCGCTGGTCAGCGCCGGGCTCATGGTCGCGCTGGTGCGGCGCTGGTGGGGCGCCCGGGTGCTGCTGCTGGGTGCGACTGCGGCGGGAGGCATCGACGTCGTCGCCTCGCTCGCCTACCCCGTGCCGTGGTGGTTCCTCGTCGCGGGGGTGCTGACGGCGGCGACCGAGCTGGTGCTCGTCGTGCTGCTCTGCCGCCCGGCGACGTCGATGCACCTGCAGCCGGAACCGACATCGCTGAAAGAATTTGCAGAAAGTTGCTGAGGGGGCCTTCCATGCAGGGGTCGTGCAGGTCTAGGGTCGCGACGAACTGGACACCTCGGACGACGCCGTCCGCCCTGCTGGGAGAGCCCGCCCATGTCTGCACTGGCCCTTCGATCCGTGTCGTCCTCGAGGTCGCGTCGCCCCTGGGCGGCGGTGCTCGTCGCCGTGCTGGCGCTCGCGCTGCTCGCGGCGGCCCCCGCGCGGTCGGCCCGGGCGGCCGAGAGCCCGCTGCCGTCGTCCGTGACGCTGGTCGGCAGCCTGCAGAGCGAGCTGGGGTGCTCCGGCGACTGGCAGCCCGACTGCGCGAAGACGCACCTGGAGCGGGTCGGTGACACCCCCACGTTCGCGGGCCGCTTCACGCTGCCTGCGGGCAGCTACGAGCTCAAGGTCGCCCTCAACGACTCGTGGGACGAGAGCTACGGCCTGGACGGCGGCGGGGACAACATCCCGCTCGTGCTCGCCGGCCAGGCGACGCTCGACTTCACGTACGACCACACCACCCACCGCGTCGGCATCGCACCCACCGACCTGCCGGGGCCGGTCACCGCAGCCGACAAGCAGCTGGCGAGCGCGAGCCTGCGCGCCCCGCTGACCCGCGAGCGGTTCTACTTCGTGATGGCCGACCGCTTCGCCAACGGCGCCAAGGCCAACGACACCGGCGGGCTCACCGGTGGGCGGATGGAGACGGGCTTCGACCCCACCGACAAGGGCTTCTACCACGGTGGCGACCTCAAGGGCCTGACCAGCAAGCTCGACTACATCAAGGGCCTCGGCACGACGGCGATCTGGCTCACGCCGTCGTTCAAGAACCGTCCCGTGCAGGGCAGCGGCAGCGACGCCAGCGCCGGGTACCACGGCTACTGGATCACCGACTTCACCCAGATCGACCCGCACCTGGGCACCAACGCCGACATGAAGGCGCTCATCGCCGCTGCGCACGCCAAGGGCATGAAGGTCTTCTTCGACATCATCACCAACCACACCGCGGACGTCATCGACTACACCCAGCAGAAGTACTCGTACGTCAGCAAGGCGGATGCGCCGTACAAGGACGCGGCCGGCAACACCTTCGACGACAAGGACTACGCGGGCACCGACACGTTCCCGCAGCTGAACGCCCAGTCGTTCCCCTACACGCCGACGTTCCGATCCGAGGCCGACAAGACCGTCAAGGTGCCGGCGTGGCTGAACGACCCCACGAAGTACCACAACCGCGGTGACTCGACCTTCGCCGGCGAGAGCGCCGAGTACGGCGACTTCGTCGGGCTCGACGACCTGTTCACCGAGCAGCCCGCCGTGGTCAAGGGCATGACCGACATCTACACGCAGTGGGTCGACTTCGGCATCGACGGCTTCCGCATCGACACCGTCAAGCACGTCAACATGGAGTTCTGGCAGAAGTTCTCGCCGGCGATCCTGGCCCGCGCGAAGGCCGACGGCAACGACGACTTCTTCATGTTCGGCGAGGTGTACGACGCGCGCCCCTCGTTCATGTCGCAGTACACGACCACCGGCAGGCTGCCCGCCACGCTGGACTTCGGCTTCCAGGCCGCGGCCAAGGACTTCGCCGCCGGAAAGGCCACCACCGGTGTGCGTGACCTGTTCGTCGGCGACGACTACTACACCGACACCGACTCCAACGCGTACGAGCTGCCCACCTTCCTGGGCAACCACGACATGGGCCGCATCGCGATGATGCTCAAGGGTTCTGGGGTGCCGGCTGACGAGGTGCTGAAGCGTGACGAGCTCGCGCACCAGCTGATGTACCTCACCCGCGGCCAGCCGGTCGTCTACTACGGCGACGAGCAGGGCTTCGCCGGCGCCGGCGGCGACAAGGACGCGCGGCAGGACATGTTCGCCAGTCAGGTCGCCCAGTACAACAGCGAGGACGTCGTCGGCGGCCCGTCCGGGAGCCGTGACCGGTACGACACCAAGGCTCCCCTCTACCGTGCGATCCAGCAGGTGGCCGCCCTGCGTGCGGCGAACCCGGCACTCGCTGACGGCACGCAGGTGCACCGGTACGCGTCGTCGTCCGCGGGGATCTACGCGTTCAGCCGCGTCGACCGCCAGACCAAGGTCGAGTACCTCGTCGCGGCCAACAACGCGACCACGGCCAAGTCGGCCGAGGTGGCCACCTTCGTCGATCACGGCACCTTCAAGCCACTCGCCGGCTCGCGGGCGTCGTTGCGCACCAACAAGGAGGGCCGCGCGACCATCACCGTGCCGCCGCTGTCGGTGGCGGTATGGAAGGCGACCCGGCCGGTCGATCACCGCCGTGCCGCACCGGCTGTCTACCCCGCGTCGCCTCAGCCGGGGGCGGTTGTCGGGGGACGCACTGAGGTCGGGGTGTCGGTGCCCGACAACGCCCTGGCCGAGGTGACCTTCGGCTACCGACCGGTCGGAACGGCTGCGTGGCAGCGGATCGGCACCGACGACAACGCGCCGTACCGCGTCTTCCACGACACCACGGGCCTGGCCAAGGGCACGCTGGTCGAGTACCGAGCCGTGCTGCGCGACAGCAGTGGCAACTACTCGGCCACCTCCACCTACGGCATCGTCGGCACGCCGGCACCCAGCGGCGGCGGGGGCGGCGGTGGCGTCGGCCCGGTGACGCAGCCGGACGCCGTCAGTGTTCCGGGAAATCACAACAGCGAGATGGGCTGCACCGGTGGCGCGAACGCCGGCGACTGGATGCCGGACTGCCCGCAGGCCCAGCTGTCGCTCGACCCGAACGACCAGGTCTGGAAGGGCACGTACACGCTGCCCACCGGCTCGTACGCCTACAAGGCGGCGATCAACAAGAGCTGGGACGAGAACTACGGCGCCGGCGCGGTGAAGAACGGTTCCGACATCAGCTACACCGCGCCCGCCGGCCCGGTGACGTTCTACTACGACCACGCCACCCACTACGTCACCTCCGACGCCCAGGGCCCGATCGTCACGGTGCCGGGGTCCTTCCAGGCGGCCCTCGGCTGCTCGGGTGACTGGCAACCTGCGTGCATGCGGCCGTGGCTGCAGGACCCGGATGGCGACGGCGTGCTCACCTGGCGCACCGACCGCATTCCGGCGGGCCACTACGAGGCCAAGGTCACCCACGGGCTGACCTGGGACGAGAACTACGGCGCGGGCGGTGCGCCGGGCGGTGCCAACATCGGCTTCGACGTCCCGGGCGACGGTGTGGTGACGACGTTCTCGTACACGCTGGCGACGCACGTGCTCACGATCACCACGTCGCGCGCGGGTGCGGCGCCCGACCTCACGAAGGCCAAGGCGCACTGGGTGGCGCGCGACCTCATCGCGTGGCCGGCGAACGCTGTGCCCGCGGGCACCTCGCCCGAGCGGCTGCGGTGGCGGCTGCACTGGTCGGTAACCGGTGGCCTGGCGGTCGACGACGAGGCCGTGACCGGTGGGTCGTCCGCGGCGCTGACCTACGACCCCGCCGGGCTGCCGGCGGACGTGGTGGCGAAGGACCCGCAGCTGAAGGGCTTCCTCGCCCTGCGGCTGGCGCGCTCGTCCGCGCGCCAGGTGCCCACGATTCTCAAGGGCCAGGTCGCGGTCGCGCAGTACGACGACCTCGGTCGGCTCACTGACGCGACCGGCGTGCAGATCCCGCGGGTGCTCGACGACGTCTACGCCGGTGCGCGGAGCGAGCGGCTCGGCCTGAGCTGGCACGGCCGCGGGCCGACGTTCGCCGTGTGGGCACCGACGGCGACGGACGTCGACCTGCTGGTGTGGCGTGCTGGCCGTGAAAGCGGTGCGCCGCAACGCGTCCAGCTACGCGCGGATCACGACGGTGTGTGGTCGACCAGGGGGCGCCCCGACTGGCGGGGAGCTCAGTACCTCTACGACGTGACGGTCTACGCGCCGTCCACGCGGAAGGTCGAGCACAACCAGGTGACCGACCCGTACTCCCTGACGCTGACGCCCGACTCGAAGCGGTCGGTGGCCGTCGACCTCGATGACCCTGCGCTGCAACCGAAGCAGTGGCGCACGACGCCGTCGCCGAAGCTGGCCCAGAGCGTCGACTCCACCATCTACGAGCTGCACGTGCGCGACTTCTCGGTGAGTGACCCGAGCGTGCCGGCGGACCACCGCGGCACCTACCTGGCGTTCGCCGACGACGGTGCGGGCACCAAGCACTTGCGGGCGCTGGCGAAGGCCGGTCTCAACACCGTGCACCTGCTGCCGACGTTCGACATCACCTCGATCCCCGAGAAGCGCTCGGAGCAGAAGACGCCCGACTGCGACCTCGCCTCGATGCCGCCGGACTCCGAGCAGCAGCAGGCCTGCGTCACCGCCGTCGCGAAGGACGACGCCTTCAACTGGGGCTACGACCCGTACCACTGGATGGCGCCGGAGGGTTCGTACGCCACCGACCCGGACGGCGCCCCTCGCGTCGCGCAGTTCCGCACCATGGTGGGGGCGCTGCACGCCGACGGGCTGCGTGTGGTGCTCGACCAGGTGTTCAACCACACGTCCGCATCGGGTCAGGCCGACACGTCGGTGCTCGACAAGATCGTGCCCGGCTACTACCACCGGCTGAACGTCAGCACGGGTGAGGTCGAGACCTCGACCTGCTGCCAGAACGTCGCCACCGAGCACGCGATGGCCGAGAAGATGATGGTCGACGCGGTCGTCGTGTGGGCCCGCGACTACCGGGTCGACGGCTTCCGGTTCGACCTGATGGGCCACCACTCGCGCGCGAACATGCTGGCAGTTCGGCACGCGCTCGACGCGCTCACGCTGCGGCGCGACGGTGTCGACGGGCGCTCGATCTACCTCTACGGGGAGGGCTGGAACTTCGGGGAGGTCGCCAACAACGCGCGCTTCTACCAAGCCACGCAGGGCCAGCTCGGTGGCACGGGGATCGGCACGTTCAGCGACCGGCTGCGCGACGCCGTCCGCGGTGGCGGGCCGTTCGACGAGGACCCGCGCATCCAGGGCCTCGGCAGCGGCCTAGCCGGCGACCCCAACGGCGCAGCGGTGAACGGCGATGCGGCCCAGCAGGCGGCGACGCTGGCGCACGCCACTGACCTCGTCGAGCTCGGCATGGCCGGCAACCTGCGGGCCTACCGGTTCCGCGCGTCGTCCGGGGACGTCGTCCGCGGCGACCAGGTCGACTACAACGGCCAGCCCGCCGGGTACGCCGACCAGCCGGACGAGGTCATCAGCTACGTCGACGCACACGACAACGAGACGCTCTTCGACACGCTGACGTACAAGCTGCCGCAGAGCACGTCGATGGCCGACCGCGTGCGGATGAACACCGTCTCGCTCGCCACCACGGCGCTCGGCCAGTCGCCGTCGTTCTGGCACGCGGGCGCCGACCTGCTGCGGAGCAAGTCGTTGGACCGCAACAGCTTCGACTCGGGTGACTGGTTCAACCGGCTCGACTGGACCGGCGCGGACAACGGCTTCGGCCACGGGCTGCCGCCGAAGGCCGACAACGCCGCCAAGTGGGCGTACCAGAAGCCGCTGCTCGCCGACCCCGCGCTCAAGCCGACCGCGAACGACGTCGCCACGGCGTCGGCTGCTGCGGCCGACCTGCTGCGGCTGCGGTCGTCGTCCCCGCTGTTCACGCTGGGCTCGGCCGACCTCATCAACGCCAAGGTGGGCTTCCCGGTGTCGGGCACCAGTGAGGCGCATCCTGGTGTGATCGTGATGCGGATCGACGACAGCGTCGGCTCGGACGTCGACCCCGCGCTCAAGGGTCTGGTCGTGGTGCTCAACGCGAGCGCGTCCGCCGTCGACCAGAAGGTGCCTGGGCTCGACGGGCACGCGCTGGCCCTCTCGCCGGTGCAGGAGTCAGGCAGCGACCGGGTGGTCAAGACGGCCGCCTGGGACGCGACCTCCGGGTCGGCCAGCGTGCCGGCACGCACCGTGGCGGTGTTCGTGGAACGGTGACGGCGTGGAGGTCGTCATCGAGCCCGAGCACCCCACCGACCACGAGGCGATCGGCGACGTGGTGCGGGCGGCGTTCGTCGACGAGCCGAGCGTCGCGCGGCTGGTCGAGCTGATCCGGGCGTCACCGCAGTACCTGCCCGGGCTGGCCCTCGTGGCGCGCTACGGCGGGGAGGTGGTGGGTCACGTGATGATCAGCCGCGCCCAGCTGCTGGACGACGCGAGCGGCCGAACGCACGACGTCCTCACGCTGTCGCCCCTCGCCGTCGCGCCGGCGGTGCAGGGGCGCGGCATCGGCTCGGCGCTGGTGCGGGCGGTGCTCGCCCTCGCCGAGCGCCGTCCGGAACCGCTGGTGACGCTCGAGGGCAGCCCGCGGTACTACCCGCGCTTCGGCTTCCGCGACTGCCGCGACGTCGGCGTCGCCATCGACCTGCCGGACTGGGCGCCGCGCGAGGCGGGTCAGGTCTACCTGCTCCCGTCGTACTCGCCAGCGGTCCGGGGCAGGCTCGTCTACCCGCCGGCCTTCGACTCCTACGACGAATAGCACGACCTGCACCTCTTGCACCTCCTCGACCGCGGACGACGTCGCCACGGCGCCACGCGCCGCAGGCCCCAGGTGGCTCCGCGGTGCTTTCGGGGCCAGGATCCAGGCGGGCCCCGCTCGCTCCCTCACCAGATCCAGGAGGCACCCGTGATCCTCATCGTCGTGAAGTTCCCGATCCGGCCGGACCGGCAGAGCGAGTGGGAGGAGCTCTCGGCGTTCTACGCCGCGTCGGTCAACGCGGAGCCCGGCTGCCTGTTCTTCGAGTTCTCGCGCAGCGTCGACGACCCGCAGACCTACGTCACCGTCGAGGGGTTCCGGGACGCCGCGGCGGGCCAGGAGCACATGCAGCAGGCCCACGTGGCGCGCTTCATGTCCGAGATGCCGGACATCGTGTCGGCGCAGCCCCAGATCATCTACGTCGACGCGCAGGAGGTCAGCGGGTTCGGTCCGATGGGCGAGATCTCGCCGCGAGAAGGGTGAGGCCCGGCCGGGCCAGCTCTACCCTTCGGAGGTGACCAAGGCCGTCCTGGCGTTCAGCGCCGCTGCGGCGCTGCTCGTGGTGCTCCCCGGACCCGACACCATGGTGCTGCTGCGCTCGATCGTGCGCGACGGTCGGCCGCGGGCGGTCTGGACGGCGGCAGGGGGCCTCACCGGTCTGGTGATCTGGGTGTCGGTGGCCGCGCTCGGGCTGTCGGCGGTGGTGCGGGCGAGTGAGCTGGGGTACCTGGCCCTGCGGATCGCCGGTGGGCTCTACCTGCTGTGGCTCGGCGTGCAGAGCCTGCGCCGTCGTCCGCAGCAGGCTTCGGCGCTGGTCGTGGCTGACGCCGGTGCCGGCGCCAGGCTCGCAGCCGGTCGAGGGCGGGCGTACCTGACCGGGCTGCTGACCGACGTCCTCAACCCGAAGGTCGGCGCGTTCTTCGTGAGCTTCCTGCCGGCGTTCGTGCCGGTCGGTCACGCGGTCGGCGCCGGCTCCGCGGTTCTCGGGGGCGTCTACATCGCCGAGACGGCCGTCTACTACGTCGCCCTGCTGGCCGTGTCGGGCACCGTGGTCCGCTGGATGGGCACGCCCCGCGTGCGGCGGCGCCTCGACCGGCTCATGGGGCTGGTCTTCGTGGCCTTCGGCCTCCGGCTCATGACCGAGGCCTGAGCGCGACACCGCGCAGGGCTCGGGCCCGGCGGACGCCGTCCGGCCGCGTTTTGACCCCTGCCGAGCCCGGCGGGTACTCTGGGCTGTCGTCGTGCGGATCCGACGCGCCGTGTCCCAGGGGCATCTTCTCAGGGCTGGCGCCGGACCAGGAGCGCGACACCCCTTGCCAGCGGGCACCGACGTGCCTGACCACGTGACGAGAACGAAGGCTACGACCGTGCGTACGTACACCCCCAAGGCCGGTGAGGTCACCCGCCAGTGGCACGTCATCGACGCCACTGACGTCGTGCTCGGCCGTCTCGCGAGCCAGGTCGCCGTGCTGCTGCGCGGCAAGCACAAGCCGACGTTCGCGCCGCACGTCGACACCGGTGACTTCGTCGTCATCATCAACGCCGACAAGGTGGCGCTCACGGGCGCCAAGCTCGAGCAGAAGAAGGCGTACCGCCACTCCGGCTACCCGGGCGGCCTGCGCTCGCGCACCTACGCCGAGCTGCTGGAGCGCTTCCCCACCAAGGCGGTCGAGAAGGCCGTCAAGGGCATGCTGCCGAAGAACTCGCTGGCCGCCGCCCAGCTGAGCAAGCTGAAGGTCTACGCCGGCCCGGAGCACCCGCACCAGGCGCAGCAGCCGCAGCCGTTCGAGATCACCCAGGTCGCGCAGTAAGCCACGGCCGAACCGACCCACGCATCACTGACCAGGAGTTCGAGGAGAACCGTGGCTGAGCCCACCACCGAGATCGACGTCGACAGCATCGACGCCGACAACGCGCCGAGCAGCTACACCAGCGAGTCCACCGAGGCTCCCGCCCGCCGCGCCAGCGCGTCCGGCCCGGGTGCCGCGACCGGCCGCCGCAAGGAGGCTGTCGCCCGCGTGCGCATCGTGCCCGGCACCGGCCGCTGGACGATCAACGGCCGCGAGCTGGCGAACTACTTCCCCAACAAGGTGCACCAGCAGATCGTGAGCGAGCCCTTCAAGGTGCTCGAGCTCGACGGCGCCTTCGACGTCTTCGCGCGCGTGCACGGCGGTGGCCCCAGCGGCCAGGCCGGCGCCGTGCGCCTGGGCATCGCCCGCGCGCTCAACGAGGTGGACGCCGAGGCGAACCGCCCCGCGCTGAAGAAGGCCGGCTTCCTCACCCGTGACCCGCGCGCCATCGAGCGCAAGAAGGCCGGTCTGAAGAAGGCCCGCAAGGCTCCGCAGTACAGCAAGCGCTGATCCACGCGCGTCCGCTCGAGGACGCCACGAACGACGGCCCCGGGAGTACCGTTTCCCGGGGCCGTCGTCGTCGTGGCTGACGTTCCCCCCGACGAAAGGCAGCACCTGTGGCACGACTGTTCGGCACCGACGGGGTGCGCGGCGTCGCCAACCGCGACGTCACCGCCGAGCTGGCCCTCGACCTGTCGGTCGCGGCCGCTCACGTCCTCGCCGACATCGGCGCCTTCGCCGGCCACCGGCCCTTCGCCGTGGTCGGTCGCGATCCGCGCGCATCCGGGGAGTTCCTCAGCGCTGCCGTCGTGGCGGGGCTCGCCAGCGCTGGGATCGACGTCCTCGACGTCGGGGTGCTGCCGACACCGGCCGTCGCGTTCCTCACCGCTGCCCGCGGTGCCGACCTCGGCGTGATGCTCTCGGCGTCCCACAACGCCATGCCCGACAACGGGATCAAGTTCTTCGCCCGCGGCGGCCACAAGCTCGACGACGCCATCGAGGACGCCATCGAGAAGCGCCTGCGTGAATCCTGGGAGCGACCCACCGGCGCTGCCGTGGGGCGCGTACGCACCGACGTCCGGGCCGCCGACGACTACGTGGCCCACCTGCTCGCCGTCCTGCCGCACCGCCTCGACGGCCTGCACGTCGTCGTCGACTGCGCCCACGGCGCCGCGAGCGCCGTCGCGCCCCGCCTGCTGCGCGAGGCCGGCGCCCGGGTCGACGTCATCGGCGGCGAGCCGGACGGCCTCAACATCAACGACGGCTGCGGCTCGACGCACCTGGAGCCGCTGCAGGCGGCCGTGGTCGAGCACGGAGCCGACCTCGGTGTCGCCCTCGACGGCGACGCCGACCGCTGCCTCGCCGTCGACGCCCTCGGTGACGTGGTCGACGGCGACCAGATCATGGCGATCCTCGCCCTCGCCCTGCGCGAGCGCGGCGCCCTCGCCGGCGACACCCTCGTCGCCACGGTGATGAGCAACCTGGGCCTCATGCAGGCGATGCAGCGCGAGGGCATCACTGTCGAGCAGACCGCGGTGGGCGACCGCTACGTGCTCGAGCGCATGCGCCGCGGGGGGTTCTCGCTGGGTGGCGAGCAGTCGGGCCACGTCATCTTCACCGACCACGGCACCACGGGCGACGGTGTGCTCACCGCGCTCCTGCTGGCCTCGCGGGTCGCGCAGAGCGGCCGACCGCTGGCCGAGCTGGCGCAGGTGATGCAGCGCCTACCGCAGGTGATGGTCAACGTGCGCGACGTCGACAAGGCGCGGGCGGCGGACGACGGCGACGTCCTCGCCGCCGTGCAGGCCATCGAGAGCGAGCTGGCCGGCACCGGGCGGGTGCTGCTGCGTCCGTCGGGCACCGAGCCCCTCGTGCGCGTGATGGTGGAGGCCGGCGAGGCGGCGCAGGCCCAGGCGCTGGCCGATCGGCTGGCCGTCGTCGTCCGCGAGCGGCTGGCCCTCAGCGGCGAGTGACCTGACCCCGGCCGGCCACGTGGATCCGCAGTCCGGCCCGGCGCCACAGCACCCGCTGCACCAGCAGCGTGACCGCGCCGGCAAGCACCATGCCAGCGAGGTTGACGGCGAGCTGCGCCGAGGCACCGGCCATCTCCGCCGGCACCCACAGCGCCAGGGCGAGCGCGAGGTTGCCCGCGGCAGGCACCGTGGTGACGGAGATGAACACGCCGACCAGGGCGTTCGTGCGCCCCGCGGTGAGTGACAGCGTCCCCGCCACGCCGGCCAGCAGGGCCACGGTCACCGACCAGTGGTCGGGCTTCCAGATGAACCCGGTGAGGGGGCGCGGGCGGGTGAGCGAGGACGCGTCGACCCAGCCGATCGCTGCGGCCAGCAGCCCGCAGACCGCGGTGATGGCGATCGCGGCGACGAAGCCCTGCACCAGCAGGCGCACGCTGCCCCACACCAGGCGTCCTTCACGCAGCACCACGCCGAGCGCCAGCGCCGCGACCACCGCGAACTCCGGCCCCACGACCATCGCGCCCACGACGAGGATGGGGGAGTCGAGCACTACGGCGACGCCCGCGATGAGCGTGGCCAGGGTGAGGAACGCGTAGTACGTCCACGAGGGCCGCACCTGGTCGTAGGCGGTGTCGGTGACGAGGTCCCAGACCACGCCGTCGTCCGGGCTGCCAGGTGCGGCGCGCTCGGCGTCGCGGGCCGCCTGGGACGGCGAGGCGGCCACCTCCTGGATCGCGACGGTGCCGCCGTCGTCCAGGCCGAGCGCCCGCAGCCGCGCCAGGACGTCGCTCGCCGCCTCGCGCGCGACGTCGCACGACATCGCGTCACCCGCGGGATCACGGGACGCGCCGGGCAGCACCGTGACGTTGGTGACTCGCGGATCCTCCACGAGGAAGCGCTCCACCTCCTCACGGATGGACGCCGGCACGGCCAGTCGCAGGTGCAGCACGGGGCCATCTTGCCCGCATCGGCGCCGAAAACCCCGTGCGGGCGGCTGCAGTCCGCTGTCAGAGTCCAACCGTGCAGACCTCAGCCGCGCCCGACCTGCAGATCGTCGACCTCGACCCCCTCACCGATGACACCCTGCTCGACGCCTGGGTCGCCGTCGGCGTCGAGAGCAGCCGCCACGAGTTCGGTGACCGCCAGACGCGCTACTCGGCGCAGGAGATCCGCGCGCGCCAGCGTGAGGTGACCGACCGCCGGATCGAGCTGCTCGCGGCCCGCGTCGGCGAGGCGGTCGTGGGGCAGGTGACGCTCCACCTGCCGCTCAAGGACAACCTGCACTTCGCGCACGGTGACGTCACGGTGCACCCGGACTGGCGGCGGCGCGGCATCGGCAGCGCGCTGCTGGCCGAGGTCGAGCAGCGCGCTCGGCAGGCGGGTCGCACGTCGCTGTCGATCGAGAGCGAGGCCGCGGTCGGCCACGCCGACCCCGCCGAGTCCTTCGCACCGGCCCGCGGCTACCGGGCCGCGCTGGCCGACCTGCGCAGCGACCTCGACCTGCCGGACGACCTCGAGCCGCTGCTGCGCGACCTCGAGACCGATGCGCGGGCTCACTCGGCCGGCTACGACGTCCTCACCTGGTGGGACGGCGTGCCCGAGGAGTGGCTCGACCAGCGGGCCGTGCTGTCGGCGCGCATGTCGACCGACGCCCCGCTCGGCGACCTGGCCGTCGAGGAGGAGGTCTGGGACGCCGAGCGCGTGCGCGCGCTCTACCGCGTCGCCCGGGCGCAGGGCCGCCGGGTGGTCGAGACGGTCGCCGTGCACCGCGAGACCGGGCAGGCCGTCGCCTTCACCAACCTCGGCATCGCCGAGCACACCCCGCAGATGGCCTACCAGTGGGACACCCTGGTGCTGGCCGAGCACCGTGGCCACCGGCTCGGTCAGCTCGTGAAGGCCGCCAACCTGAGGGCGCTGCGCGCAGGGCTGCCCGAGGTGCGCCGGGTCGTGACCTGGAACGCCGAGTCCAACGCGCCCATGCTGCGGGTCAACCGCGCGCTGGGCTTCCAGCCCGTGGGCCGCATGGTCGAGTGGCAGAAGTCACTCACCTGACGCCGCTGCTTGCGCCATCCAAGCCGCGGCGCAAGCGCGCAAAGCGGTCTGGGTGGCGCAAAGCGGCCCGGCGGAAGCTCAGGACTTGCGCAGGCGCACGCGCGTGACGGCGTGGTCAGGGCCCTTGGTCAGCACGAGGGTGGCCCGGCCCCGCGTGGGCCGGACGTTCGCGACGAGGTTCGGCTCGTTGGTGCGCGCCCAGATCGCCAGGGCCGTCTCGACGGCCTCGTCGTCCGACAGCACGGCGTACCGGTGGAAGTACGACGACGGGTCGGCGAACGCCGTACGGCGCAGGCGCAGGAAGCGGTCGACGTACCAGCGGCGGACGTCGTCGGTCTTGGCATCGACGTAGACGGAGAAGTCGAAGAAGTCGCTCACCGCGACGCCGGCCCGTCCCTGGGCGTCGACCCGCGGCGGCTGCAGGACGTTGAGTCCCTCGACGATGAGGACGTCGGGCTGGTGCACCACCGCCTGCTCGCCCGGCACGATGTCGTAGGTGAGGTGGGAGTACACCGGCGCGCTCACCTCCGGCCGTCCGGACTTCACGGCGGCCACGAAGCGCAGCAGGGCCCGTCGGTCGTAGGACTCCGGAAAGCCCTTGCGGTGCAACAGGTCGCGTCGCTCGAGCTCGGCGTTCGGCAGCAGGAACCCGTCGGTCGTGACCAGCTCGACCTTCGGGGTCTCGGGCCACGTCGAGAGCAGGTCGCGCAGGAGCCGGGCGGTGGTCGACTTGCCCACCGCCACCGAGCCGGCGACGCCGATGACGAACGGCACGCGGGCCGCGCGCTCGCCCAGGAACTCCGACGTCACCCGGTGCAGCTGCCCGGCCCCGCGCACGTAGAGGTTGAGCAGCCGCGAGAGCGGCAGGTAGACGTCCTCGACCTCCCGCAGGTCGACCCGGTCGCCGAGGCCCTCGATGCGGTCGACGTCGGAGGCGCTCAGCGTCAGGGGCGTCTGAGCGCGGAGCGCGGCCCACGCCGCACGGTCGAGCTCGACGTACGGTGAGGGCAGGCTGGCGCCGTTGCCGTTGGCCACGACGGGCAAGGCTACCCTTGAGCCCATGTGCGGAATCGTCGGGTACACCGGTCCAGCAGGCGGCGTGGACGCCCTCGACGTCGTGCTCGAGGGGCTGCGGCGGATGGAGTACCGCGGCTACGACTCGGCGGGCGTCGTCATCCAGTCCGCGGACGGTCTGGCCACCGAGAAGCGGGCCGGCAAGCTCGCCAACCTCGAGAAGGCGCTGTCGGACCACCCGCTGCCGCCCGGAGTGACGGGCATCGGACACACCCGCTGGGCCACGCACGGCGCGCCGAACGACGAGAACGCGCACCCGCACCTCGGTGGTGGCGGGCGGCTGGCGCTGGTGCACAACGGGATCATCGAGAACTTCGCCGCGCTCAAGGCCGAGCTGGTCGCCGACGGTGTCGAGTTCGCCTCGCAGACCGACACCGAGGTCGCGGCGCACCTCGTGAGCCGCGCGTACGACGAGCTGGGCGACCTCACCGACGCCATGCGCGCCGTGTGCAACCGCCTCGAGGGCGCGTTCACGCTGCTCGCAGTGCACGCGGACGCCCCTGGCGTCGTCGTCGGCGCCCGCCGCAACTCCCCGCTCGTCGTCGGTCGCGGCCAGGGCGCGAACTTCCTGGGTTCGGACGTCGCCGCGTTCATCCAGCACACCCGCGAGGCGATCGAGCTCGGCCAGGACCAGGTCGTCACGATCACGCCCGACTCCATCGACATCGTGGACTTCGCCGGGCAGCCGGCGGTCACGAAGGAGTACCACGTCGACTGGGACGCCTCGGCCGCCGAGAAGGGTGGCTACCCGAACTTCATGATGAAGGAGATCGAGGAGCAGCCCCACGCCGTCGCCGACACCCTCCTCGGCCGCACGGACGCCGAGGGCCACCTCGTGCTCGACGAGCTGCGCATCCCGGAGCAGCTGCTGCGCGCGGTCGACAAGATCGTCGTCATCGCCTGCGGCACCGCGTCGTACGCCGGTCAGGTCGCCAAATACGCGATCGAGCACTGGTGCCGCGTGCCTTGCGAGGTCGAGCTCGCGAGCGAGTTCCGCTACCGCGACCCGGTGGTCAACGAGAAGACGCTCGTCGTGGCCATCTCGCAGTCCGGCGAGACCATGGACACCCTCATGGCCATGCGGCACGCCCGCGAGCAGGGGGCCAAGGTCGTCGCGATCTGCAACACCCACGGCTCGACCATCCCGCGGGAGGCCGACGCCGTGATCTACACCCACGCCGGCCCCGAGGTCGCCGTCGCCTCGACCAAGGCGTTCCTCGCCCAGATCACCGCCTGCTACCTGCTCGGCCTCTACCTCGCGCAGCTGCGCGGAAACAAGTTCGAGGACGAGGTGCGCGAGATGATGCACCAGCTCGCGCAGGTGCCCCAGCAGATCCAGCAGGTGCTCGACACCATCGAGCCGGTGCGGGCGCTCGGCCGCGAGATGGCCGACGCCAAGGTCGTGCTCTTCCTCGGCCGGCACGTCGGCTACCCCGTCGCCCTCGAGGGTGCGCTGAAGCTCAAGGAGCTCGCGTACATCCACGCCGAGGGCTTCGCCGCGGGTGAGCTGAAGCACGGCCCGATCGCGCTGATCGAGGAGGGGCTGCCGGTCTTCGTCGTCGTGCCCTCGCCGCGAGGACGCGACTCGCTGCACAGCAAGGTCGTGTCGAACATCCAGGAGATCCGGGCCCGCGGCGCCCGCACGATCGTCATCGCCGAGGAGGGCGACGACGACGTCGTGCCGTACGCCGACACGGTGATCCGGGTGCCGCAGACCCCCACGTTGCTCGCGCCGCTCGTCACCACCGTGCCGCTGCAGGTGTTCGCCTGCGAGCTCGCGATGGCCAAGGGCCACGACGTCGACCAGCCGCGCAACCTGGCCAAGTCGGTCACGGTCGAGTAGCGCCGTGATCGTGGGCGTCGGCATCGACGTCGTCGACATCGAGCGGTTCGGTCGCACGCTCGAGGCGACGCCGCGCTTGGGCGAGCGCCTGTTCACGCCGGGGGAGCGTGAGCTGCCGCTCGCTTCGCTGGCGGCTCGGTTCGCGGCCAAGGAGGCCCTGGCCAAGGCCCTCGGCGCGCCCGTCGGCCTGCACTGGCACGACGCCACGGTGGTGCGGCACGACTCCGGGCGCCCCGAGCTCGTCGTCACCGGCACCGTGCAGGCTCGCGCCGACGAGCTGGGGGTCGCGACCCTGCACCTGTCGATGTCGCACGACGCCGGTGTGGCCAGCGCGGTCGTGATCGCCGAGTCGCCATGATCCGCGCCCACCGCGTCGACGACGTCCGCCGAGCCGAGGCGGCGGCCTTGCGCCGCGTGCCCGACGGCGCGCTGATGCAGCGCGCCGCCGCGGCCCTCGCGACGGCAGTGGCCGGCGAGCTGGCGGCGTCGGGCCGCCCGGGTCGCAGCGGGGTGTACGGCGCCCGCGTCGTGCTGCTCGTCGGGCCGGGCTCGAACGGTGGTGACGCCCTGCACGCCGGAGCGCGGCTGGCCCGGCGCGGAGCGCGCGTCGACGCCGTGACGGTCGCCGACGCTGTCCACGCCGAGGGCGCCGGCGCCTTGCGGCGGGCCGGCGGCACCGCCGCGGCCGTCACCGGCGACGCGCTCGCTCAGCTGCTCGACCGGGCCGACGTCGTCGTCGACGGCGTCCTCGGTATCGGTGGGCGTCCGGGCCTCACCGGCGCGGCGGCCGAGGCGGTGCAGGCCATCCCACCGCACGCCACGGTGGTGGCGGTCGACCTGCCGAGCGGCGTGGGCCCGGACGACGGCAGCGTGCCAGGCGTCGCCGTCCGCGCCGACGTCACGGTGACCTTCGGCACTGCCAAGCCTGCGCTCCTGCTGCCTCCCGCAGCCCAGCACGCCGGGCGCCTGCACGTCGTCGACATCGGGCTGGAGCCGGCCGTCCTCGGCCCTGCGGCCGTCGCCCGCCTGGAGTCGACCGACCTGGCCGCTGCCTGGCCGTGGCCCGACGCGGGCGACGACAAGTACCGCCGCGGGGTGCTGGGTGTGGTGGCCGGCGGCTCGACGTACACGGGCGCGGCCGTGCTGGCCACCGGGGCCGCGGTGCGCTCCGGGGCGGGCATGGTGCGCTACATCGGCCCCCAGGCGCCCACCGACCTCGTCCGCTCGCACTGGCCCCAGGTCGTGCCGGGCGAGGGGCGCGTGCAGGCCTGGGCCGTCGGGTCGGGCGTCGACCCCGCCGACGACCAGCAGCGACCACACCTCGAGGCAGCGCTCGCCAGCGACCTGCCGTGCCTGGTCGACGCCGGTGCGCTCGAGCTGGTGCAGCGGCGCACCGCCCCCACGCTGCTCACGCCCCACGCCGGTGAGCTCGCCCGCCTGCTGAGCCGGCTGGAGGGCCGGGACTGCTCGCGCGCGCAGGTCGAGGCGGCGCCGCTCGAGCACGCGCGGCGCGCTGCCGACGCGCTCGGTGCCACCGTGCTGCTCAAGGGTGCGGTGACGCTCGTCGTCCCCCCGGACGGCGCCACCGTGCTCGCGCAGGACGACGGCCCGGCCTGGCTCGCCAGCGCGGGCTCGGGTGACGTGCTGGCCGGCCTCGCCGGCACGCTGCTCGCGGCCGGCGTGGAGCCCGCGCTCGCCGGCGCGGTGGCTGCCGCGGTGCACGGCCGGGCCGGCGCGCTGGCCAGCTCGGGAGGCCCGCTGGACGCCGTCCGGCTGCTCGACGAGCTTCCCGCTGCCGTGCGTGACCTCGCGCGCTGCTGAGACCGCGCGCTGCTGAGACACTGGGGGCATGAGCGACCCCACCGGCCCCGTGCTGCCTGCCGAGGCGGTCGTCGACCTGGGTGCGGTGCGGTCGAACGTCGCGGCCCTGCGTGAGCACGCCGCGTCGGCCGAGGTGATGGCCGTCGTGAAGGCCGACGCCTACGGCCACGGGCTGGTGCCCAGCGCTCGCGCCGCGCGGGCCGGCGGGGCCACCTGGCTGGGGGTCGCGCAGCTCGCCGAGGGTCTCGCGCTGCGCCGGGCCGGTGACACCGGGCGCCTGCTGTCGTGGCTGCACGTGCCCGGCGACGACTTCGGCGGTGCCCTCACGGCTGACATCGACCTCAGCGCCAGCGCACCCTGGGCGCTGGACGAGATCGCCGCCGCCGCCCGCGCCACCGGCGGCACCGCCCGCGTGCACCTGAAGATCGACACCGGCTTGTCGCGCGGTGGAGCGACGGCCGACCAGTGGACCGACCTGGTCGAGCACGCCCTGAGGCTGCAGGCCGAGGGCTGCCTGGAGGCCGTCGGCGTCTGGTCGCACCTGGCCTGGGCGGACGCGCCCCAGCACCCGACGGTCGCCCGGCAGCGGGAGGCGTTCGACGCGGCGCTCGAGATCGCGGGCCGGCGGGGGCTGACGCCCCAGGTGCGCCACCTCGCCAACTCCGCCGCGACGCTCACGAGCCCGGCGCTGCACTACGACCTGGTGCGCCCCGGCCTCGCCGTCTACGGCCTGTCTCCCGTGCCCGACCTCGGCTCGCCGGCGGACTTCGGGCTGCGTCCTGCGATGACGCTGCAGGGCCGCCTCGCGCTCGTGAAGGCCGTTCCTGCCGGGTCGGGCGTGTCGTACGGCCACGCGTACACGACCCCGGCTGACACCACGCTCGCGCTCGTGCCCCTGGGTTACGGCGACGGACTGCCCCGCGCTGCCTCGAACGTCGGTCCGCTGCAGGTCGCGGGCCGCCGGCACACCATCGCCGGCCGCGTCTGCATGGACCAGGTGGTCGTCGACCTCGGCGACCGGCCCGACGTCGCGCAGGTGCGCGCGGGCGACCCCGTCGTCGTGTTCGGAGACGCCGGGCGCGGCGAGCCGACCGCGCAGGACTGGGCCGAGGCCGTCGACACCATCTCCTACGAGATCGTCACGCGCATCGGCTCACGGGTGCCTCGCCGGTACGTGGAGGAGGAGTCGTGAGGTCGTCGTGAGGTCCCCCTCGAAGGCGCTCATCGGGGCGGGCGCGGGACTCGCCGCCGCCGGCGTCGGGGCGGCGCTGGGCCTGGCCGCCGAGCGCTGGACCGCAGGACGAGCCCGCCAGGCCGGCGTCGGCGAGGCGTACGGCAGCCTGCGCGGCGTGCCGCAGCGCGTGGTAGCCGACGACGGCACTCGCCTGTACGTCGAGGTCGACGAGCCCGAGCACTTCGGTGGCCGCGCGCCACGCCGCGGTTCCGACGAGGCCGTCACCGTCGTGTTCAGCCACGGCTTCTGCCTCAACCAGGACATCTGGCACTTCCAGCGTCAGTGGCTGCGCGGCCGGTTCCGGCTGGTCTTCTGGGACCAGCGCGGCCACGGACGTTCCGAGACCGGCCCGAGCGAGCACTACACGGTCGACCAGTGCGGCGCCGACCTGCGCGCCGTGATCGAGGCCACCACGCCGTCCGGGCCGCTCGTGCTCGTGGGCCACTCCATGGGCGGCATGACCGTCATGGCGCTGTCCGCTGAGCACCCCGACCTCGTGCGCGAGCGGGTGCTCGGTGCGGCGCTGGTGGCCACGAGCTCTGGTGGGCTCGGTGAGGTGAGCTGGGGCATGCACGAGTCCGTCGCCCGCCTGGCGCACCGGGTGGCCCCCGTCGCGCTGGTGGGGCTCACCCGGGCGCCGCGCCTGGTCGACCGCACCCGGCGCATCGGCAGCGACCTCGAGCAGCTCATGGTCAAGCGCTACTCCTACGCCTCCGACGTCCCGCCCGAGCTCGTGCGGTTCACCGCCGCGATGATCGCCGCGACGCCCATCGACGTCGTCTCCGGCTTCCTGCCGGGCTTCGACATCCACGACAAGGCCGAGGCGCTCGCCGTCCTCGACGGGATCGAGGCGCTGGTGCTCTCGGGGGCCGACGACCTGCTCACCCCGCCCGACCACAGCGAGGCCATCGTGCGCCGCCTCCCCGGAGCCGAGCACGTCGTGGTCCCCGACGCCGGGCACATGGTGATGCTCGAGCACCCCGACGTCGTCAACCTGCACCTCGGTGAGCTCCTGGAGCGCTCCACCCGCTCCTAGCGGCGACACGCCGCCCCGCCCACTCCTCGCGCGACACGCCGCCCCGCCCACCCGGATTTGGGCCCCCGAGTAGTCCCCTGGGCCCATCACGCCCGCGCCCGCGAGGACGACGCTCGGCGCCATGGTGCTCACATCGACCAGGTTCGTGCTCGCCGTCGGGGCGCTGGCCCTGACGCTGACGGCATGCGGCGTCGAGTCGTCCCCGGGCGTGCGGCCGGCGGCGGGCGTCACCGGCTCGCGACCCGCGCAGGCCCTGCTCGTGGCGGCGAGCGACCTACCGGAGGGGTTCCGCGACAGCGGCGGGCAGTCACCGGGCTACGCCCAGCAGGTGTGCGGCGTGGACCTCGAGCCGTCGCCACCGGTGCAGACCGCGGACGCGCGGTTCTCCCAGGGCCCGCTCGGGCCGTTCGTCGAGCAGCGCGTGCGCGTCTACGACGACGACTCGGCAGCGGCGATGATGGCGCGGCTGCGTCGAGCGCTCGCCGCGTGCGACCACTACGACCTGACGGCGAGCGCCACCGCGCCGGCGGCCAGCATCGACGTCGAGCCGCTTCGCCTGCCCGCGCTCGGTGAGGAGTCGCTCGCGTGGCGGCAGACGCCGCGCACGTCGCTGCCCGTCACGACCGACGTCGTGCTGATCCGCACGGGCCGCACCGTCGTGCTGGTGACGTCGTACGCGCTGAAGCAGGCACCGGACGGCGACACCGCCCGCGTCGCAGCGCAGGCCGCGGCGAAGCGCCTGTCGGCATGAGCTCGCAGCGCCTGCGCCGGGGTGAGCGCGGCGCCGGCACCGTCGAGTACGTCGGCATCTCGACGCTCCTCGCGGTGGTCGTGGCGCTGCTGCTGGTCACCCCGCTCGGTGACCGGGCGTCGTCCGTGCTGTCCCGAGCGGTCTGCCAGGTCACCGGCGGCAGCCACTGCGTGGCGACGGCGCTCGCCGACCCGTCGCTGTCGCCGTACGAGAAGGCGGTGGCCGGCCGCTACGTGGCCATGGGTGACAGCTTCTCGTCGGGGGAGGGAGCTGGGGCCTACGACCCGCCCACCGACCGGGACGACCGGGGGTTCGCCGACTGGATGGACTCGCACCTGTGGTGGCCGGGCGACCGCGAACCCAAGTACCACAACGGGTGTCACCGCTCTGGCAACGCCTACGGCGAGATCGTCGCCGGCTCGAACGACTTCGCCGGGGGCTCGAGCTTCGTGGCGTGCTCGGGTGCGGAGATCCACGAGCTCACCGAGCCCAACGGCGGCCAGAGCGACGAGGCGGCGCAGGAGGACGCCCTGGGCGACGACACGAGCCTGGTCACGTTCTCCATCGGCGGCAACGACATGGGGTTCGCCGACATCCTGTCGGACTGCGTGCTCGACGGTCTGACGTGCGAGGACAAGAACGAGGCGACGTTCCAGCAGCGGCTCGTGGCGAAGAAGCGCGAGCTCGAGGACACCTACCGCCGGATCCGCCAGAAGGCACCCAACGCCCGCATCATCGTCGTGGGATACCCGCGCCTGTTCCCCGCCGACCCGTCGAACAGCTACCGCAACCTGCTGTTCGCTGACGACCAGCGGTGGATGAACGCCAAGGCCGACGAGCTCGACGAGATGCTGCGGGCGGCGGCGCGCGACAGCGGCGCGAACGTGGAGTTCGTCGATCCTCGCGGGGCGTTCGCGGGGCACGGGATCGGCAGCGCCGACCCGTGGTTCAACGACCTGTCGTTCCAGGCCAACGGGTTCACGCCGGTCAACCCGGGCAGCTTCCACCCGAACGCGGCCGGCCAGCGGGCGCTGGCCCGGTTGGTGCAGGAGCAGCTGGGGCACCCGTAGCATGGCGCCGTGCACGCTGAGACCACCGTCGCCACGCGCGACGCCATGCACGCGCTCGGGCGGCGGCTCGCGGAGCTGCTGCGCGCCGGCGACCTCGTCGTGCTCACCGGCGACCTGGGGTCGGGCAAGACGACGCTCACCCAGGGGCTCGGCGAGGGCCTCGGGGTGCGAGGCCCAGTGACCTCGCCCACCTTCGTCATCGCGCGGGTGCATCCCAGCGAGGTCGACGGCCCACCCCTCGTGCACGTCGACGCCTACCGGCTCGGCTCGATCGCCGAGGTCGACGACCTCGACCTCGACGCCAGCCTCGAGGAGTGCGTCACCGTGGTCGAGTGGGGCCAGGGCCTGGTCGACGAGCTCGCCCCCGCCCGGTTGGAGGTGGCGATCACCCGGCCCCGCGGGGAGGCGCCGGCCGGTGCCGCGGCGCACGCGGACGACGACGGTGACGCCGAGCAGGAGGCGGCCGACGACGTCGACGAGCCCCGCACGGTCGTGGTCGACGGCGTCGGCGAGCGGTGGGACGGCGTGCGGTGGCAGGCGTGAGCGAGATGCTGCTGCTGGCCCTCGACACCGCCACGCCCGCGGTCACGGTGGCGTTGCACGACGGCGAGCGCGTGCTCGCCGAGGTGAGCGAGGTCGACGCCCGGCGGCACGCCGAGCTCCTCGCGCCCGGCATCGAGGCCGTGCTGGCCCAGGCGGGCGCGACCACGCGCGACCTCACGGCGGTCGCGGTCGGCACCGGTCCTGGACCGTTCACGGGCCTGCGTGTCGGGCTGGTCACCGCCCGCACCCTCGGTGCGACGTTGCAGGTGCCGGTGCACGGCGTGTGCACGCTCGACGTCCTGGCGAGCCAGGCCGTTGCCGACGGCGTCGTGGTCGACGGTGAGTTCGTGGTCGCCACCGACGCGCGCCGGCGGGAGGTGTACTGGGCGCGATACTCCGCGACATCACCTGGGGCACAGCGGATCTCGGGCCCCGAGGTCGCGCTGCCCGCCGACGTCCCTGACGGCTCCGCGCCCGTCGTGGGTCGCGGAGCCGACCTCTACCCGGACGCCCTCGGTGCCCGAGTCGGTCCCGCCGACCCGTCGGCTGGGGCCATGGCCGCGCTCGTCGTCCGCCTCCTGCAGGCAGGCGCCGACCTCAGCGACACCGCGCCGCTCTACCTGCGTCGGCCCGACGTCCACGAGGGCGGCGCTCGCAAGAGCGTCCTGGGATGACGCTCACGCTGGACCCCATGCGCTGGTGGCACGTCGAACCGGCGCTGCCGCTCGAGATCGACCTGTTCGGTGCCGAGGCGTGGTCGGCGGAGACGTGGTGGGCCGAGCTCGCCGCGCCCGGCCGCCACTACCTGGTCGCCCACGACGACGCCGGTGCGCTCGTGGGCTACGCCGGCCTGTTGGTCAACGGCGCCGACGCCGACGTCATGACGATCGCGGTCTCGAACGCCGCGCAGGGCCACGGCTACGGCGGCGTCCTGATGCGCGGGCTGCTGGACGTCGCCGCCGAGCGGGGCGCCCGGCAGGTGCTGCTCGAGGTGCGGGCCGACAACGTCCCGGCCCAGCGGCTGTACGAGCGGCACGGGTTCAAGCGGATCGCCGTGCGGCGCGGCTACTACCGGACCGCCGACGGATCGGTCGACGCCTGGGTCATGCGCCGTCGTGGCGACGGATAACCTGCGGGGGTGAGCCAAGTGTCCGACGAGCCCCTGGTGCTCGGTGTCGAGACGTCGTGCGACGAGACCGGTGTGGGCATCGTGCGCGGCGAGACGCTGCTGGTCGACGCCGTCGCGAGCAGCGTCGAGGAGCACGCGCGCTTCGGCGGTGTCGTGCCGGAGGTCGCGAGCCGGGCCCACCTGGAGGCGATGGCCCCCACCATCGAGCGCGCGTGCCAGCAAGCCGGCGTCCGGCTCGACGACGTCGATGCCATCGCCGTCACGAGCGGGCCCGGCCTCATGGGCGCTCTGCTGGTCGGTGTGGCCGCCGCGAAGTCGCTGGCGCTGGCCCTCGGCAAGCCGTTGTACGGCGTGAACCACCTCGCCGCGCACGTGGCCGTCGACCAGCTCGAGCACGGGTCGCTGCCTGAGCCCACGATGGCGCTGCTCGTCTCCGGCGGTCACTCGTCGCTGCTGCTCGTGCCCGACGTCACGCACGACATCCGGCCGCTCGGGTCGACGATCGACGACGCCGCCGGAGAGGCGTTCGACAAGGTGGCGCGGCTGCTCGGCCTGCCGTTCCCTGGTGGCCCGCACATCGATCGCGTCGCCCGCGAGGGGCAGGTCGACGCCATCGCCTTCCCGCGCGGGCTCACCCGGCCCCGCGACCTGGAGCGCCACCGCTACGACTTCTCCTTCTCTGGCCTGAAGACGGCGGTGGCTCGCTGGGTCGAGAGCCGCGAGGCCGCCGGTGAGCCGGTGCCGGTGGCCGACGTGGCCGCGAGCTTCCAGGAGGCCGTCGCCGACGTGCTCACCCGCAAGGCCGTCGCGGCCTGCCGGGCCGAGGGCGTCGACGCGCTGCTCATCGGCGGTGGGGTCGCGGCCAACTCGCGGCTGCGCGCGATGGCGCAGGAACGCTGCGACGCCGCCGGCGTCCAGCTGCGCGTGCCGCGCCCGGGCCTGTGCACCGACAACGGCGCGATGGTCGCCGCGCTCGGTGCGCAGATGGTGCGTCGGGGCCGCACGCCGTCGTCGCTGTCGCTGCCGGCGGACTCGTCCATGCCGGTCACGACCGTGCTGGCCTGACGGCGTGGTCGTGGTCCGGTGAGCCCGCTGCCGACGTCCCTGACGCTCGAGGGCCGCGTCGCGCTCGTCACGGGCGCCGGCAGTGCCCAGGGCATCGGCTCGGCCGCCGCGCGGCTGCTGGGTGAGCTCGGCGCCGCGGTGCTGGTGTGCGCGACGTCGGACCGCGTGCACGAACGCGTGGCCGAGCTCGGCGACCTCGGCGTCGACGCCGCCGGGTTCGTCGGCGACCTCACCGTCCAGGCCACCGCGGCGGCTGCTCTCGCGGCCGCCGAGCAGCGGTGGGGACGCGTCGACGTGCTGGTCAACAACGCGGGCATGACGTCGGCGAGCGACCCCGACTTCGAGTCCGGCTCGGTGCTGACGATGTCCGCCGACACCTGGCACGCCTCGTTGCGCCGCAACCTCGACACGGCGTTCTTCATGACCCGAGCCGCCGTGCCCGCGATGGCCGAGCGCGGCTGGGGTCGGGTGGTCATGGTGGGCAGCCTCACCGGGCCGGTGATGGCCACCGCCGGCGACGTCGCCTACGCCACCGCCAAGGCCGCGCTCGTCGGGCTCACCCGGGCTGCCGCGCTGGACGTCGCGGCCCGCGGCGTCACGGTCAACACCGTGGCACCCGGGTGGGTCGCGACCGCCTCGCAGAGCGCCGAGGAGGCCGCGCAGGGGCGCTCGGTGCCCCTGGGGCGCAGCGCCCGGCCCGACGAGGTCGCCAGTGCCGTCGCCTGGCTGGCCTCGCCCGGGGCGTCGTACGTCACCGGCCAGGTCGTCGTCGTGGACGGCGGCAACAGCGTCGCCGAGGCCCGCGGGCTCTGACGGCGCGCCCCTGCCGGGCGGCTACTCCCCGCGCACGTCGACGCCGAGGGCGGTGGCCAGCGTGATCGCCTGGCTCAGGTCGATCACGGTGCCGCGCAGCTCGACTCCGGTGGGGTCGATGCCGTCGATCGCGCTGCCCCGCAGGTCGGCGCGGCTCAGGTCGGCGCCATCGAGGACCGCGCCCGAGAGGTCGACGTCGCGCAGCGACGCCTCCTGCAGCTGGGCCAGGCTGAGGTCGGCCTCGCGCAGGCGCACGCCGTCGAAGGAGCACTTGCGCAGGTCGGCTCCGCGCAGCACGCAGAACGACCAGTTGCCCCCCTCGACGGTGAACGGGCCGAACGTGCAGCCCTCGAACCGGCTGCCGACCAGCTTGCAGCGCTCGAACCGCGTGTCGAAGAACCCGCACGACGCGAAGGTGCAGTTGACGAAGGCGCACTCGCTCAGCACCGCGGCGCTGAACCGCACGCCGCGGAACGCGCAGTCGGTGAACTGCGCGCCGCGGATGTCTGCCTCGGTGAAGTCGTCGTCGAGGAACCGCTCACCCTCGAAGCGCTGGCCCGACAAGTCGTCCACGACGGCGACCCTACCGGCTCGTCAGGGCGGGTCGGCCGACCCGCGCAGCAGCTCGAGCAGCAGGTCGAGGAGCGGTCGCTGGCCCTTCACCAGCAGGGGGCGCGCGGTCTCAAGGTCCATCCAGGCGGCCCGGTCGATCTCCGGAAAGTGCATCAGCTGCCCCGACTTCGGCGGCCACTCGAGCGAGAACGTGCCGGGTTGCAGCGCGGTGACGTCGAGGTCACCCTCGAGCGCCCAGACCGAGAGCCGCTTGCCGCTGGGCTGGCGCAGCTCGCCGAGCCCGCGCAGCCGGCCGTTCGGCACCGGCAGGCCGAGCTCCTCGACGAACTCGCGCCGGGCCGCGGTCTCGGCGTCCTCGTCCTCGTCGTACTCGCCCTTGGGGATCGACCAGGCGCCCTGGTCGCGGTGGGCCCAGAACGGGCCGCCCATGTGGCCGATCAGCACCTCGAGGGCGCGGCCGGTGCCGTAGCGGTAGAGCAGGATCCCCGCGCTTCTCGTCGCCACTCGACACCTCCCCGCCGTACGACCCACCGACCGGCTGGCCGAACCCTGACACTCCTCGAACATCGAGCCAACGGGTGCCCAACACCGGCTCCCTACCGTCGATCGTGCCAGTCAGGGGGACGTCGTGTCGCGACGTCCGACAACCAGGAGGAACCATGCGTCGCATCGTGCTCGCGGTCTCGCTCGCCACCGTGGCGGTCACCGGCACCGCACTCGCCGTACCCGCACTCGCCAGCCCGTCGTCGTCCACCATGGCCAGCAGCGTGCGGTCCGCCGACACCGCCACGGCCGCTGCGACGACCGGGCTGACGCCCGAGCAGCAGCAGGAGCTCGACGACTTCCTCGCCGCGCACCCGCGGGTGGCGGAGGCGCTCGTGAAGCGGATCGAGCAGTGGAAGACGTTCGCGCAGGCTCACCCCGACCTCGTCGCCGAGCTCAAGAAGGTCGCGGCGCTGCCTGCCGACCAGCGGCACACCGAGCTGACGGCGTGGCTGAAGGACCACCCGGACGACGCCAAGGCCTGGCACCAGTTCCGTCAGCAGGTGCGTCAGGAGCGCCACGACCGCCGCGAGCAGCGGCGCGAGCGGCGCCAGGAGCGCCGCTCGTCGAGCACCAGCCCGTCGAGCACCAGCCCGTCGAGCACCACCTCGAGCTGACCGGACGCCGGCCCGACCGCCGGGGGGTCGGGCCGGCGCCCCGTGCGCGCAAACGGCTTGCCTGCCGCACCTATGGTGGAGGCCGTGCGACATCAGCGACGGGACGCCGGGCGCCGCCGCAGGGGGCTGACGCCGCAGCAGGTGGAGGCGCGCCGCGCGAGCGTCCCGGCGATCACCTACCCGGATCTGCCGGTCAGCGCGGTGCGCGACGACATCGCCGTCGCCATCCGCGACCACCAAGTGGTGATCGTCGCGGGGGAGACCGGCTCGGGCAAGACCACGCAGCTGCCCAAGATCTGTCTCGAGCTCGGACGCGGCGTCGAGGGCACGATCGGGCACACGCAGCCGCGCCGGATCGCCGCCCGCACGGTCGCCGAGCGCATCGCCGAGGAGCTCGGCACGCCGGTGGGTGAGCTCGTCGGCTGGAGCGTGCGCTTCACCGACCGCACCAGCGCGCAGTCGCTCGTGCGGGTGATGACCGACGGCATCCTGCTCGCCGAGATCCAGCGCGACCGCCTGCTCTCGCGCTACGACACCCTCATCATCGACGAGGCCCACGAGCGCAGCCTCAACGTCGACTTCCTGCTCGGGTACCTCAAGCAGCTGCTGCCGAAGCGCCCGGACCTCAAGGTCATCATCACCTCGGCGACGATCGACCCCGAGCGGTTCTCCCAGCACTTCGGCGGTGCGCCCATCCTGGAGGTGTCGGGTCGCACGTACCCCGTCGAGGTGCGCTACCGCCCGGTGATCGACCCGGACGACCCCGACCCCGACCCCGACCGCGACCAGGTGCAGGCGGTCTGCGACGCGGTGGTCGAGCTGTCGCGCGAGGGGGACGGCGACGTCCTGGTGTTCCTCTCGGGGGAGCGCGAGATCCGCGACACCGCGGAGGCGTTGCGAGCCCTCGACCTGCGCCGCACCGAGGTGCTGCCGCTGTACGCGCGCCTGTCGTCGGCCGAGCAGCACCGCGTGTTCGAGCCGCACAGCGGACGCCGCGTGGTGCTGGCCACGAACGTCGCCGAGACCTCGCTCACCGTGCCGGGAGTCCGGTACGTCGTCGACACCGGCACCGCCCGGATCTCGCGCTACAGCAGGCGGTTGAAGGTGCAGCGCCTGCCGATCGAGCCGATCTCGCAGGCCTCGGCCAACCAGCGAGCGGGTCGCTGCGGCCGGGTCGCGGACGGCATCTGCATCCGCCTCTACAGCGAGGACGACTACGAGTCGCGGCCGCGGTTCACCGACCCCGAGATCCTGCGCACCAACCTCGCCTCGGTGATCCTGCAGATGACGGCGATCGGCCTGGGCGACATCGCGGCGTTCCCCTTCGTCGAGCCCCCCGACCGGCGCAGCGTCCGCGACGGCGTCCAGCTGCTGCACGAGCTCGGGGCCATCGACGCCGAGGGTGACGACCGCCGGCTCACGCGCGTCGGCCGCCAGCTCGCGCAGCTGCCGCTCGACCCGCGACTGGCCCGCATGGTGCTGCAGGGCGATCGCGAGGGCTGCCTGCGCGAGGTGCTCGTCGTCGCTGCAGCGCTGTCGATCCAGGACCCGCGCGAGCGCCCCGCGGATGCGCAGGCCCAGGCGGACCAGCAGCACGCGCGGTTCCGCGACCCGACGTCGGACTTCGTCACCTGGCTCAACCTCTGGAACTACCTGCGCGAGCAGCAGAAGGCGCTGTCGGGCAGCGCTTTTCGTCGCATGTGCAAGGCGGAGTACCTGCACTACCTGCGCGTGCGCGAGTGGCAGGACGTGCACTCCCAGCTCAAGCAGGTGGTCAAGCAGCTGGGGCTCGAGCGCTCGAGCAGCCCCACGGACGCCGATGCGCTGCACCGCGCGATGCTCGCCGGCCTGCTCTCGCACGTCGGCCTGCGGGACGCCGCCACGCGCGACTACCTCGGGGCCCGCGGTGCGCGCTTCGCGATCTGGCCCGGCTCGTCGGTGGCGCGCAAGCCACCGCAGTACGTCATGGCGGCCGAGCTCGTCGAGACGTCCCGGCTGTGGGGGCGCACCGTGGCGAAGATCGAGCCCGAGTGGGCCGAAGTGCTGGCGCCGCACCTGATCTCGCGCACCTTCAGTGAGCCGCACTGGAGCTCCAAGCGCGCCGCGGTGATGGCCCGTGAGCGGGTCACGCTGTACGGCGTCCCGCTCGTCGCCGACCGCCTCGTCGGGTACAGCAAGGTCGACCCTGAGCTGTCGCGCGAGCTGTTCATCCGGCACGCGCTCGTCGAGGGCGACTGGCGCACGCACCACCGCTTCTTCGCCGCGAACCGCGAGCTGCTGCAGGACGTCGAGGCGCTCGAGCAGCGGGCCCGACGTCGCGACCTGCTCGTCGACGACCAGGTGCTGTTCGACTTCTACGACGCCAGGATCCCGGCCGACGTCGTGTCCGGGCGACACTTCGACGGGTGGTGGAAGAAGGCGCGGCGTGAGCAGCCGGAGCTGCTGACCTTCACCCCCGACCTGCTGGTGCGCGACGACGCCGAGGCGGTCAGCGACGAGGACTACCCGACCACCTGGGTGGTGGCGGACGCCGAGCTGCCCGTGACCTACCAGTTCGAGCCGGGCACCGCGGCCGACGGCGTCACCGTGCACGTGCCGCTGCCGGTACTGGGCCGGTTGCGGCCCGAGCCCTTCGAGTGGCAGATCCCGGGCCTGCGGCACGAGCTCGTGACCCAGCTGATCCGCAGCCTGCCGAAAGCCGTGCGGCGCAGCCTGATCCCCGCACCCGACCGCGCCGCCGACGTCCTGCGGCACGTCGCCCCGAGCGACGGCCCGCTGCTGGAGGTGCTCAGCGACACCCTGCACCGGCTGACGGGAACGCACGTCGACCTCGAGGACTGGGCTCCGGAGTCCGTCCCCGGCCACCTGCGCGTCACGTTCCGCATCGAGGACCCGGACGGCCGGGTGCTGGGGGAGGGCAAGGACCTGCGCGAGCTGCAGCAGCGGCTACGACCCAAGCTGCGGGAGGTGATCGCCAGGGCGCCCGACAGCATCGAGCGAGAAGGCCTGCGGCAGTGGGACGTCGGCGCGCTCCCGAGCACCCACCGGACCGTCGCTGACGGTCACGTGGTCGAGGGGTTCCCGGCCCTGGTCGACACCGGTGACAGCGTGGCGCTGCGGGTGCTCACGACAGCCGACGAGGCGGCCGCCCACCACGCCGGGGGCGTGCGCCGGTTGCTGCGCCTCGCCGTCCCGTCGCCCGTGCCATTCGTGCTCGCCAAGCTGAGCAACGGGCAGAAGCTGGTGCTCAGCCGCGCGCGGCACGCCACCGCGACCGAGCTCGTCGAGGACTGCACCGACGCCACGGTCGACCTGCTGGTCGACCGCCAGGGGGGCGCGGCGACGGTCCGCACTGCCGAACGCTTCGCCGAGGTGCTGGCCGCCGTCCGCGCTGGTCTGGACGCGCAGACGCTCGACGTGGTCCAGCGCGTCGAGCGGGTGCTGGCGGCGGCCTACGACGTCGAGTCGCGGGTCAAGGGCACGACGTCGCTGCCCCTCCTGCCGTCGCTCACCGACCTGCAGGCGCACCTCGACCGCCTCATCCGGCCGCGCTTCGTGACGTCGGCCGGCGCGGAGCGGCTGCCGGACCTGCTGCGGTACGTGCAGGCCATGGCAGTGCGCCTCGACCGCCTGCCTGACGACCCGGTGCGCGACCGCAACGCCATGGCCCAGGTGCAGATGGCCCAGGACGAGCTGGACGACGCGCTCGCCCGGGTGCCGAGAGGACGTGCGCCCAGCCAGGCGCTGCTCGACGTCCGGTGGATGATCGAGGAGCTGCGTGTCAGCCTGTTCGCCCCCACGATGCGGACGGCGCACCCGGTGTCGGTGCAGCGCGTCCACCGTGCGATCGTCGCCGCATGAGCGCTGACCGCGACCACGCCCGCGAGCTCGACGTCGTCGTCTACGGAGCCACGGGCTTCGTCGGGCGCCTCGTGGCACAGCACCTGGCCGACCACGCGCCCGACGGCCTGAGGATCGCCCTGGGCGGCCGCTCGCTGGAGCGACTGGAGGGGGTGCGACGCGGGCTGGGTGAGCGCGCGTCCGGCTGGCCGCTGCTCGTCGCCGACAGCGCCGACCGCGCCGCGCTCGACGGGCTCGCCGCCCGGACGCGTGTCGTCGCCACCACCGTCGGCCCCTACGCGCGCTACGGGCTCCCGCTCGCCGAGGCCTGCGCCGCGGCGGGCACCCACTACGCCGACCTGACCGGTGAGGTGCTGTTCGTCCGAGACTGCATCGACGCCTGCGACGAGGCGGCCCGCGCGACGGGAGCCCGCATCGTCAACGCCTGCGGTTACGACTCGATCCCGTCTGACCTCGCGGTGCTGCAGCTGCACGAGCGCGTGGTCGCGGACGGCGCCGGCGAGCTGGCCCACTGCACCCTCGTCGCGACGGCCAAGGGCGGCTTCAGCGGCGGCACCATCGACTCCGCCCGAGCGCAGGTCGACGCCGTGCAGCGTGATCCGCGGCGGCGTCGGGTGCTGGTCGACCCGTACGCCCTCAGCCCCGACCGCGCCGCCGAGCCCGACCTCGGTGACGAGCGGGACACCTTCGACGTGTTCCGCAACGACACGCTCGGCGGCTGGCTGGGTCCGTTCGTCATGGCCAGCTTCAACACGCGGATCGTCAGGCGCAGCAACGCGTTGCAGCACTGGGCTTACGGGCGCGGCTTCCGCTACCGAGAGCTCTCGGCCTACGGGCGCGGGACGGCGGCCCGGGCCACCGCGACCGCCGTCACAATCGGCCTCGGTCTGGGCTTGAAGGCGTTGGCCAGCAAGCGTCTGCGCCCGCTCGTCGACCGCCTGCTCCCTGCGCCAGGGGAGGGGCCGAGCGACGACCAACGGGCGGCCGGTCGCTTCCGCATGCGTGTCCACGCGACGACCACCACCGGTGCCCGCTACGTCTCCACCGTTGCGGCGCAAGGCGATCCGGGGTACGCCGCGACGGCCGTGATGCTCGGCGAGGCAGCGGTCGCGCTAGCGGTCGGCGAGGGCCTGCCGTCGGCGTCCGGTGTGCTGACACCGGCCACCGGGATCGGCATGGCCCTCGCCGACCGCCTGCGCGAACGGGGTTTCGAGCTGTCCGTCAGCCGGTAGCCCGGGGTCGGTGGGTGACCGCCGAGAGCGGCGACGCGACGTCCTCGAGGGACTTGCCCTCGGCGTTGACGCCCAGCACGACCTCGATGACCCCGCCGATCACCATGATGGCCGCGGCGATGAGGTAGCCGACGAACAGCTTGCCGGGGTTGTCGCCCTTGCCGATGAGCGAGCCGTAGAACACCGGCCCGATGGCGCCGAAGGTCTGCGCGATGGCGAAGAAGACAGCGATCGCCTTGGCCCGCACCTCCTGCGGGAAGATCTCGCTGACGGTGAGGTACGCGGCGCTGGCACCGGCGGAGGCGAAGAAGAAGATGACGCACCAGCAGATGGTCTGCGTGATCGCGTTGAGCATGCCGGCGTTGAACGCCCACGCGGTGATTGCGAGCAGGACGCCAGACAGGATGTAGGTGCCCGCGATCATCTTGCGGCGACCGAGGCTGTCGAACAGGTGGCCGATCGTCAGCGGCCCGATGAGGTTCCCCACCGCGAAGGCGATCAGGTACAGCGGCGCATCCGCCTTGTTGACGCCGTAGAAGGTCGTGAGCACGAGGGTGTATGTGAAGAAGATCGCGTTGTAGAGGAACGACTGCGTGATCATCAGCGCGGCCCCGAGCGTCGAGCGTCCGGGGTACTGCTTGAACAGCACTCGCACCAGCGACAGGTACCCGTGGTCGTCGGCCGGCTTGATGTCGATGGCCTTGGAGTCGTCGACCTTCTCGAGGGTCTGCCCGGACTCCTCGACCTCGCGCTCGATGACGCCGATGTTCTCCTCGGCCTCGTCCTCACGGCCGTGCATGATCAGCCAGCGCGGGCTCTCGGGCAGGTGGCGACGCAGCCCCCAGATGCACGCGCCGATGACCGGGCCGAGCAGGAAGCCGATCCGCCAGCCGAGGTTGATGTCGATCTGGTTCAGCAGGATGAAGGTGCCCAGCGTGCCGAGGATCGCACCGCCCCAGTACGTGCCGTTGACCGCGATGTCGACGCGTCCGCGGTACTTCGCCGGCATCATCTCGTCGATGGCCGAGTTGATCGCGGCGTACTCACCACCGATGCCGCTGCCCGCGATGAACCGCGTGACGTAGAGGAACACCAGGCCCAGGCCGTCACCGCTCCAGGTGAACGCCGTCAGCGCGTTGCCCACGAGGTACACGCCGAGGGTCACGACGAAGAGGTTCTTGCGGCCCAGCTTGTCCGACAGCCGCCCGAAGAAAAGCGCGCCGAACACCTCACCCAGCAGGTAGACCGTCGCGATGGCCCCGACCTGGGCGGCCGTCATGCCCAGCGAGTCCTTGTCCTGCAGCACCGGGCCGATCGCGCCGGCGATGGTGATCTCGATGCCGTCGAGCACCCAGGCGGTACCCAGGGCGATCACCATCCGGGTGTGGAACGGCGCCCAGTTCAGCCGGTCGATGCGGGCGGGGATGAGGCTCCGGATCGTCCCCGATGAGTCGGATCTGGTGTCCAACGTGTCACTCATGGCGACTCCTTGCCGGTCGTCGACCAGATGCGCTGCCCGGGGGCTCCGCTCGGCCGCTTTTGCCACGTTTGGCGAACGTCGGAAAGTTACGCCGGGTGCAGCCATCTCGCCCGTTGAACCAGCTGGCGTCCGGCCGAGCGCGTGGCCAGCAAATAGTTTGACGTCGAGATACCTCCTCGCCCACCCTGGACGTCATGTCCGCCAGCACCCCGCCCGCCGAAGAGGCAGAGACCGTCCCGGCGGCGGTGCCCGAGCGGCTCACCCGCCGCGGCATCCCGCGCGATGCGAACCTGCGCGTCCTGGCGGGCGCGACGCTCGTCAACACCGCCGGCAACGGCGCGATGATGACGACGTTCGCGCTCTACTTCACGCACAAGATCGGCCTCGCGGCGACGCAGGTGGGCCTCGCGCTGTCGGTGGCCGCGCTGTGCGGCATGCTCGCGCAGGTGCCGATGGGTCACCTCGGCGACGTGCGTGGCCCGCGCGAGGTGCTGAGCGCCCTGACCGCGGCGAGCGGCGTCACCGCGCTCGGCCTGCTGGTCACCCACAACCTGCTGGTGCTCTGCCTCGTCCTGGGCGTGCAGGCCGTGTTCGACCGCGGCGCGGGCGCCGTGCGCAACGGCTTCATCGCCCGGATCGCCGAGGGCGGCCGCGGCGTGGAGTTCAAGGCCTACCTGCGGGCCGTCACCAACGTCGGCATCTCGTTCGGCGCGCTGCTCGGCGGCCTCGCCCTCGCGATCGACCAGACCTGGGCCTACCTGGGCGTCTTCGCGCTCGACGCCGTGACCTTCCTCGCCACCTCGGTGGCCGTGCGCCGCCTGCCGCACCTCGAGCCCGCTCCAGCCCGCGCGCAGGGGGCCCCGCGCCTGCAGGTGCTGCGCGACGTCCCCTTCGTGGTCGTGTCGTTGCTGACGGGGATCTTCGCGATCCACTTCCTCGTGATGGAGCTGGCGATCCCGCTGTGGATCGCCGGCCACACCAGCGCGCCGAACTCACTCGTCGCCGTCGTCCTGCTCGTCAACACCGTCTCGGTCGCCCTGCTGCAGGTGCGGCTGTCGCGCGGCGCGACGTCGGTGCCGACGTCCGCGCGGGCGCTCGCCTTCGCGGGGGCGTGGATCCTCGTGGGCTTCACCCTCATCGCCTTCGCCGACGGCCAGGCGGTCTGGGTCTCGGTGCTGCTCGTGCTCGCCGGGGCCGGCGTCCACGTGGTCGGCGAGATGGTGGGTTCGGGCGGCCAGTGGGGCCTGCAGATGGGGCTCGCACCGCGCGACCGGCAGGGCCAGTACCAGGGCTTCGCCGGCATGAGCTTCTCGCTGTCGAACATCGTCGGGCCGCCGCTGATCGCGCTGCTGTGCATCAACTGGGGGACGCCGGGGTGGATCGTGCTCGGCGCCGTGATCCTCGCCGCGGGTCTGCTGAGCGTCCCGGTGTCGGCGTGGGCGCTGCGCACCCGGGAGCGCTACGGCGTCCTGTCGTACACCGGCTAGGGCAGGGGGCGCAGGAAGAGCACGTGCGGCCGCCCGGCCACGCGAGTGAGCGCGATGGTCGCTTCACCGGCGCCGTGCAGGCGCAGCTGGCGGCGCAGCTGGGCGGGGTCGATGGCGCTCCCGCGCTTCTTGATGGTCAGCGTGCCGACGCCGCGGTCGCGCAGCGCCGCCCGCAGCGCCTTGAGGTGGAACGGCATGACGTCCTCGACCGCGTACGAGTGCACGAGCGGTGACGCGGCCGGCTGGTCGGTGGTGAGGTAGGCGATCGTGGGGTCGATGAGCCGCGCGCCGAGCTGTGCGGCGACCTCGCCCACCAGCCCGGCGCGGATCACGGCGCCGTCGGGCTCGTGCAGGTAGGTCCCGACGGCGCCGGACGCCGGGCGGCCGGCCTCGGGGTCACCGAGCACCTCGTGGGTCGCGCCGGCGCCGTCGAGCACCAGCGCGCTGCGCGCGACGCCCTCGCGGGCGAGCGGCCCGCACCACAGCGCGCACTCGACGACGTCGCCGCCCACCGACACCCACTGCGCCTCGGCGCCGTCGGGCAGCAGACGGTGCGCGATGCCCGGCGCGAGCTTGGCCCCGGTGGCGGGAAAGTACTGGGCCACCTCGAGCACGAACGAGTACGGCGGTGAGAAGGCTTCGGGGTCGAAGGTGCGCTTCGAGCGCCCACCCGGCCCAGGTGCCGCCGTCCGGCGGGCCGGGTCGAGCCACACGCCGTCACCCGGCTCGAGCATCGCCGGCAGGTCGAGGGTCGTGACGTCGTGGCAGCGCACCTCGACGTCGGCCCAGTGCCGCAGGTTGACCGTGGCGAAGGCCGCGGTGAGCTCGTCGGCGTCGATCGCGAGCACCGGCAGCCCGAGGGCGGCGAAGGCCATGGCGTCCGAGCCGAGGCCGCAGCCGAGGTCGGCCACCCGGCGCACCCCGGCGCCCACGAACCGTCTCGCGTGGTGCGCGGCGACCGCGAGCCGCGTCGCCTGCTCGAGCCCGTCGGGCGTCAGCAGCATGGCGTCGGCGAACGGCCCGAGCTTGTCGTGGCCCTTGGCGCGCAGCCGCGACTGGGTCAGCGCCGCGGCGACCAGGCCGGGGTCGTGGCCCTCGCTGCGCAGCCGCTCGCCGAGCGCGATCGCGGACTGCTCGTCGTACGGCGGCAAGGACTCCAGCAGCGCCCAGCCCTCAGGCGTGAGCAGCGAGCGCATCGCGGTGAGGTCAGTCATGCAGCAGGACGACCCCGGCTACTTGGTGTCGACGACGACGATCAGGTCGCCCTCGTTGACGACGTCACCCTCGGCGACGCCGACCTCCGCGATGGTGCCGGCCCACTCGGTCTCGACCGGGATCTCCATCTTCATCGACTCCAGCAGCACCACCATGTCACCGGCCGCCACCTCGTCACCTGGTGCGACGAGCACGTTGATGACGTTGGCCACGAGCTCGGCCTCGACGCGCTGCCTCATCGACCCTCCGGGATCTGCTCGGCCGCGATCTGGCACTCAGGTTGACCGAGTGCTAACGCGCGGCATAGATTCTTCTTGGCACTCTCCCCGTGAGTGTGCCAGATCGTGAGCCCCGCTCCGACCCCCGCGACGGCGGTGCGACGGCCCACACCGCCAATCGTTCATCCGCGACATTCCCGAAGGGGGAGGTCAGCAAGTGTCGGTCAGCATCAAGCCGCTCGAGGACCGCATCGTGGTCAAGGCTCTCGAGGCCGAGCAGACGACGGCCTCCGGGCTGGTTATCCCGGACACCGCGAAGGAGAAGCCCCAGGAGGGCGAGGTCCTCGCCATCGGCCCGGGCCGCATCGACGACAACGGCCAGCGCGTGCCGCTCGACGTCAAGGTCGGCGACAAGGTCATCTACAGCAAGTACGGCGGCACCGAGGTCAAGTACGCCGGCGAGGAGTTCCTCATCCTCTCGGCGCGCGACGTCCTCGCGGTCGTCGAGAAGTAACCCCGCGGGCCTCGAGCCCGCTCAGCAACCGCCCCGGCGGCCCGGATCGCCGGTGCCCCCGGGGCGGTTGCTCTTCACCCCCCTGCGAAAGGCACCAGACTTCACATGGCCAAGACCCTGGAGTTCGACGACTCCGCCCGCAAGTCGCTCGAGCGCGGTGTCGACGCGCTCGCCAACGCCGTCAAGGTGACCCTCGGCCCGAAGGGCCGCAACGTCGTCATCAGCAAGGCGTGGGGCGCCCCGACGATCACCAACGACGGCGTCACCATCGCCCGTGAGGTGGAGCTCGAGGACCCCTACGAGAACCTCGGCGCGCAGCTCGCCAAGGAGGTCGCCACCAAGACCAACGACGTCGCCGGTGACGGCACGACGACCGCGACGGTGCTCGCCCAGGCGATGGTGCACGAGGGCCTGCGCAACGTCGCGGCGGGTGCGGCCCCGGCCGAGCTCAAGCGCGGCATGGACGCGGCCGTCGAGGCGGTCAGCGAGGCGCTGCTCAAGGCGGCGCGCGACGTCGACGGCAAGGACGACATCGCCCACGTCGCCACCATCTCGGCGCAGGACCGCGGCATCGGCGAGCTCATCGCCGAGGCCTTCGACAAGGTCGGCAAGGACGGCGTCATCACCGTCGAGGAGTCCTCGACCACCGCGATGGAGCTCGACTTCACCGAGGGCATGCAGTTCGACAAGGGCTACCTGTCGCCGTACTTCGTCACCGACGCCGAGCGCATGGAGGCCGTGCTCGAGGACGCCTACGTCCTCATCCACCAGGCCAAGATCTCCTCGGTGCAGGACCTCCTGCCGCTGCTCGAGAAGGTCGTCCAGACCGGCAAGCCGCTGTTCGTCGTGGCCGAGGACGTCGAGGGCGAGGCGCTGTCGACGATCGTCGTCAACAAGATCCGCGGCACGTTCAACGCCGTGGCCGTCAAGGCTCCCGGCTTCGGCGACCGCCGCAAGGCCATGCTCGGCGACATCGCCGTGCTCACCGGCGGCGAGGTCATCAGCGAGGAGCTCGGCCTCAAGCTCGACCAGGTCGGCCTCGAGCAGCTCGGCCGCGCCCGCCGCGTCGTGGTCACCAAGGACGACACCACGATCGTCGAGGGTGCCGGCGACGCCGACCAGGTGCAGGGCCGGATCAACCAGATCCGCGCCGAGATCGAGCGCACCGACAGCGACTGGGACCGCGAGAAGCTCCAGGAGCGCCTCGCCAAGCTCTCGGGCGGCGTGTGCGTCATCAAGGTCGGCGCCCACACCGAGGTCGAGCTCAAGGAGAAGAAGCACCGCATCGAGGACGCCGTCTCCGCGACGCGCGCCGCGATCGAGGAGGGCATCGTCAGCGGCGGTGGCTCCGCGCTGATCCAGGCCTCCACCGTGCTGGACGGCGGGCTGGACCGATCCGGCGACCAGGCCACCGGCGTCGCCATCGTCCGCAAGGCCACGGCCGAGCCGCTGCGCTGGATCGCCGAGAACGCCGGCCTCGAGGGCTACGTCGTCGTCGAGAAGGTGCGCGAGCTCCCCGCGGGCCACGGCCTGAACGCCGCCACCGGCGTGTACGGCGACCTGCTGGCCGAGGGCGTCATCGACCCGGTCAAGGTCACCCGCTCGGCGCTGCGCAACGCCGCGTCGATCGCCTCCATGGTGCTCACCACCGACACCCTGGTGGTCGAGAAGAAGGAGGAGGCCCCCGAGGCCGCCGGCGGCCACGGCCACGGCCACGGCCACGGGCACTGACCGCCCCGGCACACGACAGCGGCCCGGCACCCCTCGAGGGGTGCCGGGCCGCTGTGCTGCGTCTGCTGCTGCGTTTGCTGCTGCGTCTGCGGTTGCGTCTGCTGCTGCGTCGGCGGGGCTGGTCCGGAGCCGGCTGGCAGTGCGGCTAGACCGCCACCTCGGCCGAGGCCAGGCGGCGCGCCGTCTTGTGCTGGGCGTAGTACGCCTCGCGCTCGTCCTCGGTCATGCCACCCCACACGCCGTAGGGCTCACGTACCTTCAGGGCGTGCTGTCGGCACTGCTCCATCACCGGGCAGGTCGCGCACACGGCCTTGGCCGCTTCGTCGCGACGACGGCGGGCCGGGCCGCGCTCACCCTCGGGGTGGAAGAAGACAGCCGGGTCGACCCGACGGCACGCGCCGTCGTACTGCCACTCCCACAGGTCGGCGATGGGGCCAGGGAGCCGGGAGATCTCTGCCATGTCGTTCCTCCGTCGAAAGCGGATTATCGCCAGCCGCAGACCGCCCACTGCTCGAGCGGTGAAACGAATGCTGAAGCGCTTGTTGAACCACCTGTGAAGCGGTTCATGGATGAACTTAGTACCGCGCCAGCCTTGATTCAAGTCCCTTGATCATGAAAGTTGCCGGACCCCTCGGCCGCGAGCACGAATCGAGTCAGGAATTGGTCGAGTTGGCGCGATCGGGTAGCGCTGGGAGGCCCCGTGCGCACACAATGACCACGTGAGCGATGGCGTGCGTGATGGGCGTGAGTGAGCAGCAGCGAGCCGAGGTGCCCGCGTCGGCGGCGGACGGCCCGACCCTGACCGTGGCGGCTGTCGCGCGCCGGCTCGGCGTCGCACCGGCCACCCTGCGCACGTGGGCCCGCCGCTACGGGCTCGGTCCGTCGAGCCACACCGCCGGCTCGCACCGTCGCTACACGGCCGCTGACCTCGCGCGCCTCGTGGTCATGCGCCGGCTCACCCACGAGGGCCTGTCGCCCGCGCAGGCGGCGCAGTACGCCCTGTCGAACGAGAGCGCGGCCGCCGAGGTCGACGACAACCTGCTCGACCTGCTGGGCGACACCCCCGCCCGCGCCGGTGGCGGACGCGTCGTCCCCCTGCCCGAGGCCTCACCCGCCGTCCGCGGCCTCGCTCGCGCCTCCATGACCCTGGACGCCCACGGCATCAGCGAGGTGCTGCGGCGCCAGGTGCGCACGCAGGGCGTGATCCGCACCTGGGAGGCGCTCGCGTCCCCCGTGCTGATCGGCCTCGGTGAGCGGTTCGCCACCACCGGCGACGGCATCGAGGTCGAGCACATCTTCAGCGAGTGCCTCATGGGCGTCCTGCGGGCCACCACCGAGAGCCTGGAGCGCCCCCGCAACACCGCGCAGGTGCTCCTGGCCTGCGTGGGTGAGGAGCAGCACAGCCTTCCGCTGCACGCGCTCGCCGCCGCCCTCGCCGAGCGCGGCGTGCTCGCCCGCCAGCTCGGCCACCGCGTACCGTCGTCCGCCCTGCTGTCGGCCGTGCGGCGCAGCGGGCCGGCCGTCGTCGTCCTCTACGCCTCGATGCCGGTGGTCGACCAGGACCTGCTCGGCGAGGTCGACCGCGTGCGGCCCAAGCCGCGCGTGCTCGTCGGAGGGCCCGGGTGGGGCCGCAACGTCCCGGCCACGGTGACCCGGGTGGAGTCGCTCAGCGACACGGTCGAAGAGGTCATCGCCTCCATCCTGTGACCGCGCCCCTGCCCCGAGCCAGCTGCTAAGGCCCGGGCGCCTGCGTGCCGATGGACACCTCGAGCGCGGCGGACGTCGCCGCCGATCGGGTGAACCCGGCTGGTACCAGGGAAGGACGTGGGGATGGCGACCGTGCTGGTCTGCGACGACTCACCGCTCGCGCGGGAGACGCTGCGCCGCTGCGTGGCCACCATCCCCGGCGTGACGCGCGTGCTGGCCGCCGCGAGCGGCGAGGAGGTCATCGCCCGCTGGCCCGTCGAGCGACCCTCCCTCGTGCTCATGGACGTACGCATGCCCGGGATCGGCGGCACCGAGGCCACCCGCCGGCTGATCGCGCTGCACCCCGAGGCCAACGTGCTCATGACCACCGTGGCCGAGGACCTCGACGGCGTCGCCCGGGCGATCACCTCCGGCGCCCGCGGGTACGTCATGAAGGACGCCTCCCGCGAGGAGCTCGCCGCGACCATCGTGCAGTCGCTGTCGGACGTCGCAGGGCGACGTCGCGCCGACGTGGCCGTGGCGCTGCCCGGTGGCGGCGTGCAGCCCGTGCTGACCGAGCGCGAGCTGCAGGTGCTCACCGGCATGAGCCGCGGCCGCTCCAACGCCGAGATCGGCAAGGAGCTGTACCTGTCGGAGGACACCGTCAAGACCCACGCCCGCCGGCTGTTCCGCAAGATGGGCGCGGCCGACCGCGCCCAGGCGGTGGCGGTCGGCTTCCGCTGGGGCCTGGTCCACTGACGGCGGTATCGTCGGCGCGGTCAGGAGCCCGGCGGCTCACGGACGCTCGGGGTGGTGCATGGACGAGGCGCACGAGGTAACACCGGTGGCGCGAGCCGCGATAGCACCGGTGGAGTCCGAAGTCGACCTGAGGGTGCTGGCCGCTCGCGCGGTCGCGGGGGATGCGCGAGCCACCGAGCAGCTCCTGGTCGACGTGCGCCGCCTGGTGCACCGGTACGCGAGGTCACGCCTCGGTCGGTACCGGGGGGCTGAGGACGCCGCCGACGACGCGGCGCAGGAGGTGTGCATCGCCGTGCTGTCCGCGCTCCCGCGTTACCGCGACCAGGGTTCGCCCTTCGAGGCGTTCGTCTACGGCATCGCGTCGCGCAAGGTGGCCGACGTCCAGCGGGCGGCCATGCGCCGTCCGCAGCCGACCGACGACGTGCCGGACGGCGTCGACCCGCGTCCGGGCCCCGAGGACCTCGCGCTGCTGGCCTCGGACGCCGAACGCGCCCGTGCCCTGCTGGCCCAGCTGCCCGAGACCCAGCGCGAGATCCTCACGCTGCGCGTCGCCGCCGGGTGGTCGGCCGACGAGACCGCGCGCGCTCTCGGGATGAGCCCCGGGGCGGTGCGCGTCGCGCAGCACCGAGCCCTGGGCCGGCTGCGCCAGCTGGCCGGTGAGGCGTCATGACACCGCCCCGCTCCCTCGACGCCGTCCGGCGCGACGACGAGCTGCTCGACCGGCTCAGCGCGCGAGCCGACGCAGCGCCCGACCTGCCCGGCGACGACCCGGCGCTGCGGCTGCTCGTCGCGCTGGCGGCGGACGTCGACCGCGACCTTCCGGCCGACGTCGACTCCGTGGCCGTCGAGGCCCTCACCGCGGCCGTCGCGGTGCGCGGCCGGGCGGCCGAGGCTGTGTCCGGCGCCCCCGCGGTGTCGGTGGTGCGCGAGCTGCCCCGCCGTCGCCGCGTCGTGGCCGTGCGCCGGGGCGGTGCCGTCGTCGCCGGTCTCGCGCTGGTGCTCACGAGTGCGGGTGTGGCCGCGGCGGTCACGGGCGACCCCGCTGGCGCCTTCGGCCTGCGCGCGGTCAGCTCGTTCATCGACCAGGTGACCCACCGGCACGCCCCAGACCCCGCCTCAGACCCCGCCTCAGACCCCGCCTCAGACCACGCGCCTGCGCACTCCACAGGCCCCGCCCCGGCTGCGAGCGAGCTGCGGCGGCGCCTGCAGGCCACCGAGCGGCTCGCCGTCGTCGACCCGACGGTCGTGGCGACGCTCGAGGCGCAGGCGCGCCAGCTACCCGAGCAGGGTGGGCCCGAGGTGCAGGCGGCGCTCGCGCGGCTGCGGCAGCGACTGCAGGGCGCCACCAGCTGGCCGGGCTCCTCGGCCGGCGTGGACCAGCCCGGAGGCCAGGGGTCCGGAGGCACCGGCGCCCCCGAGGGCTCCGGCCGCCCCGATTCGTCGCGGCCCACCCACGGGCCCGAGCACTCCGCGACGAGCGTGCCGAGCGCACCCGGCAGCCACGGCAAGGAGTCCAGCCGGCCCACGCACGGGGCCGGCGCGTCGTCCGGTGGCTCGCAGAGCTCGCACGGCAAGGGCTCGCAGCGCGGCGGCTCGACGACCGGCTCGGGCAGCGTCGCGCCGCTGGTGGGTTCCTCGAGCGGCACGGGCCACGGCCAGGGCGGCGGCCAGGGCGGCCAGGGCGGCCAGGGCGGTCACGCAGACCACGGCGAAGGCCAGGGTGGCCACGGCGGCGGCCAGGGCGGGCGCGGCGGGACGGCCGTGCAGCCCGGGTAGGCTGGAGTATCTGCCCCGCTGCGCGAGAGAGGCCTGCATGAGCCACGAAGGCATCGTCGTCCCCGACAAGTTCGCTGCCCTCGGGCTCACGTTCGACGACGTGCTGCTGCTGCCGCAGGAGAGCGACGTCATCCCGTCGGACGCCGACACCTCGACGCGGGTCTCCAAGCGCATCAGCGTGCGCATGCCGCTGATCTCCTCGCCCATGGACACCGTCACCGAGGCGCGCATGGCCATCGCCATGGCCCGCCAGGGTGGGCTCGGTGTGCTGCACCGCAACCTGTCGATCGACGACCAGGCGGGCCAGGTCGACCTCGTCAAGCGGTCCGAAGCGGGCATGGTCACCCACCCCGTGACGACCGGCCCCGACGCGACTCTGGCGCAGGTCGACGCGCTCTGCGGCCGGTACCGCGTCTCCGGTCTGCCGGTGGTCGACGACGACGGCCTGCTGCTGGGCATCGTCACCAACCGCGACCTGCGCTTCGAGAGCGACCTGAGCCGTCGCGTGCGCGACGTCATGACGCCGATGCCGCTGGTCACCGCACCCGTGGGCACCTCACCCGACGACGCCATGGCGTTGCTCGCCCAGCACAAGGTCGAGAAGCTGCCGCTGGTCGACGACGCCGGTCGCCTGCGCGGCCTGATCACCGTGAAGGACTTCGCCAAGTCCGAGAAGTACCCCAACGCCACCAAGGACGACAGCGGCCGGCTGCGGGTGGCGGCGGCCGTCGGGTTCCACGGCGACGCCTGGAAGCGCGCGATGGCGCTGATCGACGCCGGCGCCGACCTCATCGTGGTCGACACCGCCCACGGGCACTCGCGCGGCGTGATCGAGATGGTCGCCCAGCTCAAGTCCGACCCGGTGGCCAAGCACGTCGACGTCATCGGCGGCAGCGTCGCCACCCGGGCGGCCGCTCAGGCGCTCGTGGATGCCGGGGCCGACGGCGTGCGGGTCGGGGTCGGCCCGGGCTCGATCTGCACCACGCGGGTGGTGTCGGGCATCGGCGTCCCGCAGGTGACGGCCATCTACGAGGCGTCGCTGGCCACCAAGCCGGCGGGCGTCCCGCTCATCGGTGACGGCGGCCTGCAGTACTCCGGCGACATCGCCAAGGCCATCGTGGCGGGGGCCGACACCGTGATGCTCGGCTCGCTGCTCGCGGGCGTCGACGAGAGCCCCGGCGCGCTGGTGTTCATCAACGGCAAGCAGTACAAGACCTACCGCGGCATGGGTTCGCTCGGCGCGATGCAGTCGCGCGGCGCCTCGCGGTCGTTCTCCAAGGACCGCTACTTCCAGGCCGACGTGCAGGCCGACGACGAGCTCATCCCCGAGGGCGTCGAGGGCCAGGTGCCCTACCGCGGCCCGCTGCAGAGCGTGGCCTTCCAGCTCGTCGGAGGCCTGCGGCAGTCGATGTGGTACACCGGCTCGCGCACGATCGAGGAGCTGCAGCGCAACGGCCGCTTCATCCGGATCACCGCGGCCGGCCTGAAGGAGTCGCACCCGCACGACATCCAGATGACCGTCGAGGCCCCCAACTACACCGGCCGCTGACCGTGCGCTGAGCGCGGCCATCGCCCGAGTTGCGGTGCGCGGCGGGGGTGCCACGGTGGGAGGCATGAGCGACGAGGAGCTGAAGGGCTACCAGGCCGACGCGACGAAGAACACGGGAGTGCCCTCGGCCACCGTGCCCGGCGCGCCGGTCGAGGTGCACGGCGGTCACCTGAAGGACGACGAGCGGTCCGACGGCACGTACGTCGACGGCAACGTCGACGAGCGCGGGGTCGACGCCACGGGGCCGAGCCAGGCCGAGATCGCCGAGGGCAGCCTCGACGAGGCCGTGGGCACCGACATGTCGCCGCGCACCGACGGTCGCGGCCAGGAGCAGCCGGACGCCGTGCAGCTGGCGGCCGACGCCACCGTGCCGGACGACGAGCACCCCGGCGCGCAGCACTGACCGGTCGCTGGGCGAGGAGTCGAGACGTCCGCTACCTCGCAAGGCCCAGCGCGGCGCGGACGAACGCGTTGGCGAAGGTCCCGGCCGGGTCCCACTCGCGCGCCAGCGCCGCCGCCGCCTCCACCTGCGGGTAGCGCTCGCGCACCTGCTCGAGCGGGGTGACGAACACCTTGCCCCAGTGGGGTCGTGGCTCGAACGGCGTGAGCGCGCGCTCCAGCTCGCCCAGGGCTGCGCGCACCGCCGGAACGTCCGGTACCCAGGTGAAGTGCAGGGCCACGCTGTCGCGGCCGCTCGCCATGCTGAGCCACAGGTCGTCCGCGGCCACGCTGCGCACCTCGGCGATCTGCACCAGCGGCGCGAGCCGGTCCGCCAGGGCCCGCACGACGCTCCAGGCCTCGGCCGCGTGCTCACGCCCGACGAGGAACTCCGACTGCAGCTCCGCGCCGCGGCTGCTCGGCGGGACGTCGAGCCGAAAGTGCGGCAGCCGCAGGTGCCACGGCCCGGGTTCGCCCTGCTGCGTCGTCCCTTCGGGCGGCTGGCCGGGCACCGGATGGTGCTGCGTGGTGGCGAGCCGGCCGCCGTGCCACGTCGGGTCGGGCGCAGGCACGTCGCCGCCGTCCGGGGCCCGGCGCTTGAGCCACGCGCTGCGGAAGCGGGGCGAGCGCAGGTCGCTGAAGAGGCTGACGCTGTAGGCGTCGGCGAGCGCCGCGGTGACGTCGTCGGGACGAAGCGGCACGTCCTCGTAGACGTCCTGCCGCAGCTGGTACGACGGCTCCACGTCGAGCGTGAGGGCGACGACGGGACCGAGCGCTCCCAGGCTCACGACGGCGCCCGGGAAGCCGGCGTCGCCGCGCTGGAGGGTGCGCAGCTCGCCGTCACCCGTGACGACGTCGACGGCGCGCACGGCGGCGGCGAGGCAGCGGTTGGCGTGCCCGGAGCCGTGCGTCCCGGTGGCGCAGGCGCCGGCGACCGAGATGTGCGGCAACGAGCCGAGGTTGGGCAACGCGAAGCCCGCCGCCTCCAGCTGGGGCACCAGCTCGCCGTAGCGCAGGCTGCCGGTGACCCGGGCGGTCGCGGTGGCGGCGTCCACCGTGACGGACGTCGGCAGCGCCTCGAGCGACACGAGCGTGCCGCCGGTGCACACGATGTCGCTGAATGAGTGCCGGGTGCCGACCACCCGCACCGATGGTGAGCGACTCACCACCTCGGCCAGCTCGTCGACGGATGTCGGTCGCTGCACGACGTCTGGCCCGTACGCGACGTTGCCCGCCCAGTTGCGCTCCGTGCCTGTCACCGGGCGAGCCTAGCCAGGACGCCGGCCAGGCGGCCGGCCACCGCACGTCGAGCGCCTCACGGTGGCCGGCGGTGCCGGCTAGCGCGGGCTGCGCCGGCGCACGACCAGCGTCACCACGGCGGCCACGAGGACGATCGCCGCTGAGGCCGCCGACCACTGCGCCTCGCTGATGAGGTGGCCGGCCTGGAGGGCGGTGATGGCGGCGAGTGCCCCGAGGCCGGGGATGGCTCCCAGGAGCCGCGTGCGTCCAACGCCTCGGGCAAGCACGAGCGCCCCCAGACCCGTCGCCGCCGCGCAGCCCACCACGAGCACGGCCGTGAGGGCGACCCCGACCATCAGCAGCTCCAGAGCCACGGGATCGGCCCGCCCACCCAGGGCTTCTTGACGGCGACGGTGGGGACCGCAGCGGCGGCGGCCACCACGGCACGAGCGGGGATCTTCATGGCTTCTGCCCATCTGTCGACTCAGGAGCGCGGTGTCCGCTCCGCGGGCGAGGCTTCCTGACAAGCGACACGTCCGACCATTGCCTCATCGCAACCTCGTATGGGGGTCGGGTCGCTGGCCCGGTGCTGCGGCCCCGGTAGCCTGGCGACGTGAGCGAGATCGAGATCGGCCGCGGCAAGCGCGGGCGCCGCGCGTACTCCTTCGACGACGTCGCGGTGGTGCCGAGCCGGCGCACCCGAGACCCCGAGGAGGTCTCGGTGGCCTGGCAGATCGACGCCTACCGCTTCGACCTGCCGGTGATCTCGGCGCCGATGGACTCGGTGATGTCGCCGGCCACGGCCATCGCGCTGGGCCGGCTCGGCGGCCTGGGCGTGCTCGACCTGGAGGGTCTGTGGACCCGCTACGAGGACCCCGAGCCGCTGCTGGCCGAGATCGCCGCGCTCGACGAGTCGACCGCCACGCGCCGCATGCAGGAGATCTACGCCGCTGAGATCAACCCCGACCTCGTGACCGAGCGGCTGCGCGAGGTGCGCGACTCGGGCGTCACCGTGGCCGGGGCGCTCAGCCCGCAACGCACCCAGCAGCTGTGGAAGACCGTCGTCGACGCCGGCGTCGACCTGTTCGTCATCCGCGGCACCACGGTGAGCGCCGAGCACGTGTCGGGGCACGCCGAGCCGCTCAACCTCAAGCGCTTCATCTACGAGCTGGACGTGCCGGTCATCGTGGGCGGCTGCGCCACCTACACCGCGGCGCTGCACCTCATGCGCACCGGTGCCGCGGGCGTGCTCGTCGGCTTCGGCGGGGGAGCGGCGCACACCACCCGCACGACGCTGGGCGTGCACGTGCCCATGGCGAGCGCGGTGGCCGACGTCGCCGCCGCCCGCCGCGACTACATGGACGAGTCCGGCGGCCGCTACGTGCACGTGATCGCCGACGGCGGCATGGGGCGCTCCGGTGACGTCGTGAAGGCGGTGGCCTGCGGTGCGGACGCCGTGATGCTCGGCGCGGCGCTCGCGCGCGCCGTCGAGGCGCCGGGCCGCGGCTGGCACTGGGGCCCGGAGGCGCACCACCCTCAGCTGCCGCGTGGCGAGCGGGTGTCTGTGGGCACTCTGGGCTCGTTGCAGGAGATCCTCGAGGGCCCGGGACGCTTCGCCGACGGCAAGACCAACCTCGTGGGCGCGCTGCGCCGGGCGATGGCCACCTGCGGCTACAGCGACCTCAAGGAGTTCCAGCGGGTCGAGGTCATCGTCGCGCCGTACACCCCCGCCTGAGTCGCGGCGTTCGCGGGCGCCGGCCCGTGACCTGAGTTACTCGCGGGTAGCCAGGGGGTTGAGCCGCCGCTTACGCTGACGGCATGTCCGACACCATCGCGGACCCCGAGACCGACGCCACGGCCACGTACGCGGTCGACCCGGCGCTCGCTCGGCGTCTCACGCAGCGGATCGTGGCCTCGCCGCGCGCCGAGACCTACGCCCCCGTGGCGCCGGCCACGGGCGCGCCGGTGGCCGTCATCCCGACGTCCACGCCGGACGACGTGCAGGTCGCGGTCGACGCGGCCCGCGCGGCGCAGCGCAGCTGGGCGCGGCGTGACCTCGCCGACCGGGCGCGGCGCTTCCTCGACCTGCACGACCGCGTGCTCGACGCCCAGAGCGACCTGCTCGACCTGATCCAGATCGAGAACGGCAAGGCGCGGGCGCACGCCTTCGAGGAGGTGCTCGACGTCGCGATGGTGGCGCGGCACTACGCGCGCCGGGCGTCGTCGTACCTCAAGCCGCGACGGCGGCAGGGGGCGTTCCCCGTGCTGTCGCAGTCGGTCGAGAGCCACCTGCCCAAGGGCGTCGTCGGCATCATCGCGCCCTGGAACTACCCGCTGACGCTGTCGGTGAGCGACGCGATCCCGGCGCTCATCGCCGGCAACGCCGTCGTGCTCAAGCCGGACTCCCAGACCGTCCTCACCGCGCTGCGGGCGCTCGAGCTGTTCCGCGACGCCGGTGTGCCCGAGGGGCTGGTGCAGGTCGTGGTGGGCGAGGGGCCGGTCGTCGGCGCCGAGCTCGTGCAGCGCACCGACTACGTCTGCTTCACCGGGTCGACCCACACCGGGCGGCTGGTGGCGCGCGAGGCGGCCAGCCGGCTGGTGGGCGCGAGCCTGGAGCTGGGCGGCAAGAACGCCCTCTACGTCGCCGAGGACGCCGACCTCGACCGCGCCGCCGAGGGCGCCGTGCGCGCGTGCTTCGCGAGCACCGGGCAGCTGTGCATCTCGATCGAGCGGCTGCTCGTGCACGAGGAGGTCGCTGACGCCTTCCTCGACCGCTTCCTCGGCCGGGTGCGCGCGCTGCGCCTCGGCCCGGCGATGGACTACAGCGTCGACCTGGGGACGCTCACCTCGCAGCGCCAGCTGGACGCCGTCCGCCGGCACGTCGACGACGCCGTGGCCCGCGGGGCCAAGGTGCTGGCGGGCGGCCGGGCGCGACCGGACCTCGGCCCCTTCTTCTACGAGCCCACGGTGCTCGACGGCGTCACACCGCAGATGACCTGCTACGGCGAGGAGACGTTCGGTCCGGTGGTGTCGGTGCGCCGGGTCAGCGGCGACGACGAGGCCGTGCGCCTCGCGAACGAGGGCGAGTACGGCCTCAACGCGAGCATCTGGACCCGCGACGTCGCGCGCGGCCGCCGCATCGCGGCCCGGCTCTACGCCGGCACGGTGAACGTCAACGAGGCGTACGCCGCGGCCTGGGCGAGCGTGGGCGCTCCCATGGGGGGCATGCGGGCGAGCGGTCTGGGGCGCCGGCACGGCGCTGAGGGCATCGTGAAGTACACCGAGTCGCAGAACGTCACAGTCCAGCGGCTGCTCGGCTTCGGGCCACCGCTCGGTCTCGGCTACGAGCGGTGGGCGCAGGTGCTCACGGTGCTCGTGCGGCTGCTCAAGCGCGTGGGGGTGCGGTGAGGCACCCGGTCGAGGAGCGCCTCGACCACGACGTCGACCAAGACGTCGTCGTCATCGGCTCCGGCTTCGGCGGGTCGGTGTCCGCACTGCGCCTGGCCGAGAAGGGGTACGACGTCCTCGTGCTCGAGGCCGGACGCCGGTTCGCCGACGACGAGCTGGCCAAGACCTCCTGGGACCTGCGCCGCTTCCTGTGGGCGCCGCGCCTGGGCTGCTTCGGCGTCCAGCGCATCCACCGCCTGCCGGACGTCGTCCTGCTGGCCGGTGCGGGCGTGGGCGGCGGTTCACTCAACTACGCCAACACCCTCTACGTGCCGCCGAAGCCCTTCTTCGACGACCCGCAGTGGGCCGCGATCACCGACTGGGCCGACGAGCTGACGCCGCACTACGACCAGGCGACGCGCATGCTCGGCGTGGTCACGAACCCGTGCGAGGGGCCCGTCGAGGAGGTCATGCGCGCGGTGGCCGACGAGATGGGCGTCGGTCACACGTTCGCCAAGACGCCGGTGGGCGTGTTCTTCGGCGAGCCCGGGCGCCGCGTGCCCGACCCGTACTTCGGGGGAGCGGGCCCCGACCGCACCGGCTGCACGCAGTGCGGCAACTGCATGGTCGGCTGCCGGGTCGGCGCCAAGAACACGCTGGTGAAGAACTACCTGGCGCTCGCGGAGGGGCTGGGAGTGCGCGTCGAGCCGCTGCGCACGGTGGTCGACGTCCGCCCGCTCGACCCGGCGGACCCGGCGGCGGGCTGGGCCGTCACCACCGAGCGCACCGGCGCGTGGGCGCGCAAGGACCGTCGCACCACGACGGCGCGCGACGTCGTCCTCGCCGCAGGCACGTGGGGCACCCAGCGCCTGCTGCACCGGATGCGCGCCGAGGGCGTGCTGCCGAGGCTGTCGAGCCGGCTCGGTGTGCTGACCCGTACCAACTCCGAGGCGCTGCTGGGTGCGATGACGCACCACGTGCCCGAGATCGACCTGACGCGCGGCGTCGCGATCACGTCGTCGTTCTTCCCGCAGCCGGACACCCACGTCGAGAACTGCCGGTACGGCAAGGGATCCAACGCGATGGGGCTGCTCGCGACGATCCTCGTCGACGGTGGCGGCAGGGTGCCGCGGTGGGTGAAGTTCCTGGGGCGGGCGGTGCGCCACCCGGAGGTGTTCGCGCGGTCGCTGTCGGCCCGCAGCTTCAGCGAGCGCACGATCATCGGCCTGGTCATGCAGACCGTCGACAACTCCATCACGGTGTCGCCGCGCCGCCACCGGTTGCTCGGCCGGCTCGGGTTCTCGCGCGTCGGCCTGACGTCGGGCCAGGGGCACGGCAATCCCAACCCCACGTGGATCCCCGCGGGCCACGACGCCGTGCGGCGCCTGGCGCGCCGGCTCGAGGAGCGCACCGGGCAGCGGGCCGAGGCGGGCGGTGCGCTGGGCGACCTCGGCAACGTGCCGATGACCGCGCACTTCCTCGGCGGGTGCGTCATCAGCGACTCGCCCGACCGCGGAGTCGTCGACGCCTATCACCGGGTGCACGGCTACCCCGGGCTGCACGTCGTCGACGGGTCCACGATCTCGGCGAACCTCGGCGTCAACCCCTCGCTCACCATCACGGCGCAGGCCGAGCGCGCGATGTCGCTGTGGCCCAACCGGGGCGACGCCGACCCGCGCCCGGCCCCGGGTGCGCCGTACGAGCGCGTGGCCGCCGTCCCACCGCGGACGCCGGCCGTGCCCGCCTCAGCGCCGGGAGCGTTGCGTTGGGCGAGCGCACCGGCCGCTCAGCAGTGAACATGGTGGGGTGAACGCGAACCGCTGGACGCCGTCCGACCTGCCCGACCTCACCGGCCGCACTGCCCTCGTCACCGGGGCCAACAGCGGTATCGGCTTGCAGACCGTCGTCGAGCTGGCGCGGCGCGGTGCGCACGTGCTGCTGGCCTGCCGCGACGCGGTGCGGGGCGACGAGGCGCTGGGCCAGGTGCGGGTGCAGGTGCCGGGTGCGAAGGCGGACCTCTTCGAGCTCGACCTCGCCGACCTGTCGTCGGTGCGCCAGTGCGCGGCGCACGTGCTCGCGACCTACCCGGTGGTCGACATCCTCGTCAACAACGCCGGCGTGATGGCGCCGCGCCGTCGCCGGGTGAGCGCTGACGGGCACGAGCTGCAGATCGCCACGAACCACCTCGGTCACTTCGCGTTCACCGGCGAGCTGATGCCCGCGCTCGGCGCGGCGCGGGTCGTCACGGTGTCGAGCAACGCGCACCGCATGGGGCGCATCGACTTCGACGACCTCGACAGCGAGCGGTCGTACCGGCCGTGGGCGGCGTACGGGCAGAGCAAGCTGGCGAACCTGCTGTTCGCCATGCAGCTGCAGCGGCTGGTCGACGAGGCCGGGCTGTCGCTCGTGAGCGTGGCCGCCCACCCCGGGTACGCCGCCACCGAGCTGATGCGCAACGGTCCGCTCGGCAAGGGGCTGCTCGGCGCGGTGGTCGACCGCGTCTCGCGGCTCGTCGCCCAGCCGGCCGAGAGGGGGTCGTGGCCCTCGCTCTACGCGGCCGCGATGCCGGACGTCGTCGGCGCGGAGTACTTCGGGCCGGATGCCTGGGGTGGCTGGCGCGGGCACCCCGCTCGGACGTCGGCCGCGCAGCCCGCGTACGACGCCGACCTGGCGGCCGCGCTGTGGCAGCGCTCGCAGGAGATCACCGGAGTGCACTACGACTTCGGTGCGGCACGCGCGCGGCTGGACGAGAGGTAGGAGCTGTGGCCCGAGCGACCTGGAACGGTCTGACCATCGCCGAGAGCGACGACACGGTCGTCGTCGAGGGCAACCACTACTTTCCACGGTCGGCGCTGCGCGACGACGTCGTGCGCCAGAGCGACACTCACACCGTGTGCCCGTGGAAGGGCACGGCGTCGTACTACTCGCTCGAGCACGACGGCGCGGTGAGCAAGGACGCGGTCTGGTACTACCCGGAGCCCAAGCAGGCTGCAGCCGAGATCGCGGACCGGGTGGCGTTCTGGAAGGACGTCGTCGTCGAGGGGTAGCGCGGGGCGTTATCCACAAGTTGTCACAGCAACGGTCGTTGTCCACAGACCCATTGCGGGACAGCGCGGCTGTCGGTGGTGGTGCGTAGGTTTGTCGCATGACGAATCGGGCGGACGGCGGCGGCGCACTCGCGCTGGACGTCGTGCTGTCCGACCTCGACGACGCCCTGGACCGCCTGTCCGCGCTGCCGTTGTGGCAGCTGCCCAACCCGGCGTTGAAGACCGTGGCGGCCGCGCTGGACCGGGCTCGGCGCCGCAGCGAGGGCCAGACCCTGCGCGTGCTAGGTGAAGTCGACGGTCGCGGGATCCCCGGGCAGGACGGCACCCGGACGGCCGGTGCGTGGCTGCGTTCGGTGGTGGCGGACCTCAAGCCGGGGCAGGCCGCCGGGCTGGGCAAGCGCGCCGAGCGCCTCTACCGGTCCGCTCTGTCGGTCGAGCTGGCCCCGACACGGGCC